>DATHAK010000256.1:0-28716 GCA_035296685.1 Blastococcus sp.
GCGATCATCGGCGTGCCGCTGCCGGTGCTGTGGGGCCTCCTGAGCTTCCTGACCAACTTCATCCCGAACATCGGCTTCGTCATCGGGCTCGTCCCCCCGGCCCTGCTGGCCCTGCTCGAGGGCGGCGTGCCGATGATGCTCACGGTCGTCGCCGTGTACTGCGTGCTCAACCTCGTGATCCAGTCGCTGATCCAGCCACGATTCGTCGGAGACTCGGTCGGTCTGTCGATGACCATGACCTTCCTGGCCCTGATCTTCTGGGCCTGGCTGCTCGGTCCCGTGGGCGCCCTGCTCGCGATCCCGATGACGCTGCTGTTCAAGGCCCTGCTCGTCGACGTCGACCCCTCGGGGCGGTGGGCCATCGCGTTGGCCGGGAGCCTGGAACGGGGAGCGGCCGCCCCCGACGAGCGCGCCGAGGGATACTCCGGCGGCGGCTCGGCCGACGCCGTCCCAGCGGCTGCCGAGGTCCCGGCCTCCGCCGAACCTGCCACTGGGGACGAAGCCGCAGCGTCGCACGAGATCCCGGAGGCGACGCCCGCTGCCGGCAGGAGTGCGATGTCCTAGCGACGCGCGGACACCCGACCGGCGACGGCCGGCAGGGGTAGAGGGCCGGCCCCCGACGACAGGTGTCGTCGAGGGCCGGTGGAGCCGACGGGGATGCAGGCGCGGAATCAGACGCTCTTCAGCTCTCGGCCGTGCACGGTCAGGGCGTAGATCACCAGGACGTCGACGGTGATGATGATGATGCTCCAGATCGGGTAGGCCTCGATGAAAATCAGGTTCACCAGGGCGCTGAGGGCGGCGAGGATCACCGCCACGGTGCGGGCTGCCACGTTCCCGGCGAGCACGCCGACGCCGCTGGCGGCGATCAGCACGCCGAGCAGCAGGTGGGTCCAACCCCAGGCGGTGTAGTCGACATTCACCACGAGGCCGCTCTCGGTCACGTGGTAGAAGCCGTCGTCGAAGATGGCGACGAGGCCCTGGATGGCCTGGAACCCACCGAGCAGCATCATCATCGAGGCGGAGAAGGCGATCCAGCCGACCCAGCCGGTCTGCTCCGGGGCGCTGTCCCAGGTTCCGTCAGGGCTGTTGCTGCCGGAACGCGATGCGCGGGTGTCGGTCATGGAGTGCTCCCTGGAGTGGCGATCGGCCCGAGCCGGGTGCCCGGTTGCCGGTCACCGTCGGTCCCCACGGCCCGGCGCGCGTCACTCGATTCGGATGAATCCGCCAGGCGACGCCGAGCCCGGACGGTCAGCGCACACCGCGCGTCCACACCGGCTCGACGACGGCCCAGTCGGCATCCCAGCGACGCATGCGGCTCCGGTCGAGGCTCCTCCGGAACGCGAAGTAGAGCCCGCACGCGACCGAGGACGTGCACAGGAACGTCAGCAGCGCAGCGCCGGCGCTCCGGGCGGTGATGTCCCCATCGCTGAGTGGCCGCATCGTGGGCTCGCCGTCGCCGTCGACCCAGATGCGGACGGTGGAGCCGGCCTTCATGCCCCGGGATACGGCCACCGAGCCCTCGTGCCCGAGGCCCGAAGGTTCGGTCCACACGACTGCGACCCGGGTCATCGGGGGAGCGGCCTCGTAGCCGTCGAAGGCGGGGGCGGCCTCGTAGCTGTCGGAGTCGGGGGCTGCGTCCTCCGTGAGCGTGGCCTCCACCTCGTGTCGCCCGGCGGCTTGCGCGCTGGCTTCGGCCCGCGCCTGGGAGTAGACCGCCGTGGCGACGGCGAGGGCGATCGGCAGCGCGGTCAGCAGGATGCAGCCCAGGAGTACCCGCGCCAGGAACTGGAGGCGGTCCGAGCTCCGCTTCAGGGGACCTGTTCCCAGGGCGAGGCGCCGCCACAGCGTGCTGCCGGTGGTCGATCTGTCCATGGACACGGCGGGACCTCCTGATCGCCAGCCCTCGAGGGGAGGAACCAGCCGCCGAGCGCCGGCTGCTCCTGATCAGGCAGGGGTCACATGGGAGCGTCGCGCAGCTCGCGGCCGTGCACGGTCAGCGCGTAGATCACCAGGACGTCGACGGTGATCAGGACGAGTCCCCACACCGGCGCCGCCTCGATGAACAACAGAGCCACGACGGCGTTGATCCCGGCCATCGCCACGCCGACGAAGCGGGCCGCCATGTTGCCGGCCAGGACCCCCAGTCCGGACGCGAAGACCACCACGCCCAGGAACAGGTGCACCCAGCCCCACGTGGTGAAGTCGAGGCTCACGGCCAGACCGCGCGAGGACACGGCGTAGTACTCGTCGTTGAGCAGGGCCATGAGGCCTTCGATCACCTGGATGAACCCGATCATGACCATCATGAATGCGGCGAACACGACCCAGCCCGTCCACGCGGTGGGTCCCGGCGCCGTGCTGTAGGCCACGCGGGTCGTGTCCACGGCGGGACGCACGGATCCGGTGTCGGTCATGGCTGGCTCCTCGGTGAGCACCTGCCGGGTCGGTCGCCCGGGAGAGGTAACCGTGTCGCCGACCGGCGCGGCCGGCGTCGCACGAACCGGGTGAAAGAGCCCGCGCCCGGCGGCCACGGGGAGCCTCGCCCGGGCCGGATTCCCGGCGGCGGCGTCGTGACCGTGCCTGGGAGGCACGGGCCGTGCCCGGGGCGAGGAGCGGTTTCCGGCTCGTGATCGCCCTTTCATCCCTCGGAGGCGATGGCACCGGAGCCGCACGACGCACACCCTGCCGGGCACCACAGATTCTGGGAGAGGTGCCGACGATGACCCAGCTCGACAGCCCGGCTACTGCACCAGGGGTGACCGCCGACGAGCGTCTCGAGCTGGAGCGGCTCCGGCGCGAGGTCAGGACCTTGCGCACGACGGCGCCCGCCCCCAAGCCCAGGTTCCGGTGGCGGTCGCTCGTCGCGGTCCTGCTCATCGTCGTCGGCTGCGTGCTGGCACCGGTGGCCGGCCTGGCCGTCTGGACGAACAACCAGGTGTCGAACACCGACCGGTTCGTGCGCAGCATCAGCCCGCTCATCGAGGATCCGGACGTCCAGGCCCGGCTGACCGATCGGATAACCGACGAGATCTTCACGTACGTCGATGTCCAGGGCCTGGCCGACGACGGTGTGGCCGCGCTGGTCGACCAGGGACTGCCGGCACAGCTCGGCGACCGGTTGGAGGCCCTCACCCCGACGCTGACCGCCGCCGTGACCAGCTTCGTCCACGACAAGGTCGCCGAATTGGTGGCCAGCGATGCCTTCGTGTCGGCGTGGAACACAGCGCTCCGGGCGGCCCACGCGCAGATCGACGCCGTCCTGTCCGGCGAGAGCCAGACCGTCGTGGTCCGGGGCGACAGCGTCTACCTGGACATGGCTCCCTTCATCGACCTGGCCAAGCAGAAGCTGAGCGATGCGGGGCTGACGGCCGTGGACCTGGTCCCGGAGGTGCATCCCACCGTGCGGCTGGCGCGGGCCGACACCCTCGTGCGGGCCCAGACGGCCTACACGACCCTCGACACCGTCGCCGGTGTCCTGCCCTGGACCGTGCTGCTGCTGTTCGGCGCGGGCCTGTACCTGGCGCGCAACCGGTTCCGTGCGCTCGTAGGGATCGGCCTGGGGCTGGTCCTGTCCATGCTGGTCCTGGGCGCGGGCCTGCTGGTGGCGCGCGGCCTGCTGGTCGGCGCGGTGCCCGCCGCGGCAGCACCGGCGACCGCATCGGGCTTCGACATCGTGGTGACCTACCTGCGGCTGGGTCTGCGGGCGCTGATGGTGCTCGGTCTCGTGCTGGCTCTCGCCGGCTTCCTCGCCGGCACGTCGGACACCGCCGTCAGCATCCGTCGGTGGACGGCGGGGCACCTGCACAGCCTCCGGGGGAACCGGGCGGGTGGACCGGTGTCCAGGTGGGTGCGACCGAAGGTGCGCGGGCTGCGCATCGGCGCGGTGGCGCTGGCCGTGCTCGTCTTCGCCCTCCAGGACCAGCCGACCGGAGGAACGATCCTGATCATCGCGTCGGTCCTCCTGCTGGCCCTCGCCGCCATCGAGATCCTCGGCGGCCGGCCGGAGAAGCCCTCCGAGGCTCAGGTCGAGACATCCACGACCGAGCGCGAGCCCCCGAGGCAGGCCGAGCCCGCGCCGCAGGCCGTGGGCACGCCAGGAACCGGCTCCGCACCGGAGACAGCGCCCCCGCCGAGACCGCCGACCTGACCCGACCTCGTCCGCACGCCGCCGGGGTCAGGGCCGGTCGGTTCCTGGCACACCGGTGAGCTCGGGCCGTTCGCGCCGCCGGATCTCGGCGACCTGGACGGCGCCCAGCACCACTTTCGCGATGATGCCGACGGTGAGCAGCCCGACCACCATCTGGATGGTGACCAGGATCCGGGCCAGCTGGGTCTGGGCGGTGATGTCGCCGAAGCCGACGGTGGTGAAGACGGTGACCGTGAAGTACAGGCCGTCGGTGCGGTCCAGCGATTCGGTGAACGCGCCGCTCTGCTGGGCGTCGACGGTGCAGTAGGTGGACGCGAACACCACCAGCAGAAGGGGCACGCCGACCGCCAGCGCGCGGATGGCCCGCAGTCTCGGCCGCACCGAGCCCAGGATGGCGCGCACCTCGAATGCCACGGCCCCGCCGAACAGCACGAGAGCGGTCACGAACAGGAGTCCGGTGGCCGGGGTCAGGGCCCGGTCCAGCGGTGCCGCGTAGTACGCCACGAGCAGCACCACGATCGAGGCGCCCGATCGCAGCACCGTTCCGACGACCGCTCGTCCCATCCCGGCCTGACCTGGCATCGGCGCACGCTGTTGCTCCACCACGCGCTGGACCCTCGGCTCTCGGACGAGTCGTCGCATCGTCCGACCCGGATGGTCCGGTGCCGCAGAAACCAGGCTCACGCAGAGCGGGCGATGCCCGCGCCGGCGGACGGCGGCATCGTGGGTGGCCGACGAGAAGGGAGCCAGGATGTGGCGACGACGTACGAATTCCAGGTCGACGGCTGGTTGACGGAGCGGGCGCGTGAGGCGTTCTGCGACATGAGCATCGAGGAGCTGCCGGACGGAGCGCGGATGTACGGCGATGTGACCGATGAGTCGCACCTGCTCGGGATCATCGCCCAGTTCCGATCGCTGGGGCTCATCGTCGTGTCCGCCCATCGTGTCGCCACCGGGCCGCGGTCGACGACGATCTGACGACATCGCGGTTGCAACGGTCCCGACGGTCCGGCCGTCGGCCGCGCATTCCTCCCCGCCGGGTGATGCCCACTTGTCCGAGGAGACACGAGCCTGGCGCTTCGACCGGGCCGAGGCGCTCCGACCGCGCCGCGGGACCCCGAGCCGGACATCCACCTGGAGGCACCGATGACCACCGAAGCCGCGATCGCCGACCACGGACTCATCGGAGATCTGCAGACCGCCGCCCTGGTCAGCTCGGACGGTTCCGTCGACTGGTTCTGCTGTCCCCGGTTCGACTCCCCGAGCGTCTTCGGTGCGCTCCTGGACGACGACCGGGGCGGTCATTTCCGCGTCCGGCCGGCGGGGGAGGAGTACCGGACGAGTCAGATGTACTTCCCGGACACCGCCATTCTCATCACCCGGTTCTTCACCGACGGTGGCATGGGGGAGGTGGCCGACTTCATGCCACCCTTGACGGGTGAGGCCAGCGATCAACACCGGCTGGTCCGGATGATCCGCTGCGTGCGCGGGAGCATGGCGTTCGAGATCGACGTCGCACCCCGGTTCGGCTACGGCCTGAAACCGCACCATGTCGAGGTCACCGACGAGGGGGCCGTCTTCTCCTCCGACCAGCTCAGCCTGACCCTGCACTCGGTGCGGGAACCGGGTGATGCTCGCCGTGGGCGCGCCACTGTCGTGGACGACGACGTGCGGGTCTCGCTGACCCTGGAGGCCGGCGACGTGCGCGGCATGGTGCTCGAGTCCGCTGCGGACGGTCCGCCGCGGAGCATCTCGGTGGAGGAGATCCAGCGCTGCTTCGACGAGGCGGTCGGCTTCTGGCGGGCATGGCTCGGGCAGTCGACCTACACCGGCCGTTGGCGGGAGACCCTCCAGCGATCGGCAATCACGCTGAAGCTCATGACGTACGCCCCGACCGGCGGGCTGGTCGCCGCCCCCACCGCGAGCCTTCCGGAGCAGGTCGGCGGAGAGCGCAACTGGGACTACCGGTACACCTGGGTCCGGGATTCGTCCTTCTCGGTCTACGCCCTGCTCGGGATGGGCTTCACCGATGAGGCCGCCCAGTTGGGTCGCTGGCTGCGGGACCGGATCACCGAGCACGCCGGCGGAGAGACCGGCCCCCTGAACATCATGTATCGCGTGGACGGTTCCTCGGACCTGAAGGAGGAGGAGCTCGGACACTGGTCGGGATACCGGGGGTCGCGACCCGTCCGCGCCGGCAACGGCGCCGCGGACCAGCTCCAGCTGGACATCTACGGCGAGGCGCTGGACAGCATCTACTTCGCCGACCGGCGCGGGATGCTGATGGGGCACCAGGGATGGCAGGCGGTCTGCGTCCTGCTGGAGTGGCTGGCCGATCACTGGGACCAGCCCGAGGAGGGCATCTGGGAGACCCGCGGAGGCCGGCAGTCCTTCACCTACGGGCGGCTGATGTGCTGGGTGGCGTTCGACCGGGGGATCCGGCTCGCGGCGTCGCACGGGCGGCCGGCACCTGTCGAGCGATGGACGGCCGAACGGGACCGGATCTACGACCAGATCATGCAGAACGGGTGGAACGCCGAGCGACAGGCCTTCGTCCAGCACTACGAGACCCAGGTCCTCGACTCCTCGCTGCTGCGGATGTCCAGCGTCGGCTTCGTGGCTCCCCAGGACCCGATGTGGACCGCCACCCTGGCGGCGATGGACGACGAGCTGGTCACCGACAGCCTGGTCTACCGGTACAACCCCAGCGCGTCCCCGGACGGTCTGCAGGGCGCCGAGGGGACCTTCTCGCTGTGTTCGTTCACGTACGTCGACGCGCTGGCCCGCGCCGGACGCCTCGACGATGCCCGTCTGGCCTTCGAGAAGATGCTCACCTACGCCAACCACGTCGGCCTGTTCTCGGAGGAGATCGCGCTCAACGGGGAGCAGATCGGCAACTTCCCTCAGGCGTTCACCCATCTCGCTCTCATCGACGCGGCCATCTCGCTGGACGCCGCGCTGGACCGGGCCGCGGGCGTGACCCGCGCATCGGAGAAGTAGCCGGCGCATCGGGCCGTGCGGTGGCCGCCTCGCTCAGGGGGCCACCGCACCGCCGTGGTGCGGCCGGTGCAGGAGCCGGTCGACGAAGCGGGCCACCGACTCGTCCGCGTGCGCCCCCTCGGTGCGCACGGAGCGGGCCACCTGCGACGACGCCGCGCCGCTCGCCTCGCGCATGATCGGCGCGAGGTCGATGTTCTCGATGACCTGTCGGGCGATCGCGGTGAGGTCGAGCCGGTCCAGGACCGCCTCGACGTCCACCCGGGCGACGATGTCGTCGGGATTCACGCGCTGCAGGATCGAGTCCAGGTCGATCCGGGACACCACGCGGTCGAGATCGGCGGCGGCGATGATCGCGTCCACGTCGATCCGGGAGATGACGCGCTCCAGGTCGGCCCGCGCGATGACCGCATCCACGTCCAGCCTCGAGGCGACGCTGTCCAGGTCGACCCGGGTGACCGCCGCATCGAGGTCGACGCGGGCCACCACGGCGTCGACGTCGAGTCCCTTGACCAGTGCATCGAGGTCGACGTGGGCGCGGACCAGGTCGGTCACGTCGATCACGCCGAGGGTGGCCTCCACGGCTCGGGGCAGCAGCGCCCGGACCACCTCGGTTGCCGCCCGGACCAGTCCCTTCCTGACCTCGGCGCCGTCGTCGGCCAGGCGGTGGGCGAGGCGGGCCGGCGGGCGTCCGTGCGACAGGCGCGCGCCGAGCCGGACCACCCCCGCCGCGGTCGAGAGGAGCGGGCGCGCGACGCCGGCTGTCAGCTTCGTCGCGGCCGCGCCGGCGCCGAGAGCGATGTCGACGACCTCACGGATGGCGACGTCGCTCGCCTGGCGCCGTCGCCGCTCGCTGCCGTCCACGCCGCCAGGGTCCTGCACCCGGTGCGGCCTGCCCTCACCCCGGGCGGATGAGGTGCTCGAGGCGTCGAGCCGTCAGGCTCCGGCTGATTCTGCGAGAGGCGTCGGCGACGGCGTTCCCGGACGCGGCCAGGGCAAGGGGCCGTGGCTCGGGACCTCGACCGCCGCACCGCCGCCCGGGGCTCGCGGTCGGCGTCGAGAGAAGTGGAGCGAGCCGCTGACACCCGACCTGGGTCGGTTCCGGAGGTGGGAGACCAGCTTTCCCGCCCGGTGTGTCGGCGCGTTCCTCGGCCTGCAGGGCATCGACCGCGCGACGGCCCTGGCGGCGCAGGCATTCACGGCACTCATCCCGCTGCTGCTGTTGGTCTCCGCGCTGGCTCCGGCGGACCGCAGTGACCTGGTCTCCGCCGCCATCATCGGAAAGTTCGGTCTCGAGGGAAGCGCGGCGGACGCCGTCCAGACGCTCTTCGAGCGGCCCGGCGACGCAGCCATCGGTGTCCTGAGCGTCGTCCTGCTCCTCGTCTCGGGGGTGTCGCTCACCCGGCGCCTGCAGCGCATGTACCTGCAGGCATGGCAGCTCGAGCGGCTCCCCGGCGTACGCGGGTCCTTCAACGCCGCAGTCGGACTGGTCGCGCTCCTCCTCGAGATCGTGCTGCTGGCGCTGGCCCGCCGGTTGTTCCGCGCCCTGCCGCTCGACTGGGTGCTGGGCGGGTCCCTGTCGGTGCTGGCGAGCGTCGCGCTGTGGACCTCCATCCCATGGCTCCTGCTCGACCGGCGGATGCCATTCCGCCGCCTGCTCCTGGGCGGGGTCCTCGCCGCCGTCGGCACGGCCGGCTACGGTGTCGCCAGCATCGTCTACATGCCGGGGCTGATGGAGCGATACAGCCTGCGGTACGGCCTGTTCGGCGTCTGCGTCGCCCTGGTCGGCTGGCTGCTGGCCAGCGCACTCATCCTGATCGCGGCCACCGTCATCGCCGCCGAGTTCGACCGTGCGCCGGAGCCCTGGGCCCGCCGGCTGCGCGCGTGGGTCGGGGTCCAGGGCGAGCCGGCCGACATCCCGGACACGGGCGCCGGTGCCCCGGTGATCGAGGGGGTCGGCCCGCCGGCGCAGCCTGCTACGGAGGTCCCCGGCCTGGGATCCATCCCGCGCGGATGATCTGGGGCGGTCCGTGCCGGGGTGTGATCGGGGCCGGTGGAGGAGGTCGGCCATGTGTCGTTGGCTCGCGTACTCGGGGGCTCCGGTGCCCCTGGAGGATCTGCTCTACAAGCCGAGGAACTCCCTGGTCGTGCAGAGCCTGCACTCCCGGCTCGGAGCGGAGGAGACGAACGGCGACGGATTCGGTGTCGGCTGGTACGGGAGCGGCGACACTCCCGGCGTGTTCCGCAGCACCGAGCCCGCGTGGAACGACCGGAACCTCCGCGAGCTGGCCGCGCACATCTCCTCGCCGCGGGTCCTCGCGCACGTCCGCGCATCGACGGGGTCTCCGGTCCAGCAGACCAACTGCCATCCCTTCCGGCACGGGCGCTGGCTGTTCGTCCACAATGGCTACATCGACAGCCTGGCCCGCGTGCGACGCGACCTGGCGATGGCGGTCGACCCCGACCTCTACCCGGAGATCCAGGGGACGACCGACACCGAGCTGCTGTTCTACCTCTCCCTGACCTACGGCCTGGCGGAGGACCCACCGGCGGCCGTCGCCCGAGCGGTCGGCTTCGTCGAGGAGACCGGTCGGCGGCACGGCGTGGAGTACCCCATCCAGATGACGGTCGTCACCACCGACGGCACGGCGACCTGGGCCTTCCGGTACTCCAGCGAGGGCCGATCGCGCTCGCTGTTCCACAGCACCGACGTCTCGACGTTGCGGCACCAGTACCCGGACAACCCCGAGCTGCACGAGCTCTCCGACGACGCCCGGCTGATCGTCTCCGAACCGCTGGGCGATCTGCGCGGAGCCTGGCACGAGGTGCCCGAGTCCACGTGCGTCACCATCCGCGCCGGTGAGGAGTCCCTGACGCCCTTCCGGCCGGCGATGCCACGAGTGGCGGCCTGAACAGCCGGTGCAGGGTGTCCGGCGCCCACGCCGTCCAGCCCCGGTCATCCCTACCGGATGAGGTGAGCTGCCCCTCCGGTCATCAGGCTGACGAGTCGAGCGTGCGCTGCACGTTCCGGCCTGACGCCTGCGTACGGGCCGACCGGACGACGACAGCTGGGAGAGGACCGATCATGACGACCGACGTGTCCCGTTCGCCCTCCGGAGCGCCACCCGCCAAGCGCGGCGGTCTCGCCCGTATCGGCGTCGGCATCTTCGGTGCCGCCGCCGTCGCCCTGGGGATCTTCCTGCTGCTCAACCCCTATGACGCCGCGAGCACACTCGCCTGGCTCGTCGGCGCTGCCTTGCTGGTGGGCGGCTGCGTCGACATCGCCATGGGCTGGGGATCCGACGGCCGCAGCACCTCGGCCCTGCCTGGCGTGCTGCTCGTCATCGGCGGGCTGGTGGCCCTCTTCTGGCCCGGGGCCACCCTGTGGACGCTCGCCGTCCTGGTCGGCATCTCGCTCCTGGTGCACGGGGTGGCGCGGCTCGCGCTCGCGTTCGCGGGCCGCAGCGAGATCCCCGGGTGGGGGTGGCTCGCGCTGGCCGGGGCGATCAACATCGTCGTCGGCATCATGGCGCTGGCGTGGCCCGGCGCGACGGTCGCCGTGCTGTCGTTGATCCTCGGCTGCCAGATCCTCTTCTTCGGCCTGGTGCTCCTGGTCGCGGCGTTCATCGGTTCTCGATCGACCGGCTGGTCGACGGCCGAGGCTGCACCACCTACTGCAGAAGCGCCTTGAGGACGATGAGCACGCCGCCGACGGACGCCATGATCGCCGCCTGTACGAGAGCGCGCGGCACGGCGCTCCCGGCGAAGCGGGCGGCCCAGTACACGTAGAACCCGATCAGGCCGAGACCGGTGGCCTTGGCGAGCGTGAAGGCGGTGCCGATCTCCTGGACGTCGAGCGCCGCCAGCAGGAAGAACACAGCGGGGAACGCGACGCCGAACGCAACCGCGACGCTGTTGCGTGGGCATCGGCCGGCTCGGCGAGATGGCCGGCACGCGGTGGCGCTGGGCCGTCTCCACCCCGACGACCTCGGAGTAGCTCTCGGCGAGCGCCACAGCGAGGCCAGTCAGGAGCAGGCCGATCGCCACGAGCCGGCGCCCGGGGGTGGTCCTGGAGGGCGACCACGAAGGCCAGGCCGAGGATCGAGCCGTAGACCACCCGAGCGACCCTTTGGGAGCCGAGATGTGCTTCGAGGGCGGCGCGCACGGCATCGAAGCGTTCCCACCAGCCCTCCGGCGAGCGTCATCCCCGGAAGGTGAGGTGCGCGGCACCAGGCGGTCCCAGGCTGACCCGCGTGACGGAGGACGGGCTGGTTCCGACCGGGCACGCGGGCGTAGTGACCCGCCTGCTTGCCGCCTGCGTCGACGCGGTGGTCGTCGCCCTGGCAACCGTGTTCGCGGACCTGGCAGCCGCCGGCGTCCGGTTCGTATGGTCACCGGCGGACTTCCGGTGGCCGCAGCCGTCGACGCAGCTGGCAGTGCTCGTGCTCTTCGGCGTCGCGGTCGTGTACCTGACGGTGGGGTGGGCGACGGCCGGCCGCACCTACGGCGAGCAACTCCTCGGCCTGCGGGTTCTGTCCGGGCGGTACGCGCGGCTGGGTCCGGTGCGCGCGCTGCTGCGCGCGCTCGCCTGCGTCCTGTTCCCCGTGGGCCTGCTGTGGTGCGGGATCAGCGTCACGCGGCGGTCGCTCCAGGACATCCTCCTCGGGACCGTCGTCGTGTACGACACGAGAACGGACGTGCCGGTCCCGCTGCCGCGTCCGCGGCGTCCTGCGTCGGGGCGCCCTGCCCGGGACGTCGCCGCCGGCGGCGCGGCACTCATCCGAGACGCGGCACTCATCCGAGACGGAGCCCTCCCGGCCCTAGCCGTCCCGTCACAGCGGCGCCCGCGGCCGGACCGGGGGGATCTCGGTCAGGCGGACAGGGCCGTGCGGCACATCGGGAGCGTTCCCGGAGCGCCGCACCGTGAGTCCGCCGGCGATCAGGAGCGCGCCCTGCAGGATGAGCACGACGCCGAGCAGGGTCGCGATCGCGACGAGGCGGGCACCCGGATACTCCAGCGCGAACCCGCCGGCGAGCAGCCACAGGGCCCCGGAGGCGATCCGCCAGCCCCGGGGTGCACCGGAAGCCGTCAGGACTCCCTGCCCGACCCGGATGGCCCCTCCCACCACCCACATGACGCCCACGAGCAGTCCCAGCACCTGAGGGGTCTGGAGAGGTGATCGAAGGCAGAGCAGGCCGATCAGGAGCGAGAGCGTCGCCAACCCGCACGAGAGCACCCGCTCGCCCGTGCCGACCGCCTCGGACGACGCCACCACGAGCTGCACGACCCCGGTGGCGAACAGCTGGGCGGCGAAGAGTGCGGCGAGCACCGTGGCGGTTGGGCCCGGCCAGGCCAGCACGACCACGCCGAAGAGAGCTCCGAGCCCACCCTCGGCCACGAGCACCGCGGGCGAGCCGGAGACGGGCGCAGAGGTCCATCGGTTCGCCATGGCGCCCAGCGTCGGCACCGCACGCCTTCGCCGCCTCCCCCCGCGCAGGTGATCCGCCCTCGGGCTGGGGGTCCGGCTCGCCGAGGCTGTTCGTTCTCCGCGGGTGATGCCCGACGCGGGAACCGTTCGCAGACTGCAGCGGTGACGACTGGCGGTTTCCTGCCGGAGTCGCGCCGGGACCGACGAGCCGTCGCCGGTGTCCACCGACAGAGCAGAGGAGCTTGGCATGGCGACCTTGACGGTGTGGAAGTTCGACTCGCCGGGAGGCGCAGAGAACGCCCTCGGTCTGCTCGAGCGCATGCAGAAGGAAGAGTTGGTGCAGATCAACGACGCCGCCTACGTGTACTGGCCGGAGGGGCGCAAGAAGCCGAAGACGGAGCAGTTGCACAAGCTGACCAGTGCCGGCGCGTTGGGCGGCAGCTTCTGGGGCTTCCTGTTCGGGCTGATCTTCTTCGTCCCCCTGCTCGGCATGGCCGTCGGGGCGGCGATGGGTGCCATGACGGGCGCCATGGCTGACGTGGGCATCGACGACCGGTTCATCAAGCAGGTGCGCGAGAACGTGACCCCGGGGACGTCCGCGCTGTTCGTGATGACCTCCGTCGTCGTCGTCGACAAGGTGCTCGACGAGTTCAAGGAGACCGGCGCGACGCTGCTCTCCACCAACCTCTCCCACGAGCAGGAAGAGAAGCTGCGCGACGCCTTCGCCGACGCCGACTAGACCGGGGCCGCTCGCAGAAGGGCGGGTCGGAGGCGCGCAGCCGCCCCCGACCCGCCTTCCAGCCTCGCTACGTACCGAATCCCCCGCTGAGTGGCGACGGGAACTCGCGATCGATCACCGAGGAGCAGGCGATGACCCGCACGACCACGGCTCCGCCGAGACGGACGGCCACGGCGACGGCGACGTCGGCGCCGATGCCGACGCGCGAACAGCGAGTCTCGCGGGGGAAGGCGGCGCGGACGGAGGTCCCGCGGTCGAGTCATGCCGACTTCAGCGCCGGGCCGGTGCGAGCCGACCCGCTCGCCCTGCTGGCGAAGCAGGACACCACGCGGGTCCCGGAGCTGCTTCCCATCCGGTACGGGCGGATGGCCTCCTCGCCGTTCTCGTTCTTCCGGGGCGCAGCCCTGCCGATGGCGAGCGACCTGGCGGCCACACCGCGGTCCGGGTTGACGGCGCAGATCTGCGGGGACGCCCATCTGTCCAACTTCGGACTCTTCGCCTCACCCGAGCGACGTCTGGTCTTCGACATCAACGACTTCGACGAGACGGCACCCGGACCGTGGGAATGGGACGTCAAGCGACTGGCGACCAGCCTCGAGGTCGCCGGACGGTCGCGCGACTTCTCGTCGAAGGCGCGGCGCGGCATCGTGCTCGCCGCGGTCGAGGCCTACCGCGAGGCGATGCGCGAGTTCGCCGAGCAGGATGCTCTCGACGTCTGGTACGCGCATGCGGACGTCGCGGAGATCGAGGCCCTCACCCATGGCCGGCTGAACGCCCGTCAGCGCAAGTCCGTGTCCCGGACCGTCGCGAAGGCGAAGACCAAGGACAACCTCGGATCGCTGGGACGCTTCGCCGACGTGCACGACGGCGTGACGCAGCTGAGGGCGGAACCGCCACTGGTGGTTCCGCTCAGGGACCTCGTGGGGGATGCCGAGACGGCGCGGACGATCGAGGCGGGCCTCCGTGGAGTCCTGGCTGCCTACCGGGACACGCTGGAACCCGAACGGCGGCAGCTCCTGGACCGGTACCGCCTGGTGGACGTCGCGCGGAAGGTCGTGGGCGTGGGCAGCGTCGGGACGCGGTCCTGGATGCTGCTCCTGCTCGAGGACGGCCTCAGTCCGCTCTTCCTGCAGGCGAAGGAGGCCGGCCGATCGGTGCTCGAGGACTTCGTCGGCGCCAGCGAGTTCGAGCACAGCGGACAGCGCGTCGTCGTGGGGCAGCGGCTGATGCAGACCGTGGGTGACATCTTCCTGGGGTACGTCCGGTCACCAGGGATCGACGGCACGTCGCGCGACTTCTACGTCCGTCAGCTGCGCGACTGGAAGGGATCCATCGAGGTGGAGGCCATGCGGCCCGAGGGCCTGTTGGCGTACGGACGGCTGTGCGGGTGGACGCTCGCTCGGGCCCATGCCCGATCGGGCGACCGGATCGCGATGGCCGCCTACCTCGGTGGAAGTGCGGCCTTCGCCGAGGCGGTGGCCGACTTCTCCCAGGCGTACGCGGACCAGAACGAGCGCGATCACGACTCCCTGGTCAAGGCCATCGCGGCCGGCCGCATCGCTGCCGAGGCAGGCATCTGACCCGCCGCTCCAGGCAGTCGTCGGGGCCATCGCGCGACGTCCCTCTCCGAGGGCACTGCGCGGTGGCCCTCGGCTGTCCGCGCTTCCCGGGGGAGCGGAGTGCCCGAAGGGCCTCTCCGGCGTGGGTCAGTCCACGTCGCCGTGGTCGTGCGTCGCCAGGAACCGGCCGGCGGCAGCGACATCCGCCAGCAGTTCTCCTCTGGCCGGGATGAGCCCCGCGCGAGCGCAGACGTCGCAGGACCCCACGAACCGATCGCCCGAGTACTCGAAGGCGCCGGCGTGCGCCCGAGAGATCCGGACGCGTCCGTCATCCGACACGTACGACCCGGAGAAGGCGAGGGCCCGTTCGACCAGACCACCCTGCGTCGGCACATCTCCCCCTGAGGAGTCCGGCCCTCGGTCCCTGCGTGGCGGTGGCGATTCGCTCACGACGGTCCTCCGGCGACATGGGCGGCGGATCGACGGGGGTCGTCCGCCTCGTCTGTGCGGTTCGCTGTCAGCGTCGCGGCTCGGATGGTCTGCGGCATCAGCCGATGTGGCTGAACTTCCGGCTCACGCCTCGAGGAGCCCGGCATCGCGGGCCCGCACGACGAGGTCGCTGCGCGTGTGGACGTCGAGCTTGCGGTACATCGACCACACCTGCGCCTTCACGGTGTGACGGGAGACGAACAGCCGATCGGCGATGGCCGCCAGCGGGAGGTGGGTGACCAGCAGGGGGAGGAGGCGGAGCTCGGCCGAGGTCAGGGTCGAGCCGGCTGCCGGTGTGACGGGAAGCGCACCGAGGCGCGCCCGGAGGTCGTCGGTCCGCTCGCCCAGCCGGCCGAGGGAAGGACGCCGGCGCCGGACGGCATCGGCATCACGCAGGAACGCGCGGGCAGCAGATGCGTCGCCGAGACCGACCGCACACTCGGACATCTCCAGCAGGGTCTCGACCGCGTACCACGGGATCGCATGGGAGAGCAGCGGGCGGAGACGCTGCGCCTGCGCCAGATGTGCGCGGGCGAGGGGGAGGTCGCTCCGCTGCATCGCCAGGCGCGCTGCCATCGCGAAGGGGAGCGCGCTGGTGACGTGGGCCTCCGCGTGCCCGTGCCGCACGACGGACAGTGCCCGCGAGATGCAGGCCTCGGCCTCGTCCCCGTTCCGGCGCTCCACGGCCACGAGGGCCCGGTGAGCCAGGGTGAAGGCCAGCAACGGATGTCGGAGCGTGCCGGTGATCAGTTCCACCGCGTCGTCGAGCCGCGCCTCGGCGGTGTCGGTGTGCCCGAGGAGCAGGTGGGCGACCCCGCCAAGGAGCATCCGCATCGGGTACTCGGGGTCGCGGACCGAACCCACCTCTCGCACGTTGCCGGCGCCGTCCTCGACGTCCCGGCGCATCTGCTCGACGCCGTCGTGGCACATGGCCGCCCGGACATTCGGAAGCCATTCCGCGAACATCGGGTCCATCTCCGCCACCTCGAGCCCGTCGGCCCACCGCTCCGCGAGTTCCCACCAACGGTCGGCGGCGGCCGGCCGGCCGGTGAGGGCGCACACGAACGCAGCGAGTGGCGAGATCGCGGGATACCGCTCGAGTGCGCCGTGGGCATCGACCCAGTCGAACCACCCCATCAGGGTGGCTGACCGACCGGCGGCGTACATCGGCTGCGCGAGGGCGATCGCGATGCGTGCCACCCGGTCGATGTCGCCGGCCTCCTGTGCGTAGTGGAGCGCGGCCTCCAGTTCGCCCTGCGACTCGCTCCACTCGGCGGCGCGACGCAACAGGGCGGGTCTCTCGCCGTCGTCGAGCGTCTCCCGGAGCAGGTCTCGGAACAGCGGGTGGTAGCGGTACCACTGAGCCCGGCCGTCGAGGGGGACCAGGAACAGGTTCTCGGTCCTGAGTTGCTCGAGGCGCTGCGTGGACCCGGTTTCCTCCAGCACGGCGTCGCACAACGGGCCGCACATGCGGTCCAGGACGGCGGTGCGGTTCAGGAAAGCCAGGTCCCGCTGGGACAGTCGGGAGAGCAGTTCGAACCGCAGATAGTCGGCGATCAGCCGGTCCCCGTCGTCGGCGGCTGCCTCCGTGGGCGAGGGGCCGTTCCCGGTACGGGCCAGGGCGGCCAGGTAGAGCCCGGCCGCCCATCCCTCTGTCCGTCGTGCCAGTTCGTCGGCCTCGTCGTCCGGCAGATCCGCGCCGGCGGCCCGGAGGAGCGACCGGGCCCCGCCCGGAGGAAAGGCCAGCGCGTCCGCGCCGATCTCGAGCACCCTGCCCTGTGTCCGGATGCGGGCGAGCGGCACCGGCATGCTCCGGCCGGCGAGCGCGATCTGCGTGGTCCCGCGGACATGGCCGACGAGCGTCACGAGGGCATCCAGGGACGGCCCCGGCTCGAGGTGGTGCACGTCATCCAGGACGACGACCAGCGGGCCGCTCAGGTGCCCCAGGGCCCAGCCCAGGCGGGGAACGACGGTTGCCGCAACCGAGGCGCCGGCCGTGCGCAGTGCATCGAAGACGTCAGGCGGCAACGGGCTTTTCCGGTCGATGGCCACTGCCAGGTGGGTGAGCAGGACGATCGGATCGTTGTCGTGCGAATCGAGCGACAACCAGGCGAAGCGCCGGTCGTCGGCTTCGGTCCACAGTGCGAGCAGCGTCGTCTTGCCGTATCCGGCCGGCGCGACGACGGCCACCGTCGGCAGGGTGCGTGCGGACTGCAACCTGTCCATCAGCTCCGGCCGGGGGACGACACCACGGCGCACCATGGGCGTGTACAGCTTGGACTCGAGAACATCGACCGGAAGCCCGCCAGGGCCCTGTCCGTTCGACGGGCGGATCCCCCAAGCATCGCTGATGGATACGACGGCCATCGGCACCTCGGATCCGGTAGACGGCGCGATGCCTCAGTTAGCCACGCGCGCCGGTCGTGCGCCAGCGAGTTGCGCACGGCACTGTCGCCGAGAAGTCCGCGAGCGCCCCGGTGGCCGCAGCCGGCCACCCATGGGTCAGCGCGCCACCTGCTCCACGGACATGACGTGCAGGCCGAGGGACTGGATGGTGGCAAGGAGCTCGTGCAGTTCCGCGTCCTCGTGCACCAGGCCGGAGATGATCGTCTCGGCCGGAGCCTCGGACACATCCAACCCGGCGAACGCGTCGCGCACGCGCTCCGAGATCCGGCCGGTCAACCGGATCTCGTAGCGTCGATCCGGCATGACGTCCTCCGCAGGGAGATGAGGGCTCCGTGCGTCCAGCCTCCGTGCCGGGCGGCTCGTCCGCCTCACCTGTCGATAGTGAATGCCGCTACGGGATCAGCCCGCGCTCGTGCGCCTCCAGCACTGCCTCACGCCGGGACGAGACATGGAGCTTGGCGTAGATCGACCGGACGTGACTCTTCACGGTGTTCACGGAGACCGTGAACTCGGCCGCGATCTCCCTGGCGTTCATCAACGTGGGCAGCAGGGCGAGGATCGCCAGCTCCCGTTCGCTCAACTGCACCGCTGCATCGGGTGCGACGGCCGCGCGGGCTGCCTCCAACCGGGTTCCGAACGCGCCGCGGGAACGGGCCGCCGACCGGGCCACCGACCGGGCGCCCAGCAGTTCCTGGACGCGTGGCCCGGCGAACCCGAACGGCCGGACGACGTCCATGGGCTCGGCCTCTGTCACGGCGCGTTCCAGTGCCGCGGAACCGGCCTCGTGTTCGTCCACCTGCAGGGCACCCTCCGCCTCGAGCAGGAGCGCCTCCACCAGGGTGTGCGGCACCAGCCGCCGGAGGTCTCCCCGGAGGATCGGTGCGACGACGGTCCGCGCCACGTGAGGCCGGCCTGCGGCGGACTCGGTCCAGGCCTCGAGCAGCACCGTCTCGCACGTCTCACCGACGCGAGCCGCGAGCCACCCCGCGACCTCCGCGGCGGCTTCAGGGTTCCCCTGCAGCAGCGCCACCCGGTGTTCGAGGGCGGCGACCGCGGCCGACATCCAGGGGCTGGCGGGGCTGCCCGCGAACTCGAGCCGCGCAGAGTGCATCTCCGCGAGACCGGCCGCGCGCCGGCCCTGATCGGCCAGGGCCGCGCCATGCACGGCGCGCAGCATGTACGTCGCCTCGGGTGGCAGCTGGTCCCACGTGCCGAGTGCCTCCCCGGAGCGGGCAGCCGCGCCGACCGGATCGCCGCGCTGCAGGTCCGCGTAGGCGAGCAGGCCGGCCGGTCCCGCCGTCCAGACCGACGGGTGGCGGCCGCGGCGGGTCGCGGCGGTCACCGCCTGCTCGGCCATCGACACCATGCCCGGGTGGTCCTCGTGCATCGTCGCCAGCATCGCCAGGCTCTGCACCTCCAGGTAGCCCAGGTCGTTGAGCCGGGCGAGCTCGAGAGCCCGCTCCAGCTCCGCCCTGGAGATGTCCCGGTGCTGGCCGCCGGGAGTGTTGAAGGCGGCCAGGCCCCGACTGGCGTGCAGCAGGGCGCCGAGCTCCGGCTGAGCCGGTTCGACGTCGGGCGCGAGTCCCGCCGGCACGTCGCCGGGCATTCCGATGGCCGAGGCGAGCAGCTCGACGCTGAGTCGCAGGGCAACGAGCCCGGCATCCGGCTGCGCGGGCCAAGCCAGGCGGGCGCTCTGCAGTTCGGTGGCGGCTGACGGCAGTGCGCGCATCTCCAGGTGGGTCGTCGCCGCCAGGAGGGCCAGCATCGGATCGGTCCTCCGCGCCGCGTCACCCACCGCGGCCAGGGCGCGCTGCAGCGGCCCGAGGTCGCCGTTGAGGAACAGGGTGACGCCGCTGCCGTGCAGCAACTGCGTGATCAGGTCACGGTCCGCCGCTCGCTCGGCGTGACGGAGCGCGTGGACCGGCTCGCCGCGCGCGGCCCACCATCGGCCGGCGCGCACCTGCAGAAGGCGGTACGTCTCCTGTCGCAGGCGAGCCAGGTCGGCGGCGAGGTAGGAGCGGAGCAGCGCGTGGATACGGTACTCACCGGAGCCGGTGCGCTCGACCAGGGCGGTCTGCTGGCGCAGGTCGTCCAGCAGTCGTTCCGCGTCGGGGCGTGAGGACAGTTCGGCGGCCAACGCGACCGGCAAGGGGGAACACAGGCTCACCGATCGCATGAAGTCCTGCAGGTCCGGCGCGAGGCCGGGGAGGATCTCCCCGGTCAGGTAGTCGGCGACCGAACGCTCGTCCCCGGAGAACTCGGTGAGGAAGGCGGCGGGATCGTCGGTGCGCTGCAGAGCGAGCAGCGCCAGCCGCAACCCAGCGGCCCAGCCCTCGGTGCGCGCGTGCAGCATCGCCACCTGCGGGCGGGTCAGCGTGAGTCCACCGGCGCTGAGCAGCGCTGCGGTGTCGTGCGGCGTGAACCGCAGCAGATCGGCCCGTACTTCGTGCAGCCGGCCCTCCAGCCGCAGACGGGGGGCGGAGATGGGCGGGTCCGACCTGCTGGCGAGGACCAGTCGCAGGCCTGCCGGCCGGCGACGGATCAGCTGATTGAGGTCGTGCAGCACCTGCTGCCCGGTCAGTTCGTGCACGTCGTCCAGCACGATGCGGACAGGCGGGTCGAGGGTGTCGAGGGTGTCCGCGAGCTCGTCCAGGAGGTCTGGCGTGCCCAGCGTCACCATGTCCCGGACCATCCGCCGCATCCGGTCGTTCTGCGACACGGCCGGGATGCCCAACAGGGCGACCATCACGGCGGACCACAGGCGCCTGGGATCGTTGTCGTCGGGGTCCAAGGTGACCCACGCGGTCGCCGGCTCGTCCCGGGTGCGCACCCAGTGCGCCAGGAGCAGGGTCTTGCCGGACCCCGCAGGAGCGCTGACCAGGACGACCTGGTCGGCCGTGGCACTGTCCAGCCGCGGCAGGAGCATCGTGCGCGGGGCGAACTGGCGGGGCAGCTCGGGAACGGCGATCTTGCTGGCCGGGACGTGCAGCGGGACCTGGGGGTCGGGCGCCATCGCCTGCGCGTCGCCACGGCGCCGCTGCAGGCCGGGTGGGCTGGCCATCACCGTCGACCCGGGGAGCTGTCCGGCACGCCGGGGCAGGTTCCGGAGGTCTGGGGGAGGTGGCTCCGCACGAGACCCCCGTGGCGTGCGCTCCACGGAAACCGTCTCAGGCGGACACGCAGCGAGCGGGATCTCATATCAGCAGTCCGCGTTCGAGCGCCGTCAGGACTGCGGTGCGGCGGGTCGTCACCCCGAGCTTGCCGTAGATCGCCCGGACGTGGCTCTTGATCGTGTTGACCGACACGTCGAGGGCCTCTGCGATCTCGCCGAGGTTGTCCAGCGAGTTGAGCTGCACGAGGACGTTCTGCTCGCGTGTGCTCAGCCGAGGTGACGGCGACCGGCGCGAGCGTGGCCGCACCGCCAGGCAGCGATAGGTGAACGTCGTCGGATCCGTCGCATCGCCCAGCTGGTCGACGAGCAGCACGCGGATGCCCTGACCCACCAGCGAGAAGGGACGGAGCAGATCCAGGGGTTCGGCGCGGGCAACGGCCGACTGCAGGGCCTGACGCGCGGCCGACCGCTCGCCCAGGCACAGCGCTGCCCACACCTCGACGAGCCAGGCCTCCACGATGGTCGACGCCAGAACCGGTCGCACCTCTCCTCGGACGAGCGGGGTCACTGCCGCACGAGCGAGCTGGGGGGAGCCGGCGGCGGCCCACGTCCAGCCCTTCATCAGCATCAACTCGGCGTCTGCGCCGCCCCGGGCGGTCAGTCGACCCACGGAGGTACCGGCCGCAGTGGGCAGGTCGAGCAGGAGGGCCGCCCGGTGCTCGAGCAGGGCGGCCGTCGCAGCCAACTGGGCCGTGATCGGTAGCGCTCCCGCCTCGGCATGTGCCTCCTGCAGCTCCAGGAGGCCGGCGGGCCGGTTGCCGACGTCGAACAGTGCGCCTCCCCGGGCGCAGCGCAGCGCGAAGCGGAGAACGGGGTCCTGCTGCGCGAGCGGCATCCGCAACCCGTCGTCCGACACCTGGAGCGCTCGAACGGGATCCGCTCGGGTGAGGGAGGCGTGCGCGAGCACGGCCTGGGCCTCGGTCGTCCACGGCGCGTCGTACCACCCGGCCGCGTTTGCGGCGCTGATCGCAGCGGCAGCGGCAGACGCTGCACGCTCGTGATCACCGGAGGTCAGCGCGGCAGTTCCGATGAGGGACAGGCACTGGACCTCCAGCAGTGCGAAGCGGTGGTCGCGCGCGGCGGCCAGTGCGGCTTCCAGGTCGTCGAGCGAAGCCCTCGGGTTGTCCGGCGCCGACCCGTCGAGGGTTATCGCGAAGGGCTGGACGGCACCGCGCCCGGCCAGGACGAGAGCGGCGAGGGCCGGGTCCTCGGGAGGTGGCCCCTCCTCGTCACCGGCGGGACCGGCCATGCCGAGCAGTCGCAGGGTCGCCGTCCGGAAGTGCGTCAGGTCGGGGTCCTCGGGGACGCTCGACGCTCCTGCCCTGGCGACGTCGGTCCTTGCTGCGGCCCGGTCGCCCCGTCCGAGATGGATGTGTGCCGACACCAGAGACGCCCAGGCATCCGACGCCGCGCCGCGGCCGTCCAGGATGTCGAGGGAGCGGCTCAGTGCCAGGTGGTCCCCGCGTGCCAGCAGGTCCGCCGCCCATCGGTGCAGCAGGTCCGTCAGCAGGGGGCCGTCGCCCGCCCGAGCGGCATGGTGCAGCGCCTCGGAGGGTCGCCGCTGGGCATCCCACCACAGCGCGGCCTGGCGGTGGAGCTCCGTTGCTCGCGCCGGACCATGGCGGAGGAGGTCGGCGGTCAGGTACGAGCGCATCATTCCCTGGATGCGGAACTCGTCACGGTGCGGCCCGATCGCGGTGACGAGTCCGGTCGTCCGCTCCAGGCCGTTCAGCACGTCGGCGGCGTCCTCCCGGCCGGACATCTCCGTGGCCAGCCCGGAGGGGATGGGGTCGCAGATGCTGACCCGGCGGAGCAGCTCACCGTCGTCCTCGGAGAGGTGGGAGAAGACCTCGTCGGTGAGGTAATCGGCCACCGGGCGCTCATCACCGGAGAAGGCCGCGAGGAAGGCGTCGGGCTCCGGATGCGCACGCAGCGGCAGAGCGGCGAGCCGGATCCCGGCCACCCACCCCTCGGTGCCTGCGTGGAGCCGTGCGATCTGCCGGCTGGTGAGGGTCAGTCCACAGAGCTCCGAGAAGGCCTCGGTTTCCTTGATCGAGAACGCCAACTGGTCGACGCGGAGCTCGGCCAGCCGCTCCTCCATACGCAGTCGCGCGACGGGGAGCGCTGGGTCCATCCGGCTGGCGAGGATCAGGCGGACGTTGCTGCGGCGGTCGCGCAGCAGGAAGTCGATCCCGTGCAGCGTGGCCGGGCTGCAGAGATGGTGGGCGTCGTCCAGGACGAGGCGCAACCGCGTGGGGACCGAGGCGAGGCCATCGGCCAGCTCGGCGAAGAAGTCCACGCCGACGGCCGTCGGCGGCACCACGAGCGTGCGCAGCGGGCTGGACGACGGCACCGCCGGGCACGCCGCCAGCGCCGCCAGTACCGCCCGCCACAGCAGGCGGGGATCGTCGTCGTCCTCGTCCAGGGAGACCCACGCGCACGCCATGTCCGGCCGGCCCGCCCAGTCGGCCAGCAGAACGGTCTTGCCGTAGCCCGGGGGTGCGCAGACCAGGGTCAGTGCGCGGGCGTCTGCCCGGTCGAGTGTCGCCAGCAGTTCCGGCCGGCGGACGAATTCCCGCGGAAGGAAGGGAACCGCGGTCTTGGCCCGGGGCACTCCAGCCATTGCCCTCTCCGCTCTTTGAAGGGGTATGGACGGCACTGCGGGTGCCGGGTCAGGCCTCGTTGCCGGGGATGGCCCCGACCCCGTCGTTCACTCGCTCGATGAGACTCCTTCCGGCTGCCTCGTCGCGCCCGCCCCCGGTGGGGCCGGTCGTCGCGCCGGGCTGTTGAGATCGGACTACACCGTTCTGTTGTCCACCAGAGGACTAGGTCACGCCTGCGGCGGCAGGAAGGACCGCCGGGCCGGGATGGGTCGACATGCCACCGATGATCGAACGGCACGGTCTCGCAGGGCTCATACGCGGAGGGTGAATCCGCTTCGGGTGAACACCGGCGACCCGCGGTCGGGCGCCATCGGGGCAACGTCCGCAGCACTCACCCTTCGCGAGGGATGCCCGGGGGACGCCGGTCGCTGGAGTGTCGGGAAACGCCACGAGAGCCACAGGGAGACGCCGGCATGTCGACCACTGCGGGAATTCCTCGGCAACGGCGGGTGCATTTCCGTGATCCGTCGGCCCCTGCGGCCACTGTCGTCGTCCCGTCGGTCTTCGTCGTGGTCCGCGGGCGCGGAGGGCGGCTCCTCCTCGTTCGACGCTGTGACAGCGGTACCTGGGAGCTACCGGGTGGGCGCGTCGACATCGGCGAGTCGGCCGCCGAGGCGGCCATCCGCGAGACCGCTGAGGAGGCCGCCGTCCGGGTGGTCGTGACCGGGCTGGTGGGCGTCTTCACCGACCCCAGCCTGGTGGTCCGCGCCGCGGAAGGCGAGGTGCGGCAGCAGTTCGCGGTGCTCCTCCGGGCGATGGCAGTGGGCGGCGTCCCGCACGGCGACCTGCACGAGACCAGTGAGGCGGCCTGGGTGCCGGTCGCCGACCTGCCCGGCCTGTCCGTCGAGTCGCACGAACGGATCTGGATCGAGCGCGCGCTCAGGGTCGACGCCTCGCCGCACTTCGACTGAGCCCGATCGCCCGAGCACGGCGGCCGGCCGCATCGCGCGATGCCATCCGCTGCCCCGGCCGCCTGACTGCACGCGCGCCGCCGGCCCGATGGTCAGGAGGCGATGCGAACCGTGTCGAACGCGGGCCCTCGGAAGTCGTGGGCCAGTTCTTCCTCGAGGTCGCCCCACACCATGTGGACCGACGACCGGTGATCGGCCGCTTCGAGCAGCGCCGTCACCTCGTCACCCCGGCGGTTCACCAGGACGACCACGAGGGCCGACGTGCCGAGCTCCAGCACGGTTGACGCGGCGCTCAGTTCGTCCGGGTCGGCGTTGTCGCGGAAGTGACCGATGATCGCGCCGGCGCCACTCAGGCCGACGGTGGTCAGCACGTCGGCGCCGGCAGCCGGCGCGACCACGAACAGTGCGCCACCCAGCAGGGCCCCGCCCCACTCGAGGTGCTTCGCGGTGCTGTTGTTCCTCCCGACCTGGAGCCGCCCCTCGGCGTCCCTGGTGAGCACGGCGAGCGCCGTGTGGTGGAACCCGCCGTCCGCGCGTGACGCCCACACCGACTGGAAGTCGTGGATCGCGCCGTCAGCGGAGCTGTAGCTCGCGGCTATCAACGCGATGGGTGCCTGCATGTTCACGGCGCGCCTCCTGGCAGGGGCTCCGATGGTGTCGGACGGCGTCGAAGGTGACACGGTCGCTCCGGGGCCGACATCACCCTGCGTGGATTAGCGGGGGTCCCTCCGCGACGGCCCGTCGTCGACGCCGGACGCCGGCGCGACCTCTGCGTCCGGACGGCGCGCCCGGCGTCCGCGACGGGGGGACGGTGCCGTGCCGTGGCCGGAGATGCGGATGGCGAGCGGGAGCGCGTACCAGGTCAGCAACGCCACGAGCGTGGTGAGGGAACACGCGACGATCGCCTGCCAGCGGCCGAGCACGACGTCGAGGACGAGCAGCACCGAACTGCTGATGGCCGGCATGAGCAGAGCGATGCCCGTGATGAGCAAGCGGTCGGCGACGACGACCAGCGCTGCCTTCTGCCGTCGGCGGAAGACGATCCGGTGGAAGGACACCGGCGCGATGAGCACCATGGTTGCCAGGGCAGTGGACAACAGCGCGATCGTGTACGCGGCCAGTCCGAAGCTGTCGACCTCCTCGAACCGCTGGGTGAAGGCCAGGCCGAGCAGGAACGCGAACAGGATCTGGACACCGGTCAGGGCGACCCGCAGCTCCTGCAGCAGCTCGGCGACGTTCCGGTCGAGGACCTGGTCGAGCGATTCGCCGCGGGACTCCGCCGTCTGCAGGGCCGGTGTGTGGTCGAACCGTCGACGACGGGTGGGCTCGCGGACCTCGGAGGGAGAGCTTCCGCTCGGCATGTCTGACCCCTGACCGGAGCTGGAGGCGCGGGACGAACCTACGGGGAGCACCCCGTGGCGGCATCACCCGCACCGGATGGAGGACCGGATGGGGACACCGGGCATCCACGTGGGAACCGATGGTCGCCCCGGCGGTATGAGCGCGCGGCGGCGAACCGGCGACCGCGGCACCGTGGCCGCCGCTGCGGCCTGGGCTCCGCCGACGACGGCGCTGCTCCGAGCCGGTCCCGCACGATCGCAGCGGGCCGTCCACCTGCCTGCTCATCCGGCCGGGGTGAGGCCGCCGGCGGCACGCGTTGCCACAGTCCCACCGAGGCATCGAACCGGAGGCGGCGATCATGGACGGAACGGCACCCGTTCAGACCGACCGCGGCCCCTGACGGCCCGGACACGCACCCCGATCGACGTCAGTGCCACCGCGACCGGCAGAGCTCTGGTCGACCGTTTGAAGGGGGGCGCGGTTCATGGACGGATCGCTGGTCATCGTCGTCGTCGTCGTGGTGACCGCACTGGCCTTCGACTTCACCAACGGATTCCACGACACGGCCAACGCGATGGCCACGTCGATCGCGACGGGCGCTTTCCGGCCCAGGACGGCCGTGGCGATCGCCGCCTGCCTCAACGTGACCGGAGCCTTCCTGTCCGTCCAAGTGGCGAAGACGATCTCCGGCGGGCTGGTCGACGAGACGCTGATCAACCCGATCGTCATCTTCGCGGGACTGGTCGGGGCCATCCTGTGGAATCTCGTGACCTGGTTCCTCGGACTTCCCTCCAGTTCGTCGCACGCGCTCTTCGGCGGCCTGATCGGCGCGACCTGGGTGGCGGGTGGGGGCGGTGCCATCTACTTCGACACGGTGCTCAACAAGATCGTCGCGCCGGCGGTGCTGTCCCCGGTCGTCGCCGCACTGATCGCCGTGGGCGCGACCTACCTGGCCTTCCGGATCACCGCCCGAGCCGACCCGGTCCGCGTCGACCGGGGTTTCAAGGTGTCCCAGCGGGTCTCGGCGTCCATGGTCGCGCTGGCCCACGGCACCAACGACGCACAGAAGACCATGGGCATCATCACGTTGACCCTGATCACCGCCGGCATGCTGGCGCCAGGTTCGCCACCGCCGTTCTGGGTCGTCCTGGCCGCCGGCCTGGCGATCGGGCTCGGCACGTACATGGGTGGGTGGCGGATCATCCGGACCCTCGGCCGACGCGTCAGCGACATCCACCTGATCCAGGGCTTCACGGCCGAGACCACCAGCACTGCGGTGATCCTGGCCTCCACCCACCTCGGGCTGCCGCTGTCCACCACGCAGGTGTGCACGGGCTCGATCTTCGGGGCCGGTGCGGGTCGCCGGCTGGCGTCGGTGCACTGGGGGGTGGCCGGGCGGATCGCGCTGGCGTGGACCTTCACCCTGCCGGCGGCAGCGGTCGTGGGCGCCGCTGCGTCGTGGCTCGCGGAGACCGGCACGTGGGGCGTGATCGTCGTCGGGGTGACCGGGATCGCCCTGGCCGCGGGGATCTACGTCGCCTCGCGTTCCAACGCCGTCACCGCGGCCAACGTGAACGACCTACCGGGCACCGTCGACGAGCTGCCGAGATCCCCGGCCGTCGACCTGGCCGCCTGACGACGAGGAGGTCTGTCGGTGCACATCGACTGGTCCACGTTGGCCGCGATCGCCGTCGTCGCGGCCGCTGCAACCGTCACCGTCGTCCTGCTCGTGTCGTTCGCGCTCGTCGGGTTGTCCGCCGGCGCGGGGCGCCGGGTCGACGAACCCGGTGCTCGCCCCGCCTCCGGCGTGGCCGTCGCGACGCTCTGCCTGGTCGCCGCAGGGCTCATCGTCGCCTACGGCCTCTACCTGATCATCGCGTGACGGGCATGCCCGACGGGCGGCGAGGTCGCACCGCGGCCCTGCCGCGATCGTTCATCCGCGCGAGGTGATGCACGCCGGGGCACCACGGGACACGGTGACGGCTCGCACTCAACCTCTGGGCCGGGGGCGCGGCATGGCCGAGCAGGAGAACGACACGCTGTACGTGATCGCGGCGGCATACGACGACGTCGACCTGGCCGTCGCCGACTACGAGGCCGTCAAGCTGTTGTACCGCGAGGTGCGTACCACCCACGACTTCGACGCGGCGGTCGTCGCCAAGGACGCCATCGGCAGGGTCCACATCGTCAAGAAGCACGAACAGCCGACTCGCCACGGAACGGCCGTCGGGCTCGGCTGGGGCCTGGCCGTCGGCGTCGCGGCGGCCCTGTTCCCGCCCATCGGCATCGGCATCGCGGCGGCCTCGGGCGGCGCGGGCGCCGCCATCGGGGCAGTCGCAGGGCACGCGAGCGGCGGGATGTCGCGGAGCGACCTGAAGGACCTGGGCGAGACGCTCGACGCGGGCCAGGCCGGCCTGATCGCCGTCTACGAGACCAACCTCGCCGATCAGATCGTCGCGAACATCAAGGCCGCCAACCGGCTCTTCTACGCGGCTGCCGACGTGGCCGCTGATCAGCTGGCCGCCAACCTCGCACGGGGCGACGCGGACACGGGGCAGGTCAGGCAGCAGACCGCCGTCCCGAGTCCGGCGGGGCGCTCGCCGGAGGCTCCGGCGACCATGACCGCGACCGGAGGCTGACCGGCGCACGAGGGATCGGGAACGGCGACTGCGGGGCGTGATCACGATGGCGTGGGCACGGCCCACAGAGGTGGGGGATCACACGGTGAGGCCAATCTCCGGTTCTCCGCGGACGGCGACGAGCCGGCGGACGTCATCGACCTGAGCCAGTGGCGCCTCAACGACCTGCCGGACGAGAACTCCGACGAGGACTGGGACGACGATCGCGAGCTGTTCGACCC
>DATHAK010000257.1:0-3172 GCA_035296685.1 Blastococcus sp.
TTGGCCGCCCGCGAGTCGGGCGGCGGCGCCTGCCCGGGACGGTACTTGCCGGTCAGCACGCCCTGGGCGAGGGGTGACCAGACGATCTGGGAGATGCCGTTGGCCCGGCACAGCCGGAACAGCTCCACCTCGGGTGCCCGCCAGAGCATCGAGTACTGGGGCTGGGAGGAGACGAACAGGTCCGGCCCGGCGAGGTCGATCGCCGCCTGGAGCTGCTCGGTCGTCCATTCGCTGAAGCCCAGGTACCGCGCCTTGCCCGCGGCGACAATCTGCTCGAGCGCCTCGATTGTCTCCTCGATCGGGACATCCGGGTCAAAGCGGTGCGCCTGGTACAGGTCGACGTAGTCGGTCCGCAGGCGATGAAGCGACGCGTCGATCTGCTTGCCGATCTGGGCCGCCGACAGGCCGCGGTCGGCCGGGTCGTCCGACATCTGGCCCCACACCTTGGTCGCCAGCACATAGGAGTCCCGCGGGCGGCCGGCGAGGATCTCGCCCCACGCCGACTCGGCCGCGCCGCGGCCATACACGTTGGCGGTGTCGAAGAAGTTGATGCCGGCCTCGAACGCGGCGTCGGTGCACGCGCGGGTCTGCTCGAATCCCACGCCGCCGGCGAAGGTGAGCCACGAGCCGAGCGAGATCTCCGAGACCTCAAGGTCCGAGGAGCCAAGCCTGCGGTAGTTCATGCTGCTCCTTCCCGCCGGCGCGCGGCCGGCTGGAGGGCTGGGTTCTGGAAGGAGTTGTCGGCCGGGTTGATGGTCGTGCCGGGTGGGACGATCTCGTCGATGCGGTCCAGCACGGCCTGGTCCAGGACGACGTCGGCCGCCGCCAGCTGGCTCTCGAGCTGCTCCATGGTGCGCGGCCCGATGATCGGCGCGGTCACCGCGGGGTGGTTGAGGACGAACGCGATCGCCAGCTGGATGAGGGTGATCCCCGCCTCGTCGGCGAGGCGGGCAAGCTGCTCGACGGCATCGAGCTTGCGCTGGTTGGCGGGCTGGGAGAGGTCGAAGCGCTCGGGGAGCCGGCTGGCCCGGGAGGAGGGCTGCTGGCCGGCGTCCTTGCGCCAGCGGCCCGACAGCCAGCCACCGGCCAGCGGGCTGTAGGGGATGACGGCCATGCCGTGGCGGGCGCAGGTGGGCAGGACGTCGGCCTCGACGGCGCGGACGACGATCGAGTACGGCGGCTGCTCGGTGACGAAGCGCCGCAGGTGGCGGTCACGTGCGACCCACTGGGCCTCGACGATCTGGCTTGCCGGGAACGTCGAGGAGCCGACGTAGCGGACCTTGCCCTGGTGAATGAGGTCGCTGAGCGCCGACAGGGTCTCGTCGATGTCGGTGTCGGTTCGCGGCCGGTGGACCTGGTAGAGGTCGATCCAGTCGGTGCCCAGCCGCCGCAGCGAGTCCTCGACCTCGCGGATGATCCAGCGGCGGGAACTGCCCTGCCGGTTGGGGTCGTCGCCCATGGCGCCGTGGAACTTGGTGGCGAGGATGAGGTCGTCGCGCCGGCCGCCGGCGAGCGCCTTGCCGACGATCTCCTCGGACTCGCCTTGGGCGTAGACGTCGGCGGTGTCGATGAAGTTGATCCCGGCGTCCAGCGCGCGGTGGATGATCCGGATGCTCTCGTCGTGGTCGGGGTTGCCCCAGGCCCCGAACATCATCGCACCCAGGCAGAACTTGCTGACCGAAACGCCGGTGCGTCCGAGGGGACGGTGCTCCATTCGGTGCTCCTCTCAGCTCTCGGAGGTCGCCGGAGAACTCGCGGGATCGCTGGTCCAGGGTCCAGTGGTCTGCTCGGTCCTCAGCGCACCGCCTTCTTCACCAGCGCGCCGATCTTCTTCTCGTCGGCGGCGGTCAGCTCGGTCAGCGCGAAGGAGGTCGGCCACATGGTGCCGTCGTCGAGGTTCGCCGGGTCGTTGAAGCCGAACGTCGCGTACCTCGAGTTGAACTTCGACGCAGGAGTGAAGAAGCAGACGACCTTGCCGTCCTTGGCATAGGCGGGCATCCCGTACCAGGTTTTCGGCGAGAGGGCTGGCGCGCTGGCCTGGATGATGGCATGAAGCCGCTCGGCCAGGACGCGATCCGCCTTCGGCATCTCGGCGATCTTGGCGAGCACGTCGCTTTCCCCGTCCTTCTTGGCGCCGCGCGAGCCACGGCGCGCGCCCGCCTTCAGCTCTTTGGCGCGCTCCTTCATCGCGGCGCGTTCCTCGTCCGTCCATCCCTCGGACGACTTGCCGGTCGCGGTGGTGCGCTTGGCGGACTTCTCGGTGTCGTTCATGCAGGTTCCCTCCCTGCGAGTCTTGATGGGGACGACCCTCATGCTAACGAGCCGCCGAGGCGGCGGCTTCTCCGAACCTGCTCGGTTGTTGCCCAAGTCCCCGCCGACAGCCCCGCTGAGCAGGCGAGGAAGGCTCGTGCGTCATGGGCGGCCCATGGTCGCGATACAGGAGATGAGGGTCTACGAACCGTCCAGAGAGCGAAGGAGCTGCACATGCCCTCTCTCGCCGTCGACCTCCAGGGCGGCAAGTACGATCCGTGCGACATTCTGGCCAAGCTGGTGTTCTGGACCAGCATGCTGTTCGTGCTCCAGCTGGCCTTCGGCGTGTTCGGGCCCAACCCGGTCAGCGACCTGCTGTCCAACCTGCTGGGCGCGGTCCAGGGCGGGCAGCTCATGGCCAAGGGCGCCGGGATCGCGATCCTGGTGTTCGCGGCCTTCGCCGCCCTGGATCAGCTGCAGATCGCCCCGCGGATCGTGACCGGCCCGTGGTACGCGCTGCTGAGCGCGCTGGTCGGCTCGGTGGTCGTGGCGGTCGGCGGCGGCGGCATCCAGACCATGCAGCGGTACTGGGATCGCGCCGCCGGCCGGGCCGAGCACCGCGGCTCCCAGTTCCGCCAGCAGGCCCAGCGACCCGCCCAGCCCGTCGACCACGACGGGAGCGGCCTGGGTGCCCCGGCCGCAACCGAGCCGCTGGGCGCCAGCACCGAGCCCTCGCGCCGGTTCCGCCGTGGCGGCTAGCGCCGACCATCCACGACAACGACCGTTACCGATCACGTCGCACGACCCACCTGACAGGAGCAGCAGCATGGTAGACATCGACACCGTCCGCAGCTGGCAAGGCCGCACCATGACCGGGCCCGATGGCGCCAAGGTCGGCACCATCGAGGCCATCTACCTCGAC
>DATHAK010000258.1:0-19958 GCA_035296685.1 Blastococcus sp.
GTCCGGGTGGACGGCGGCTCTCGGCGGATACGGGTGGGGGCTACCCGCGCTACTGGTCGTAGCGGCGACGGAAGCGCTCTTCGAGCCGGCTCTTCAGCGGCTGTCGGCCGGCGCGGCTGCCGCGGCCGGAACGCCCGGTACCGGCCTGGCCCTTGCCCCCGGCCGGAGTGCTCCCGGCCTCGACCGCACCGGTGGCGGACTTGTAGTTGAGGACGCCGAGCGTCACGCCGGCGAAGGCGACGAGGAAGCCGAAGACGCCCAGCGGCACCGAGCGGGCGACCGCGCCGCCGACCAGGACGGCCAGTCCGACCACGACGAGGGCGCCGCCGAGCTGCAGCTTGCGGCGCGCCTTCAGCCGACGGTCGCCGGTGCGGACGGATGAGGCGAATTTCGGATCGTCATCGACGAGGGCGCGCTCGATCTGCTCCAGCAGACGCTGCTCGTGCTCTGAGAGCGGCACGTCGACCTCCAGGTGGGCGGAGCCAAGGCCGTCGGTGGCTCCCGCCGACGGTGATACCACGATACGAGGCCAGCGCAACACATGAAAGGCGACGGCGCGGCGACCCGCCCGGAAGGTCCGGTGATCACTCCTCCGGGTGGCCCGTGAGCCGGAACGGCGGGTCCTCGGGCGGGTGTTCCCGCAGGTCAGCCCGGATCACCCGTCGGGGTGCCCGGGACGGACCGCCGGGAGCGGCCGCGGCCGGACGGGGGAACCTCCTCCTCCGGCGCCGTCCCGAGCGCCACTCCCCCGCCCGGGCGGCCGCCGCGGTGCAGCAACGTCGCCGGCCGGACGGCGCCGGCCCCGAACCGGCGGGCGGCGCGGTCGACGGCCAGCTCGGCCTCGCGGCGGCCGTGCTCGCGCGCGCCCAGCGCGAGCTGCCGGGGCGCGTTCCCGCCGTCGACCAGGCGCTCGGCCCGCACCCCGACCAGCCGGATCCGGGCCCGGTCGAGGCCCAGCGCGTCGAACAGCCCGCGGGCGGTGTCGTACAGCTCCTGGCCCACGTCGGTGGGGACGTCGAGGGTGCGGCTGCGGGTGATCGTGGTGAAGTCAGCGAAGCGCACCTTGATGCTCACCGTGCGGGCGAGCCAGCCCCCCGAGCGGAGGCGGGCCGCCGTCCGCTCGGACAGCAGCAGCAGCTCGCGGTGGATGACGGCGGGGTCGTCGACGTCGGTGCCGAAGGTCTCCTCGTGGCCGGTGGACTTCTCCGGCTCGTCGGGCACCACCCGCCGCGGGTCGCGCCCCCAGGACAGCTCGTGCAGATGGGCGCCCGCGGCCGCCCCCAAGGCCCGCTGCAGGGTCTTCGCCGGCACGTGCGCCAGGTCGCCGACCGTGCGCAGCCCGAGCCGCAGGAGGACCTCCTCGGTCTTCGGGCCCACGCCCCACAGAGCGCCCACCGGCAGCGGGTGCAGGAAACCCATGACCTCGGCCGGGCGGACCACCCGGAGCCCGTCCGGCTTCGCGGAGGTCGAGGCCAGCTTGGCCACGAACTTGGTACCGGCGACGCCGACCGAGCAGGTGATCCCCTGCTCGTCGAAGACACGGGCGCGGAGGTACTCGCCGATCTCGGCGGCGTCGCCCAGCCGGCGCCCGGCGCCGGAGACGTCGAGGAAGGCCTCGTCCATGCTCAGCGGCTCCACCTGTGGGGTGATCGACCGGAACAGCGCCATGACCGAGCGGGAGACCTCGGAGTACAGCGCCATGTCGCCCGGCAGCACCGTGGCGGTGGGGCACAGCCGCAGCGCCCGGGCGGTCGGCATGGCCGCGTGCACGCCGTAGCGGCGGGCCTCGTAGGTGGCGGAGGTGACCACGCCGCGGTTGCCCGCCCCGCCGACGATCACCGGCGTCCCCGCCAGTTCCGGGCGCCGGCGCACCTCCACGCTGGCGAAGAACGCATCCATGTCGACGTGCAGGACAGTGCACCCCTCCGCCCGTCCGGCCTGCCCGCGCACGCGCCCTCCGTCCGTCGAACGCCTGTTCGAGGAGTGGAGCGTATCGCGCCGAAGGCGCAGGTGGGCTGGTGGTCCCGCCGTGTGTCGGACCAGGATGGGCGAGGTAAGCAGCCACGGGAGGACGCCGTCCGGCGCCTCCGCATCTACCTGGACGGAGGCGCCATGGCGCTCGACGACGACGACATGACCAGCACCGAGGGACCGGCCGACGGCGGGGCATCCGGCACGCCTGGCCAGCACGACGGCGGCGCCGACGGTGGTGCCGACAGCGGCGCCCACGGCCCGGCTGACGGCGGCGCGGACGGCGGAGCCGACGGCGGCGCGGACGGCGGCGCGGACGGTGGCGCGGACGGCGGGGCGGACGGCGGGGCCGACGGCGGTGCGGACGGCGGGGCCGACGGTGGCGCGGACGGCGGAGCCGACGGCGGCGCGGACGGTTCGGCCTGACCGAGAACCCGACCTCGCAGGGCCGGGCCGAGCAGCAGCTCCGCCCGGCCCTGCGGCGCTGCACCGACCTCGACCCGCAGGTCTTCGCCGAGCGGTACTGGTCCCGCCGGCCGCTGCTGACCCGGGCTCAGCAACTCGAGAGCGGGGCCCCCGGCAACTCCTTCACCGACCTGCTCGACCTGCCCGCCGTGGACGAGCTGCTCTCCCGCCGCGGCCTGCGCACACCCTTCCTGCGGATCGCCAAGGACGGGGCGGTCGTCGACCCGAAGCGGTTCACCACGTCCGGCGGCGCGGGCGCCGAGATCGCCGACCAGGTCTCCTCCGACGCGGTGCTGCGGCTGTTCGCCGACGGCAGCACCGTGGTCCTGCAGGGCCTGCACCGGCTCTGGCCGCCGCTGATCGAGTTCGCCGACCAGCTGGCCGCCGACCTGGGACACCCCACCCAGGTCAACGCCTACATCACTCCGCCGTCCTCGCGCGGCTTCAGCCCGCACTACGACGTGCACGACGTCTTCGTGCTGCAGGTGGCCGGCGAGAAGCACTGGACCATCCACGAGCCCGTGGTTGCCGACCCGCTGCGCGACCAGCCCTGGACCGACCGTGCCGCCGAGGTCGCCGCCGCCGCCGAGCGCGAGCCGGTCATCGACGCCGTGCTGCGGCCCGGCGACGCCCTCTACCTGCCACGGGGCTACCTGCACTCGGCCACCGCGCTCGGGGAGATCAGCGCGCACCTGACGGTCGGCGTCCATCCGGTGACCCGCTGGGCCGCCGCGGAGTCCGCGCTCGACCTGGTGCGGACGCTCGCCGCCGGCGACCCGGAGCTGCGCGGCTCCCTCCCGCTGGGCATCGACCTCGCGGACCCGTCCGCCGTCCGGGACGACGTCGCGGCCGTGATCGCCGGCCTGCGGGACTGGCTGGCCCGCCTCGATCCCGACCGCGTGGCCGACCGGCTGCGGGAGCGGACCTGGGCGCAGGTGCGGCCGGAACCGGTCGCCCCGCTGGCCCAGTCCGCGGCGGCGGCCGCCCTCGACGCCGAGAGCGTGGTGCGCCTCCGTCGCCGGCTCCGGTGCGCGCTGCGCGACGCGCCCGACGGCCGGGTCACCCTGCTCGCCGGGCGGCGCTCGCACTCCTTCCCCGGCGACGTGCGGGAAGCGCTGACGGCACTGCTGGCCGCCGGCGAGCTCAAGGTCGGCGACCTGCCCGGCCTCGACGCCGACGACCGGCTCACGCTCGCCCGGCGGCTGGTAACCGAGGCCGTGGCGACCGTCCCGGACGGCGGCGGGCACCATGGGGACCGTGGGGACGCAGGCGGGACCGGCCGATGACCCGGCCCTCGCGACCCGGAGCGTGACGCCCGGTCCCCTCCCCCCGCCTCCCCACGAGGCTGCCCGCCCGCTCGGCCGGCTCGACGCCGCCCGGTGCTCGGTGCAGGCGCTGGCCCGGGGCGACTCGGTCGTGGCGACGGCCGCACCCGCCACCCGCTGGGTCCTCATCGAGCAGCCCGGCCCGTGGGGGCGGGAGGCCCTTGCGGAGTCCCGGTTCGACCAGGAGGTGGCGCCCCGGCTGGCCGCCCGGGCGCGGGCCGAGAACGTGCGGCTGCTGCTCGTCCGGCGCCCCGGTGAGCGGCTGGCCGAATCCGGCCGCCGCTGGGCCTACGCCGACAGCCGCCGGGGACGGGAGGGCCTGTGGTGGGCGGTGCGCGCCTCGGACGCCGACCTCCTGACCGCACCGTGGGACGGCTCGGCCGGCGAACCGTCGTCCCGGCCCATCTACCTGGTGTGCACCCACGGCGGGCACGACGCCTGCTGCGCGCTACGCGGTCGCCCGCTGGCCCGTGCGCTCCCGGCGCCGGGCCCCGCCGACGTCTGGGAGTGCAGCCACCTCGGCGGTGACCGCTTCGCCGCCAACGTGGTGGTGCTGCCGTACGGGTTCTACTACGGGCAGGTGCCCGGCGACGGTGCCGAGCTGGTGCGCGCCCACGAGCAGGGGCAGGTCGCGCTCCCGTGGCTGCGTGGGAGGGCCGGCGTTCCCGCCCCGGGGCAGGCCGCGCAGCACTCGGCCCGCGGCGCCCTCGGGCTGCTGGGGATCGACGACCTGCCGGTCCTGTCGGTCGAGCCGACGACGGCGCCCGGCGCGGAGATCGAGCGGTGGATCGTGCGCATGGCCGGCCCGGACGGAGAGGTGGTCGCGTCCGTGGAGAGCCGCCCGTCGGAGGCGGCGGCACTGCTCACCTGCCGGGCCACCCACCCGGCGCACTCCCGCACCTGGCACGTGACGCTGGCCGGGCCCTAGCCCAGGGATCGCCCCCGCGCCGCGAGGAGGGGGATCGCCAGCTCCGTAGCGGTGAGCGAGCCGTGGTAGGCCGCGAGGCGGCTCGGGCCGGGTTCGCGCTCCGGGGTGACCAGGGCCCAGCTCCCGCGCGCCAGGGCGACGACGTCGCCGATGCGGGCCGCGACGGCGTCGTCCACCGGGCCGAAGATGCCGCTGGCGACCGCCTCCGCGCGGCTGGCCACCCAGGCGCGCTCGCCGAGAACCTCACGCCAGCGGGCCAGGACGTCGTCCTCGGCGCCCCGTTCGGTGTGCACGTACCGGGCGCGGGGTTCCCCGGCGAGCAGCCGGACGCCGTCGGCCAGCACGGGTTCGGCATCCAGGTCGAACCGTGTCTCGGCCGGAACGTTCAGCATCCCGTGGTCGGCGGTGACCAGCAGAGCGGCGTCGTCGGGCAGGGCGTCGACCAGTTGCTCGACGACGCGGTCGAGCAGGGTCAGCTGGGCCCGCCAAGCGTTCGAGCCGACCCCGCGGACGTGGCCGGTCAGGTCGAGCTCGGGGAGGTAGCCGTAGACGAGCGCCCGTGGGGTGGCGTCGAGCGCACCCAGCACGAGGGCCACGAGGTCGCCGTGGCTGACCGCGCCGCTGTAGCGGGCGCCGCGGTACACCGCCCGGGTCAGCCCGGAGCCCTTGTAGGCGTACGGGCCGACAGCGGTCGGGGGGACGCCGGCGTCCTGCGCCTGCTGGAACACCGTGCGGCGGGCCTGCCACAGCTCCGGGTCGGGGTCGTCGCCCCACTGGACGTGGTTGAGGAGGCGGTCCTCCCCCGGGACGGCGGTGACGAACCCGAGGATGCCGTGGCTGCCCGGCGGCAGGCCGGTGCCCAGGGTGGCGAGGCTGACCGGTGTCGTGCTCGGGCAGGGCGCCGCGAGGATGCCGGCGGGCTGGGCGAGGGCGGCCAGCGTGGGCGCGAGCTCGGCGTGGTCGCGCACGAGGTCGGCGCCGAGCCCGTCGACGAGCAGAACAGCCACCCGGCGGGCACCGCCCAGAGCCTCGGTCAGCCCGAGCGGGTCGGGCGCCAGCCCGTCGCGCTCCACGGGCACGCCGAGCGCCGCGGCGGCGCCGGGCAGGACGTCGGCGAGGGTGGCCGCGCCGTACCGCGGGACCGCGAGGTCGGCCGGCAGCGGGGTCACGGCCGGGCGGCGAGGACGTGCAGGCCGGTCGCGACGTCGCGGAACGGCGAGGTCTCGGCGAGCGCTAGCTCGAGGGCGTGCACCGCCTGGGACTCGGCACCCGTGGTCGCCTCGAGCAGGTCGGCGACGACGGAGACTCCGCGCCAGGCCCCCGGCTGCAGGCCCGCGCCCTCGATCAGGGCGAGCAGGTCGTCGGGGGTGAAGCGGCGGCGGGCCGGCCGGGCGCGGCCGGGCGCCGGGTCGCGGTCCTGGAGGAGGGCCAGCGCCTCCACCGGGTGGCCGGACACCGCGCGGCCGAGGACGGCGCCGGCCCGGTTGGCCGACGCGATGCTCACCTGACCGCCGGGACGCAGGGCCCGGGCGATCTCGCCGAGGGTGACCGCGGGGTCGTCGACGACCTCGAGGACGAAGTGGCACAGCGCGAGGTCGTAGCCGTCGCCGGTCGTCGGGAGGACCTCGTGCAGCAGGTCGCCGTCGCCCTGGATGCCACGGACCCGCTCACCGACGCCGGCGGTGTCGGCGCGGCGGCGCAGCGTGGCCAGGGCGTCGGCGCTGGGGTCGACGACGGTGACCTCGTGGCCGAGGCGGGCCAGGGGGACGGCGAACATGCCGCTGCCGCCGCCGACGTCGAGCACCCGCAGGGCCGTGCCGGCGCCGACCAGCGGGTCGAGCGCCGCCCAGACGGCGGCGGTCCGGGCGGGCAGCTGCTCCGCAGAGGATGCAGGGGCGTTCGGCACCCGATCGACACTAGTGCGGCCCCCTCCCGGGCACCGCCCCGAGCGTGCGAGGGGTGGGGAGGAGGGGGTCCTTCGTCAGACGGAGACGCTGTCGGCGGCCCGCTTGATCTCGGCCATGTCGATGCGGCGCATCTGCAGCATCGCCTGGGTGGCGCGCCGGGCCCGGCCGGGGTCGGGGTCGTTGAGCAGCGACAGCATCTCCGTGGGGATCACCTGCCAGGAGACGCCGAACCTGTCCTTGAGCCAGCCGCACTGACTCTCCTCGCCGCCCTCGGTCAGCCGGTTCCAGTAGTGGTCGGCCTCCTCCTGGTCGCGGCACATGATCTGGAAGGAGATCGCCTCGGTGAACGAGAACTGCGGGCCGCCGTTGAGGCCGACGTACTCCTGGCCGTCGAGGGTGAAGCTGACGGTCATGACATCGCCCTCCTCCATCGGTGGTGGCATGTCGGGTCCGTAGCGAGTGATCTCGCCGATCGAGGAGTTCGGGAAGATCGACGTGTAGTGCTGGGCCGCCTGCTCGGCCTGGCCGTCGAACCACAGGCACGGGATCTGCTTGGGCATCGCTGCGTCCTCTCCTCGGCTCCGGTCCGTCCACCGGCTGAGGAGTAAGACCCTGGTGCGCCACCGGAGTCATCGGTAGACCTGGCACATCGCCCGCCTGGGACCAGCAGGTCACCCCCGACGGGAGAGGAGTTGGTCATGGCGTCGATTTCCGAGCGGGAGAGCCGGGAGATCACTGCGGCCAACGCCTCGGGGAACACTCCGGTCGTCTTCATCCACGGCCTCTGGCTGCTGCCCAGCAGCTGGGCCAACTGGGTCGACTTCTTCACGCAGGCCGGCTACGCGCCGCTGACGCCGGACTGGCCGGACGATCCGGACACCATCGAGGCGGCACGCGCGGAACCCGAGGTCCTCGCCAAGAAGACCCTGGGACAGGTCGCCGACCACACGACGGAGGTCATCCGGGCCCTGGACGAGAAGCCCGTGGTCATGGGGCACTCCACCGGAGGCCTGCTGGCTCAGATGCTCGCGGGCCGGGGCCTCGCGGCGGCTACGGTGGCGATCGACCCGGGGCTCTTCCGCGGGGTCCTCCCGCTGCCGGTCTCGGTGCTCAAGGGCGTGGGACCGTTCCTGATCGACCCGCGCACCCGGAACCGCGCGATCACGCTCACGTTCGACCAGTTCACGTACGGCTGGGCGAACGCGCTGGACGAGCAGGAGGCGCGGGAGCTCTACGACACCTACCACGTCGCCGGCTCCGGGATCTCGCTCGTGCAGATGGGCAACGCGAACCTCAACCCGTGGACAGAGGCGAGGGTCGACACCAAGAACCCCGACCGTGGTCCGCTGCTGATCATCGAGGGCGAGAAGGACCACACCGTGCCGTGGGCGATCGCGAACGCTGCCTACAAGCTGCAGAAGCGAAACCCGGGGGTCACCGAGATCGTGAAGATGCCCAACCGCGGCCACGCCCTCACGATCGACCACGGCTGGCGCGAGGTCGCCCAGACGGCGCTCGACTTCGTCGAGCGGTTCACCTGAGCCCGGTGCACCGTGCCCCCGGTCGCCGACGTCAGCGTGTGCCGGGGAGCAACGCTGCGATGAGGCTGTCGCCGAGCCATTGCTCGTATATGTCGGCACTCCACCCGCGGTCGAGGACGAGCAGCCTGTACACCTCCGGCGAAATGAGCGTCCAGACGACATCGCGTGCCTGCTCGCGCGTCAGCCGATGCGACAGCGCACCGAGTCCGGCGACGTGGTCGGTGAATGCCGTGGCGCCGGCGAGCCGTTCGCGGCTGATGGTGGCGGCGAGGTCGGCGAGCTCAGGATCGGCGCTCCGTGCCGCGGACAGCAGCGCAGCAGCCAGCGGCCCGACCCGGACGATGAGGTCGCGGGAGATCGCGGCGTAGCGCTCCATCACCCGATGCGGATCGGTCTCTGCCAGGAGGTCGCGGAACGCCGGCCGCTGCGCCAGCGGGACGGGATCAGGGTCGCCGGCGAGCAGGACGTCGTAGGCGCGTTTGACGAGGGTGGGCTTCGGGCCGAACACCTTGTAGAGCCACGGCACCGACACCCCCGCCGCATCGGCGATCGCGGCCATCGTCGTGCCCCCGTAGCCGCGCTCGACCAGCATCTCCCCCGTCACGTATGCGACCCGCAGTTGGCGGGCGTGGGAGGACCGGGCGCGGGCGGAGTTGTCGTAGGCACGCGACGTGGTCTTGACGGCCGGATCCATTAGGTAGACGCTCCTTATATCCAATTTCTCGCAGAGGAGCCTCTCATGTCCGCGTCGCCGGTGCTCACAGACCTCGAGGTCGCCCACGATTTGCTGATCCGCGACTTCCGGCTCATGGAGCGCTGGGACGACGCCGAGGCGTCGGCGATCCTCGCGCCGACGTACGTCAACGGTGAGGCCGCGCCGGAGCCGCCAGCCGCTCGTGTGCCGGGCGTCCCTGGTGCCCGCGCCACCTACGACTGGCTGCACTCGGCATACGACGACCTGCGCTGGACGCTCCACACCGTGGTGGCCGAGGGCGAGTGGGTCGTCGCGCGTACGACGATGTCCGGTCGCCAGGTCGGGCCCTTCGTCACCTACATGCCGGACGGCGAGGTGAGGGCCGCGTTCCCCGCGACGGGGCGCAGCTTCGCCGTCTCACAGACGCACTGGTTCCGTGTCGCGGACGGCCGACTCGTCGAGCACCACGCGGATCGCGACGACATGGCCCAGGCGATGCAGCTGGGCTGGCTGCCCCCCATGCCGCGCCGGCCAGGCGAGGATCCTGCCTGAGTGCAGCCGACGCCGGCGGGCCGGCATCGGCACCCCGCTGAGGAGCAGGAGTGAAGACGCCTTGTGCGGGCGCTGAGCCGGCGCACATGGGCGACTCTCAGTGGCCGGAGCTGCCGGGGCTGGAGTGCCAGAGCTTGCGGGGTGGCCCGGATGCCGCCCGGCGGGCGGCCACCTTCGAGTCCTCGCCGGCCGGCTTGATGTCGGCGTAGGGCGACATGCGGAAGCCGGTCGGGTGGACCAGCACCGGACGGACCATCACCGGCCGGGAGTTGCGCGAGGCCGCCGCCCCGGCGATCGCCCGCTCCGTGTACTCCCCCGGCGCCGCCATCAGATCCCGGACGCCGTCGAGCCCGTCGGCCTCCCACGCCTCGTGCAGGGCCGGCAGCTCCCACGCCCCGGTCGCCCGCAGCGAGACGCCCCGCGGACCGGTGCGGCGCAGCACCCCACGGATGACCAGCAGCCACGAGTGGAAGACCGTCGCGGCGTAGGGCCCCTGGGCATCCTCGAAGAAGGTGGAGTCGGTGCAGCCGGTGCCGTCGTCCAGGGTCACGAAGACCACCCGGCGGCCCGACCGGATCGGCGGGGTCTGCGTCGCCACCTTCACCCCGGCGACCAGGACCTCCGCTCCGCTGCGGCAGGTGAGCAGCTCTCCCGCCGGCACGGCGCCGAGGGCGGCGAGGAACGGCTTGTAGAAGTCGACGACGTGCCGGCTGGCGTCCAGGCCGAGCACCTCCAGCTCGGCGCGCACCAGTTCGGCGTCGGTGAATTCGGGCAGCCCGCTGCCGTCGGCCCAGCTCAGCGCGGTCTCCTCCGGACCGTCCAGCTCCCCAGCGGATTCCTCGGGCAGCTCCAGACCCATCAGGTCGAGGCTGAGCTGCCCGCTGGAGCTCGCCCGGGCGCCGCTGCGGCTCCACCGGTCGAGCTCGCCTATCTGCAGCAGCAGGTCGCGGCGGGTCACCTGCCTGCGGCGGTGGGTGGGCCGGCCGGCCTCCGTGTCGCGCACCCCGAAGCCGTAGAGGGAGTCGAAGCCCCCGGCGAGCACCAGCCGCTCGACCACCGGCCGGGACACCGAGGCCCGGTGCCAGAAGTCGGTCAGCGAGCGGTAGGGCTGGCCCGCGACGATCCGGGCGACCTCGTCGTCGTTGATGCCCTTCACGTCGGCCAGGGCCAGCCGGATGCCGTACCTGGCCGGGTCGCGCATCGTCGGCGGCATCCACTCCGGCCGCGGCCGACCCTCGACCTCTCCTCCAGCGTCAGGGTCGACCGGCTCGATGCGGTAGGTGTCGGCCGAGGCGTTGACGTCGAGCCCGAGCACCCGGATCCCGAAGTTGCGGGCGTCGTCGAGGATCAGCCGCTTCGGGTACATCCCCGGATCGTGGGTGAGCACGCCGGCGAGGAAGGCGGCCGGGTGGTGGGTCTTCAGCCACGCCGACTGGTAGGTGGGCAGTGCGAACGCCGCGGCGTGGGCCTTGCAGAAGCCGAACGACCCGAAGGCGGCCAGCACCTCCCACACCCGCTCGGCCACCTCCACCGGATAACCGGCCCCGATCGCCTGCGGCACGAACCAGGCCCGCACCTCGGGGTGGGCGTCCTTCTCCCCCAGTGCCCGGCGCACCTCGTCGGCCTCGGCCAGGGTGCAGCCGGTCATGCGGGCGACGATCTGCAGCACCTGCTCGTGGAAGACCACGACCCCGGCGGTCTCCTCGAGGCAGAACTCGAGGTCGGGGTGCGGGTAGATCGCCTCGTTCCAGCCGTTCCGGGCCATGAGGAACGGGGTGACCATGTCGCTCTTCACCGGCCCCGGCCGGAACAGCGAGATGTCGATGATGAGGTCCTCGAACGTCTTCGGCCCGAACTTGCCGACCAGCTCCCGCTGCCCCGGCGACTCGATCTGGAACATGCCGAGCGTGCGGGTGCTCTGGATCAGCGCGAACGTGGTCGGGTCGTCCCGCGGGATCGCATCGATGTCGACGGTCTCGCCGTCGACCCGCGCCACCTCGTCGAGGGCGTGCGCGATCGCCGACTGCATCCGGATGCCCAGCAGGTCGAGCTTGAGCAGCCCCAGTTCCTCGACGTCGTCCTTGTCGAACTGGCTCATCGGGTAGCCGAGGTAGCTGTTCTCGACCGGGGTGCGGTCGAGCAGCGTGGCGTCGGACAGCAGCACGCCGCACGGGTGCAGCGCGATGTGCCGGGGCAGGCCGTCGAGCCGCGCGACGAGGTCGAAGAGCAGGTCGAGATCGCCGGAGCCGCCGTGGCGCTTCGACCCCAGCCGGCTGGCCCGCAGCTCGGGCAGGTCCTTGAGCGCGGCGTGCACCTGGTTGGCCCGGATGTGCGGGAAGGCCTTCGCGACGGCGTCGATCTCGGCGGGCGGCAGCCCGAGCGCGGCGCCGACGTCGCGGATCGCGTGCCGCACCCGGTAGGTGTCCATCATCGAGATGCAGCTGACCCGGTCGGCGCCGAAGCGGGCGATGACTGCGTCGTAGACCTCCATGCGGCGGGCGGACTCCACGTCGATGTCGATGTCGGGCAGCTGGTGGCGCAGCGGGGAGAGGAAGCGCTCCATCAGCAGCCCGTAGCGCAGCGGGTCGACGTCGGAGATGCCCAGCAGGTAGGTGACCAGGCTGCCGGCGCCCGAACCGCGCGCCGCCGCCCGAACCCTCAAGCTCTTGATGAGGTCGACCACGTCCGCGACGGTGAGGAAGTAGGACGGGTAGCCGAGTGAGTCGATCACCCCGAGCTCCTCGTCCAGCCGCTGCCGCACCCGCTCGGAGGGCGCCATGCCGCGCCGGCCCATCCCCGCCTCGCACCGGGCGCGCAGCACCTCCGACGGGGTCATCCCCCGCTCGGCCGGTGTGGTGACGACGTCGAGCTCGGGATACCGGACGCTGCCGATGCCGAGGTCGTCGCGGACGTCGACCGCGCACTGCTCGGCCAGCCGGGCGGTGCGCTCGAGCAGCCGCAGGGCGGCGGCGCGGTCGGGACCGACGAGGTCCTCGGCGACGGCAGCCATCTCCTTGCCCGACTTGAGATAACCCTCGGCGGTGCGCCGGTCGACGTGGCGGGTGTCCAGGGCCACCAGCCGGCGGGCCGCGTCCAGCACGTCGGCGGTCGGTGCGTCGAGGGCGTCGACGTACCGGACGGCGTTGCTCAGCACCACCGGCACGTCCTGCTCGGCGGCGAACCGGAGCATCGCCTGGGCCCGCCGGCGGTCGCCCTGGCCGAGGTGGTGCACCAGCTCCAGCACCAGCCGGCCGGGACCGAACGCCGCCCGCCAGCCGTCCAGGTGGGCGGCGGCGAGGTCGGCCCGGCCGGTGGTCAACGCGCGGCCCACTGGGGAGTCGGGGCCGAGCACCGCGATCAGCCCGGTCGCGTGCTCGGCGGCCATCGCCAGCGAGCTCACCGGCTCCCCGCGCGTGCCGCGCAGGTGGGTGGCGCTGGTCAGCCGGCACAGCGACCGCCACCCGGCGCCGTCCCGGGCCAGGAAGGTGACCCGGGGCAGCCGGGGGTCGACGCTGGCCCCGCCGCGGACGGGCACGCGGCGGCCGGTTCCCCCCGGGCGGGCGTGCGGCGCCCGCATCCGGGGTGGGACCGAGCCGCCGACCGTCGGGGCCAGGGCCGGGGGCAGCGCGGTGTCCAGGGACGGCGCGATCGCCAGGTCGACCCCGAAGATCGGGCGCACGCCGGCCGAACGGCAGGCGAGGGCGAACTTGACGGCGCCGTAGAGCCCGTCGCGATCGGTCAGCGCCAGTGCCGTCATGCCGTGCTCGGCGGCGCGGGCCACCAGGTCGGCGGGGTGGTTGGCCCCGTAGCGCATGGAGTAACCGGAGGCGACGTGCAGGTGGACGAAGGGGTCAGTCACCTCCGGTTCCCGGACTCGGTGCCACCGACGACCCGCGGGCGGGGAAACGGGGCACGGGGCGGCTCGGGAGCCGCCCCCAGGCTGGTCTCCACCACGGCGAGGAAGGCGCCCACGTCGCGGACGAGGTCGTCGGCCTCCCGCTCGGTCACCGCCGAGGAGAGCCCCGCCTCGGCCGCGGCACGCTTGGCGGCCCCGGCGGCGAAGAAGGTGGCCCACTCCCCCAGCTCGGGCGCGACCTGACCCAGCAGCACCCAGGCGCTGCGGGGCCGGCGGCGCGCGGGCTCGGGCCGGGTGCGGGCGGCCAGCACGGCGGCGGCCGCGCGCAGCGCGGCCAGGTGCGCCGTGGCGTACCGCTGACGGGGATCGGTGCAGCCGGCCGCCTCGGTCAGGCCGCGGTGCGCCTGGTCGAGGAGCCCGGCCGCGGCGGCGGGCAACGCCGGGGGCAGGGGCAGCTGGCCGGGGGTGGGCACGGCCCGGGCGACGCCCATCAGTCGTGCACCCGCACGAGCCACCAGCGGTTGCCCGCGGCGTCCCAGGACAGGTCGTAGACCCCGGCGAAGCTCAGCCGGGAGCGCCCGGCCCGGACGGCCTCGACCCGCCAGACCTCCTGGGGAGCGACCAGCTCGGCGGAGGCGCCGCCCGGGTTCACGGGGCTGCGCTGCCACCACGGCGGAGTCTCCACCCAGGAGTCGAGCAGCTCCCCCACCAGGTACCGGGTCTGGCCGCGCCAGAACTGCAGCGGGCCGAGCGGGCCGCGCTCGACCTGCACCTCTTCACCGACCCGTCCGGCGGCCTCACCGAGCACCCGGCTCATCACAGACTCCCCACCGTCTCCACCCACGCTCCGCACCGGCCGGACCGCCGCCCCGGGCGGGGAAGGGCACAGAGCGACGGTTGACCGGAACATCGTTCGAACGCGTGTTCGAACGATGTCCAGTAGACCGGACCTTGCGGGCGCCGTCAAGACGGCGAGCCCGTGCCGGAGTCGGCGTCCTCCCGCACGGCGGCGGCGACGCGGACCCCTCCGCACGGTGGCAGGATCAGATCCATGACTCCGCCCGCGCATCCACGGGTGGCCGACGTCACCCGCGTCCTCACCGAGGCCGGGGCCACCGGCGAGGTGCGCATGCTCCCGGCCGAGGTCCGCACCGCCGCCGCGGCTGCTGCCGCGCTGGAGGTCCCCGTGGGCGCGATCGTCAACAGCCTCGTGTTCGACGCCGACGGGTCCCCCCTGCTCATCCTGACCAGCGGGGCGCACCGCGTCGACGAGCGAAAGGTCGCCGCCCTCCTGGGGGTCGCCTCCATCTCCCCCGCACCGGCCGACTTCGTGCGCCGGCACACCGGCCAGGCCATCGGCGGAGTCGCGCCGATCGGCCACCCGGAACCGATCGGCACACTCGTCGACATCGAGCTGGCGCGCCACGACCGCGTCTGGGCCGCCGCGGGGCACCCCGCCTCCGTCTTCTCGACCAGCTACGACGAGCTGCTCCGGCTGACGGCCGGCACGGCGGCCGAGGTGGGCACCGGTCCCACCAGCCCCGGCGAGGCTCCGGCCGGCGTCCGGGAGGCGGTCGGTCGATGACGGGGACCAAACCCACGACCCGCGTCGTCGAGCTGCCGACGCAGTGGCTGCGCGACCACATGCACGAGGCCCTGATCATCTACGGGCTGGCCATGGGCTACGACTCCGCCGTCGTGGCCGGGCGCTACGGCTACGCGATCCAGCACACCGACCGGCCCGGCTTCCGGGCGGTGGGCGCGTTCACCGAGACGCCCGAGGGCGAGCAGCTCGTCGGGTTCGGCTACGGGTACCTCGTCGCCCCCGGCCAGTGGTGGCACGACCAGGTCCGTGCGGCGCTGGACCGCCGGACGGCGAAGAAGTGGCTGCCCGGGGCCTTCGAGGTCTGCGAGCTGCACGTCCACCCCGAGCACCAGAGCCGCGGGCTGGGCCGCCAGCTGCTGCACGCCCTGCTGGCCGGACTGCCGCACCCGGCCGCCCTGCTCTCCACCCCGGACAGCGACACGAAGGCCTTCCGGCTCTACCACGCCGACGGCTTCGTCGACCTGGCCCGCGGCTACCACTTCCCCGGCGACTCCCGGCCGTTCGCGATCCTGGGTGCACGGCTTCCCCTGCATCCACCGGACCCGGACGCGGCGAACAGCCGAGCGTGAGCTCCGCCCCGCACGACGCCTCCGTCGACGTCGTCGTCGTCGGCGCCGGGCACAACGGGCTGGTCGCCGCCTGCTACCTGGCCCGCGCCGGGCTGTCGGTCGAGGTCGTCGAGTCCGACGAGGTGCTGGGCGGGGCGGTCTCCACCGTGGAGCGCTGGCCCGGCGTCCGCGTCGACCGCGGGTCCAGCGCGCACGTGATCGTCCGGCACAGCGGCATCGTGGAGGAGCTGGACCTCGCCGCGCACGGCCTGCGCTACGTCGACTGCGACCCCTGGGGTTTCGCCCCCGCGCCTCGGCCGGGCGACCCCGGGCCCGACGGCCGGCCCCTGGTGTTCTCGGTCGACCTCGACGCCACGTGCGCCTCCATCGCCGCGGCCTGCGGGCGTGCGGACGCCGACGCGTACCGCCGCTTCGTGGAGGTGTGGGCCCCGCGCAGCCGGGCGGTCGCGGCGTCGTTCGCCCGGCCGCCCACGGCGACCGGCCTGATCCGCTCGTTCTGGCCGATGGGGGCCCCGGGAGGCGGCCGCCCGCGCACGCCGGGGGCCGAGCTCGCCGTCGACTTCCTCGGCTCCGGCGACGCGCTGCTGGACCGCTGGTTCACCAGCGAGCGGCTCAAGGCGGCGCTGGCCTGGTTCGGCGCGCAGTCCGGCCCACCGATGTCGGAGCCCGGGACCGCGGCGATGGTCGCCTGGGCGGCGCTGCTCCACGACGTCCCGCCGGGGCACCCCGTCGGCGGGTCCGGCGGGCTCACGGAGGCGTTGCGCCGCCGGCTCGAGGCAGACGGTGGGCGGGTGGTCCTGAGCGACGGCGCCGCGCGTCTGCTGGTGGACGGCGGGCGCGTGACAGGGGTGCAGACGGTCTCCGGACGACGGGTCCACGCTGACGCCGTCCTGGCCGCGTGCCACATCGGGGTCACCCGTGCGCTCGCCGGTGACGCCGCGCCGCCCGCGCTGGCCGAGGCCGACCCCCCGATCGGCAACGGCTTCGGTCTCGTCGTCCGCGCGCTGACCGACACCCTTCCCGCCTATCCGGGCGTCGACCCGGCGCTCGCACTGTCGGGGCTACAGCTCCTGTGCACCGACCGCGCCCAGCTCGCCGCCGCTCACGGCGACTGGGGCGCCGGCCGGCTCCCGCGGTCGCCCGTCCCGCTGGCGATGAGCTTCACCGCGACCGACCCGACCCTCGCACCGCGCGGCCGGCACCTCGTCACGATCTGGGGGCAGTGGTACCCCTACGCGCTGGCGGACGGCGGCGACTGGGACGCCCTGGCCGAAGCGGAGGCGGACCGGCTGATCGATGCCGTCGACCGGTACGCACCGGGATTCGCCGCCTCGGTCCAGGACACGTACATCCAGACGCCACTGGCGCTGGAGCGCGAACTGTCCCTGCCCCGTGGCAACGTCATGCACGTGGAGATGGGCCTGGCCAGCATGTTCGCCTTCCGGCCCACGCCCGCGCTCTCCGGCTACCGGGTGCCGGGGCTGGCCGGGCTGTACCTCGCCGGGGCCTCCACCCATCCGGGCGGCGGGGTGTCGGGCAACTCGGGTCGCTCGGCGGCCCGCGTGCTGCTCGCCGACCGGGGCCGGCTCCCCCGTTCCCGGGGCGCGGCCGGCCGCGCGCTCCGCCGGGTCCTCCGCGGGATCACCGCCGCCCGCCCGGCGCGCCGATGACCACCGCCGTCGCCGCGCGGCAGGCCGTGTCGCCGGCCCTGCGCCGGGCCGTTCCGCTCGTCCTCGCGGTGCTGCTCGTCCTCACCGCGATCGCCTATCCGCTCACCTCCGGCGCCGGCCGGGACGCGGTGAGCTGGACGATCGTCGTCCTCGGCGCCCTGGTGTCAGTGGTCCACGCGACGTCGAGTCGCGGCGCCGCGACCGGCGCCGCCCTGCTCCTGCTGGTCGTCGTCACCGCGGTGGGCTTCGAGGCGGTCGGGCTGGCCACCGGGTTCCCGTACGGGCGGTACGTCTACAGCGCGGCGCTCGGACCGACCGTCCTCGGTGTGCCGTTCCTGGTGCCCCTGGCCTGGCTGATGATGGCCTGGCCCTCGTGGGTGCTCGCCGAGCGGCTGGCCCGGGGCCGTCGGGGACGGGTGGCGTGGGCCGCCGCGATCTTCGCCGCCTGGGACGTCGTCCTCGATCCGCAGCTGGTGCAGGCGGGCTACTGGACCTGGGCGCACCCGAGCCCCGGGCTGCCCGGCATCGACACGGTACCGCTGACCAACCTGGCCGGCTGGCTGCTCGCCGGGGCGGTGCTGATGACGGCGCTCGACGTCCTCGTCGCCCGCACCTCGGCGCCGGGAGCGCCGCGGATCGGCGCCGCGGCCCCGCTCCTGGTGATCGGCTGGATGACCCTGGGCGGCGCGCTGGCGCACGCCGGATGGCTGGGTCTCCCGGGTTCGGCGGCATGGGGCGCGGTGCTCTCCCTTCCGGTCCTCGTCGCGCTCGCGCTCACTGCCCGACGGTCCCGGTCCGGCCGGTGAGCCGACCCGTGCGTGTCCTGGCCGGCCTCTCGGTGGCCGGGGCGCTGCACGCGGCGCTCAACATCGCGCTGCTGCGGCGCCCGCCCGACGATCCGCCGCCGGTGACCCGGCCGGTCACGGTGGTGCTGCCGGTCCGCGACGAGGAGGACCAGGTGGGCGGCTGCCTGACCGCGCTGCTCGACCAGCGGGGCGTCGCCGACCTGCGCGTCGTGGTGGTGGACGACGGCTCCACCGACGGCACCGGGTCGGTGGTGCGCGCCGTCGCGGATCCGCGCGTCCAGCTCGTCGAGGCGGGGCCACCGCCCCCCGGGTGGCTCGGCAAACCGCACGCCTGCGCCGTCGGCGCGCAGGTGGCCCGGGCCGGGGACGCCGGTAATGACGGTGTCCTCGCCTTCGTCGACGCCGACGTCCGGCTGTTCCCCGACGCCCTGGCCGGCGCGGTCGCCGTCCTCGACGCGCACGGGCTGTCGCTCGTCTCGCCCTGGCCGCGGCCGGTCGCCCGCGGACCGGCCGAGCGGCTGGTGCAGCCGCTGGTGCCGTGGCTGTGGGCGACGACGCTGCCGGTGCGGGTGGCCGAACGGTCGCGGCGGCCGTCCCTCGCGGCGGCGACGGGCCAGTTCCTGGTCCTCCCCCTGCGGGCGTACGAGCGGGCCGGTGGCCACGGCGCGGTCAAGGACGAGGTACTGGAGGACATCGCCCTGCTGCGGGCCGTCAAGCGGTCGGGCGGGTCCGGCGGGCCGGTCGACGGCTCGCGGCTGGCCGCCTGCCGCATGTACGACGGCTGGCCGGCGCTGCGCGACGGCTACGCCAAGTCGCTCTGGGGCGCGGTCGGCGGCTCCCCCGCCGCCAGCGTGCTGGCCACCGCCGTCCTCACCGCGGTCTGGGTCGTGCCGCCCCTCGCCGCGCTGCGCGGTTCGCGCGCCGGCCTGCTCGGCTACCTGGCCGGCGTGGCCGGCCGGGCGGTCACGGCGGCCGGCACCGGCGGGCGGGTGTGGCCCGACGCGCTCGCCCACCCGGTGTCGATGCTGCTGCTCGACGTCCTGATGGTGCGGTCGGTGGCCGGTCACCGGCGCGGCACGCTGACCTGGCGCGGCCGTCGGCTGCCGAGGCAGGGAACCGCCCCGCCCGCGCCGCAGCAGACCGCTCCGGCCACCATAGGCCCGTGACCGGCCCCGATTCGCCCGCGCGCGTGCGCTTCGACCCCGCCGAGATGGAGGCGCGGGCCTTCTACCGGGTGCTCAACTCCGTCGTCGTCCCGCGCCCGATCGCGTGGGTGTGCAGCCGGTCGGCCGAGGGCGTGATCAACCTGGCCCCGCACTCCTTCTACACCGTGGCCTGCGTGGAGCCGCCGGTCGTCCAGTTCACCTCGGTGGGGCGCAAGGACTCGCTGCGCAACGTGGAGGCGACCGGGGAGTTCACGGTGAGCCTGACGCCGGAGGCGCTGTTCGAGCAGGTCAACGCCACGGGAACCGACTTCCCGGCCGGGCTGAGCGAGGCCGAGCTGTGCGGTGTCCGGCTCGAGCCGGGCGAGCGGGTGGGGGTGCCCCGGGTAGCTGAGTCGCCGGTGGCGGTCGAGTGCACTCTGCATTCCACCGTGCGGCTGGGCGACAGCACCGTGGTCTTCGGGCGGGTGCAGCTGATCAGCGTGTGGGAGACCGCCGTCCGCGACGGCCGGCCGCGGATCGAGCACCTGCACCCGCTGGCCCGCCTGGGCGGCAACGAGTGGTCGACGATCGGCGAGGTCAAGGAGATCCCCCGCATCCCCTACGCGAAATGGAAGGAGGATCCGTCGATCGGTGAGCGCCTGCGCGAATAGCGGCGCTGTCGCGGGGGCCGGAGGCCTCCCGACAGGGACGCTAGAACGCGCTCGTCGCAGCAGGGGAACGGCTCGTGGCCGCGGTGTCGTCCGGTAGGACGACAGTGTCACGGCAGGTGCGGAGCGATCTCGTCGGCGGCGTCGGCGCCGAAGGCCTCGGCGAAGCGCGCGAGGAACGGCTCCTTGGGCAGCTCGTACTCCTGCGTGCCGACGACCTCGACCGCGGCCGTGGCGACGGCGGAGCCCAGCTGG
>DATHAK010000259.1:0-2228 GCA_035296685.1 Blastococcus sp.
CGGTCCTTCGACCGGTTCCTGGTCTTCGGGTCGGACGGGCGGGTCTACGAGTCGGGCGAGCCGGTCTTCGACGAGACGCGGGTGCAGCGCGCCCGCTGAGCCCGGTTGATCATCGGCATGTGGTTGCCCGACACGCCGGCGGACCCCGCCACATGCCGATGATCAACTCGGGAGGTGACGTCAACCGAACGCCTTGCCCTCGCCGCGGTAGGTGCGGAAGGCGCCGGTGAGCGCGTCCCCGGCCAGGGTGTGCAGGACGGTGACGTGCTCGCAAACCTCCCCGGCCTTCGCGTGCCGGAACCACACCCGGTCGCCGACCCGCAGCTCCGCCGTCCCCGGGCCGCGCAGCGGGGTCTGCACCTCTCCGGCCCCCTCGGTGGGCAGCCAGCGCAGGCCGGAGGGGTAGGTGGGCACCGGCAGCCGGTCGGCGCCCGGCGGTCCGGACGCGATCCAGCCGCCGCCGGCGACGGTGACCGTGCCCGGGGCGGGCACCCGCGTCACCGGGACGGCGTGGAAGGTGGCCGGCCGCGACGCGAACGCCGTGTACCCGTCGAAGAGCGCCGGGCAGTACAGCCCCGACCCGGCCGCCACTTCGGTGACGGCGTCCTCGGCGCTGGTGCGTTCGAGGCTCCCGGTGCCGCCCCCGTTGACGAACTCGAGCGGGGCCACCTTCGACACGGCGGCGACCACCTCGGCGCGGCGTCCGGCCAGTTCCCGGGCCGACAGCGCCTGCATCCGCCGGACGGCGACCCCGCGCAGGGGACGCCCGGCCGGCGCGTCCTGCACCCCGGCGATCTGCGCCTCGTAGGCCATGAGACCGACCAGCGTGAAGCCCGGTCGCCCGGCCACCGCCCGCGCCAGTTCGGACGCCTCGTCGGCGGTGTGGACGGGGGACCGGCGGACGCCGACGTGCACCCGGCCCGAGGCCGCGCGCAGGGACGCGTCGACGTCCAGGCAGACGCGCAGCGTCTCGCGCCCGCTCGGTGGCGCCTCCGCGTCGATCAGGTCGAGCTGGTCGGTCGAGTCGACCATGAGCGTGATCCGGCCGGCCGCCGTCTCGTCCCGCACCAGGCGGCGCAGCGCGGCCCGGTCGACCGAGGGATAGCCGACGAGCACGTCGGTGCTCACCGGCTCCTCCGCACCGGCCAGCCACAGCGCCTCGGGCAGCGAGTACGCCAGGACGCCCGCGAAGCCGGGCAGGGCGAGCACCCGGCGCAGGACCTCGCGGTTGCGCACCGACTTGCTGGCCACGCGCACCGGCTTGCCCCCGGCCCGGCGGACGAGGTCGGCGGCGTTGGCGTCCAGCGCGTCGAGGTCGAGCACGGCCAGCGGGGGATCGAGGTCGGCGGTGGCGTCGTCCAGCCGGGCCCGCTGCCGCCCGGTGTCGTCGGCCGGCTCGGGAAGGCTCATCACGGCGCAGCGTCCCGCCGTCGACCCCGTCCGGTCAACCCGACGTCCCCGTTGACCTGCGCAGTCCCCGGCAGCAGAGTCGGGCAACCGACGAAGGAGGCTCGCGTGACCGACGCCCCGCCGCTGCCCGGCGCCGGGACGCGCTGGCGCAACTGGGCCGGGAACGAGCGCGCCACCGCCGCGGTGGTGCAGCCCGGCTCGGCCGACGAGGTCGCCGCCGTCCTGACCTCGGCCGCCGCGGCCGGACGCCGGGTGCGCCCCATCGGCAGCGGTCACTCCTTCACGGCGATCGGCCGGCCCGAGGACGTCCAGCTGACGTGCGGCGGCCTCGTGGGCGTCGGCGAGGTGGACGACGACGGGCTGGTCACCGTCGGCGCCGGGACGCCCCTGCACCGGCTGAACGCCGAGCTCGTGCGCCGAGGCTGGTCGCTGACCAACCTCGGAGACATCGACCGCCAGACCGTCGCCGGTGCGCTGGCGACGGGCACGCACGGCACCGGCGCGCGCTTCGGGGGCCTGGCCACGCAGGTGCGGGGCCTGCAGCTGGTCACGCCGGCCGGCGAGGTGCTGACCTGCGACGGGACGACGCACCCGGAGATCTTCTCGGCGGCCAGGATCGGTCTGGGAGCCCTCGGCGTGGTGGCCGCGGTGACCCTGCAGGCGGTTCCGGCATTCGCACTCCGGGCCGTCGAGGGCCCCGGCACCCTGACCGCGGCGCTGGAGGGGTTCGAGGAGCTGATGACCTCCACCGACCACGTGGAGTTCTACTGGTTCCCGCACACCGACGCGACGCTGCTCAAGTCCAACACCCGCGTCCC
>DATHAK010000260.1:0-10894 GCA_035296685.1 Blastococcus sp.
GATTCCATGGGAGGCGGGGCCCTTGCCGTGCAGGTCGACGGCGAGCTCCGGCGGCGGACCGGTCCAGTCCAGCGGCTCCAGCTCCCGGGCCGGCAGCACCTCGTCGACGACGTCGATCAGCTCGGCCAAGGGGTGCAACACCGCCGTCGTCGCCAGCACCAGCCGGTGGTCCGGCACCGCCGAGCGTACGGCCCGCAGCGCCGGAACGCCGGTCAACAGGTCTCCGAGCCCCAGCGGCCGCAGCACGACGGCGGTCGGACGGCCGTTCATCAGACGCGGGAGCGCTCGACCAGGGCCGTCGTCGAGTGACCGTCGAGGTAGGGCAGGACGACGGCCTGACCACCCCAGGTCCGCAGCACCGCGGCCTCGGGCAGGTCGGCGCCGGCGTAGTCCCCGCCCTTGGCCCACACGTCCGGCCGCAGCCGGCCGATCACCTCGGCCGGGGTGTCCTCGTCGAAGACGACGACCGCGTCGACGAACTCCAGCGCCTCCAGCACGCGGGCCCGGTCGGTGGCGGTCACCAGCGGCCGGGACGGGCCCTTGAGCCGGCGCACCGAGTCGTCGGAGTTGATGCAGACGATCAGGCAGTCGCCGAGGCCGCGGGCGGCGCGCAGGGTCGCGACGTGCCCCGGGTGCAGGAGGTCGAAGCAGCCGCCGGTCGCGACCACGGTGCCCCCCGCGGCGCGCACCCGTGCCGTCACCGCCTCGGCCCCCAGGTCGGCGACCACATTCGGCTCGTGCGCGGCCGCGGCGTCCCACGCGGATGCTCCGCCGCGCGCGACGAACGCCGACGCGGCGGCGACGGCCGCCGCCACCGCCTCGCCGGTCACCGCACCGTCGGCCAGCGCGAGCGCCGCCGTTGCCGCGAAGCAGTCGCCCGCCCCGCACGGGTCCCCGCCGGAGACCGGCACGGCCGGCACGACCATCGGGGCGCCCTCGCCGTAGGAGAGCAGCGCGCCGCGGGAGCCCAGGGTCACCGCGACCGCGCCGACGCCCCAGCGCGTGATCAGCGCCTCGGCCCGCGCGCCGACCGCCGCGAGGCCGGTCCCGTCGACCGCAACTCCCGCCGCGGCGGCCACCCGTGCCGCCTCCGCGCCGTTCGGGGTGACCAGCCGGACGGAGGGCACCGGGTCCGCCCCGCGGGGATGCGGATCCCAGACCACCGGTCCCCGCGCCTCCGCCAGGGCCGCCCGCACGTCGGGCGCCGCCGTCGTCCCCCGGCCGTAGTCGGCGACGAGCACGGCCGCCGCGTCGCGGATGGCGGCGGCCGCCTCCTCGGGGAGCGCTCCGATCTCGGCGACGGGCGACCCGCTGTCGATGCGCACGAGCGAGTGGTCGGCGACCCGCACCCGCTGCTTCACGGCCGTTCCGCCGCGCGCGGGGATCGGCAGCACGGTCACCCGGCCGTCGAGCAGGCTCCGCAGCCGGTCGGCCCCCTCGTCGGTGTCCAGCGGCGCCACCAGCACGACCGGGCGGGCGCTCGCGGCGGCGGCGATCACCGCGGCCAGCGCAGCACCGCCCGGGCGGTCCCGCCGCTCGACGTCCTCGACGACCGGCACGGGGGCGTCGGGCGTGAGCCGGGACGCCGTCCCGACCAGGTCGACGTCGAGGAGGGCGTCGCCCACCACGACCAGCGGCCGGGTCATCAGGCGCCCTCCAGGGACGGACCCGCCGGCACCCGGGCCGGCTCGGCGAGCACCGCCGCGTCGAACGCCGCGCACACCAGGTGCAGCGCCACCAGGTGGCACTCCTGCACGGTCGCCGTCCACGGGGAATCGATGCGCACGGCGTCGTGGGCGGCCGCGGCCAGCGGGTTCGGCGCCGGCCCGGTGAGCGCCAGCACGGTGATGCCGCACTCCCGGGCCCGGCGGGCGGCGGCGACGGCGTTCGGGCTGCGGCCGCTCGTCGACAGCAGGACCAGCACGTCACCGGGACGCCCGTGCGCCTCGACCTGCCGGGCGAACAGCTCGTCGGCCGGGTAGTCGTTGGCGATCGCAGTGAGGCTCGAGGTCTCGGCCGTCAGGCAGATCGCCGAGAACGGGGGGCGGTCGGCGCGGTAGCGGCCCACCAGCTCGGCGGTGAGGTGCTGGGCCTGCGCCGCACTGCCCCCGTTCCCCGCGGCGAGCAGCCGCCCGCGGGACTCCCCGCACAGCACGCCGGCGAGCAGGCGCCCCCAGCGGTCCAGGACGTCCAGCTGGGCGCGCACCGACCCCAGCGCCGCGCTCAGGGAGGCGACGTGGTCGCTGCCGGTCAGGTGCGTGCAGGTGCCGGGCGCCGGCACCTCGACGGCGACGTTCTCGGAGAACGAGTGCGGGGTGGCGCTCATCGGGCGACCTCCAGGAGACGACGGGCCAGCACCTGCCGGTACACGGCCTCGGTGTCGGCGGCGATCCGGTTCCAGCGGTAGCGCTCGCGGGCGCGCCGGACACCGGCGGCCCCGTACGCGGCGCGTCGTCCGTCGTCGGCGAGCAGGGCCGCCAGGGCCTCCCCCAGCCGGACCGGGTCCCGCGGCGGGACGAGGTCGCCGGTGACGCCGTCGGCCACGGTGTCGACCAGCCCACCGACCGCCGTGGCGACCACGGGGCGGCCGCAGGCCATCGCCTCGAGCGGGGTGATGCCGAAGGGCTCGTACCAGGGCACGGCCAGGACGACGTCGGCCGAGCGCACCCAGGACGGCACGTCGGCGCGCGGCACGGCGCCGGTGAACACCAGCCGGTCGCCGACCCCTTCCGCCGCCGCGACGCCCCGGAGCCGGCGCACCTCCGGATCGTCGTCCAGGGCGTCGGCGGGCGGGCCGCCGACCACCACCAGCTCGGCGTCGGGCACCAGGCGCAGCGCCCGCACGGCGTCGTCCTGACCCTTGCGCTCCACCAGCCGGCCGAGCACCAGCAGGCGCTTGCGCTCCGTCCGCGGAGCCACCGGCCCGGTGGGCGTGAAGACGTCGGTGTCGACCCCGCAGGGGACGACGGACACCCGTTCGCTGGCCAGCCCCAGGCGGCGCAGCTCGAACACCTCGTCGGTGCAGGTGGCGACGACGTGCGCCACGTCGCGGCAGAGCCCGCGCTCGAGCTCGATCCGGTCCGGCGGCGACGTGTCGGCGGCGCCCTGGTGCCGCCGCTTGACGGAGCCGAGGGCGTGGAAGGTCTGCAGGACGGGGAGGGGCGAGAGCAGGCTCTCCGCCGCCTCGACCGCGGCCAGCCCGCTCATCCAGAAGTGGGCGTGGACGACGTCCGGCGGACGGCGGACCCAGTGCCGGCGCAGCACCCGGGCGAAGGCGGGCATGTGGGTCAGCAGGTCGTCCTTGGGGAGCTCGCGCGGCGGCCCGGCGGCCACGTGCACCACCTCGTAGCCGTCCTGCAGGGCGACCCGTTCGGGCAGGTGCTCGTCGTCCCGCCGTGTGTAGACGGTGACCCGGTGGCCGCGGTGGGCGAGGCCGGCCGCCAGCGCCGCCACGTGCACGTTCTGCCCGCCGGCGTCCACCCCGCCGATGGTGGCCAGGGGACTGGCGTGCTCGCTGACCAGGTCGATCCTCATCGGGTCACCTCCTCGAGGAGCTGGTCCCAGTCCCGCAGGAAGCGGTCGAGGCCGTACCGCTCCAGCGCGGCGGCGCGGGCGGCCTTGCCGGCCAGCCGGGCGGCGTCGGGGTCGGCGAGGAAGTGCCGCACCCCCTCCCACAGCCGCTCGGGCCGGGTGGACAGCACGCCGGCCTCGGGCGGCACCGCCTCCACCACCTCGGTGGTCGCCAGCGCGACCACGGGCATCCCGAGGTGCATCGCCTCGAGCAGGGAGAGGCCCAGGGAGGTCCAGCGGACCGGATGGACGTAGACCCGGCGGCGGGCCAGCTCCGCGTGCATGGCGGCCTGCGGCGGGTCGTCGTGCAGAGCCACCCGGCCGGGGTCGAGGCCGTACCGCTCGTGCAGGCCGGCCAGGCCCATGCCGAAGACATCGACGGGAGCGACCGCGGCCAGCCCCGGCAGCAGGTCGCCGCCGGTGGTCCGGCCGCGGCGGACCGGCTCGTTGACGACCACGGCAGCCCGTTCGAGCTCGCCGGTCCAGCGCTCGCCGGGGTCGACGATCCCGTGCTCGATGACCGTCGTCGGCGCCCGGCCGTTGTCGTAGAAGAGCCGGTTGAAGTGCGTGACGTGCGCGATCGGGATGTCGTCGCGGTCGGCCAGCGGGTGCCGGGTGTCGGGGACGGCGCCGTCGGGGGCGTTGTGCTCGAGGAAGACGGCCGGCAGGTCGCGGCCGGGCTCCCGACCGAGCCACTCCCGGACCAGGTCGAGGTCGCGGGTGCGCTGCAGGACGACGACGTCGACGTCCTCGGCGCGCAGCTGCTCGGGCGTCATCTCCCGCGCGGACGCCGGCCACTGCCAGGTGCGGGCGCGGCCCAGCCCGTCCGGGCCGCGATCAGGGGTGACGGGCAGCAGGTACTCGTGCGGCCCCTGGACGAACGCCGTCGTCCACGAGCCGTGCACGTGCCAGATCAGGATTCTCACGCGGTCACCTGGAACTCGTCGCCGCCTCTCGGGAAGAGACGTCGGTGCGGAGAACGGCCGTCTGTTGGACCGTGCAGAGCTTCTCGACGGCGGCGACCACGTCCTGCGCGGTCACCGAGGTCAGGCAGGGATGGCCGGGCACCGGGCACTCGCGGGCGCGGGTGCCCCGGCAGGGGGCGTCCTGGTCGCCGAGCAGGACGGTGGGTACGCCGTAGGGCGCCCACCGGACCGCCGGGACGACGGGCGCGAAGAGCGAGACGACCGGCGTCCCGACCGCCGCGGCCAGGTGCGCCGGCCCGGTGTTGCCGACCACGACGGCAGCTGCCCCGTCGAGCAGCGCCGCCATCTCGGTGAACGTCGTCCGTCCGCCGAGGTCGAGCCCGGAGCGCCCGGCGACCGTCGCGGTGAGCTCCCGCTCGCCCGGCCCGCCGGTGACCAGCACCCGGTGCCCGGCCTCGGCGAGCGCCGCCACCGCCTCCGCGCACCGCTCCGGCGGCCAGGCACGGGCGGGTACCGAGGCGCCGGGGTGGACCACGATGTACCCGGGCGACAGATCATGGCCCCCGTGCTCGTACGGCACCTCCGGCAGCGGCCGGCGCACCGCCAGCCGGCCGTCGTCGCCTTCGGGCAGCGGGAAGCCGGCGGCCCGGGCGAGGGACAGTGCCCGCTCGGGCTCGGGCAGGTCGTCGTCCACCCGGTGCCGGACGTCGAGCAGCGAGCCCGGGTAGTCGACGCTGATCGCGGAGATCCGCGGCACGCCGGCTGTCCGCAGGAGCAGGGCCAGGGGCAGGGGCGACTGGTGGAACGAGGTCGAGATCAGCGCCTCGTCGGGCGCCAGGGCGGCGATCCGGCCGGCGAGGTCGCCGACGTCGGCCGGGTCGACAGGAGCTGGATGCGCGTCGATCCAGGGGCACCGCCAGGTCCACACCTCGTCCACCCCGGGCAGCAGGCGCGCGGCGTCCGCCCCGGCGGGCCCGGCCAGGAACACCACGCGGTCGGCGGCCGCGGCGACCGCGCGCACCAGGGGACCCTGCAGGAGGACGTCGCCGGCGTTGTCCAGCCGGGCGACGAGGACGGTGCGTGCGGTGCTCACCAGCGTCCCGCCAGGACGTCGTCGACCGCCTGCGTCAGCGTCGCGGCGCGGCGCCCGGCGGCCTCCACCTCCGCGCGCCGGGTGACCGGCGTCGGCACGAGCACCCCGACCGCGCCGGCGGCAGCGGCGGCCTCGACGTCGGCGCCGATGTCACCGACCACCACGGTGCGGGCCGGGTCGACGTCGAGTTCCGCGCAGGCGGCCTTGACCATGCCGGGTGCGGGCTTGCGGCAGGCGCAGCCGTCGTCGGGCCCGTGCGGGCACACCTGGACGGTGTCGAACGGGCCGAGCAGCTCGGCCAGCCGGGCCATGCACGCGTCGACCTGCCCGCGGGTGATCAGCCCCCGGGCGACCCCGGACTGGTTGCTGACCACGCCCACGCGCACGCCGCGCGCACGCAGCCGGTCCAGGGCCTCCTTGGCGCCGTCCACCGGGCGCACCCAGTCGGGATCGCCGTTGTAAGGAAAGTCGTGGACCAGCGTGCCGTCGCGGTCGAAGAGCACCAGGTCCGGCAGCCCGCGCCAGCGGGGTACGCGCCGGTGCGCGACCGCGCCATGCAGCCAGTGCCAGGTGGCTAGCGGGGGGATGACCGCGCTGGTGAGCGCCATGGTGGCGACCTCGTCCCGCGTTCGCGGTCCCGGCGCGATCCGGGCCCAGGCTAACTCGGCGGTGCCGGCGGCCCACGCAAGGGCTACCAGGGCGGCGGCACGGGGCCTGCCGGCCGCGGCGAGGCCGACGGCGCCCAGCGCCGCGGCGGTAACGGCGGTGTGCTGCGGACGACGGCCCAGCGGTGCGTCGGCACGCTCGCGCCAGCCGGGCCCGTGCAGCCGCCGCATCAGGACGTCGTCGGCGTTCCCGGCCTGCACGCGGACGCTGACCCAGCGGTCCGTCGGCCGCACCGGGTGGGTGATCCAGCGCTCACCGCGCACCAGGCGGGCGCCGGTGTCCATCACCCGCAGCGCGAGGTCGGAGTCCTCCCGGAACGCCCGCGGGAAGCGCTCGTCGAAGCCGCCGACGGCCGCCAGCGCGGCGCGCCGGTACGCCAGGTCGGCGGTGATCCAGCTGCTGGTCGCCAGCCCGGCGGTGCCACGCTCCCAGTCGGTCGGCCGGCGGTCGGCGGGCAGCGGCACCCGCACCCGGCCCTGGCTGCCGGCCACGTCGGCCGGGAGGTCGGCGAGGTCGGTCTCCAGCCGCTCGTACCAGTCGGGATCGGGGACGACGTCGTCGTCGAGGAATGCGATCCAGGGACTGCGGGCGGTCCGCCAGCCGAGGTTGCGCGCACGGGCCGGCCCGCCACCGCCGGTGCGCACGACGCGGACCGGGGGCAGCCCCGGCCGCTCGGGACGCAGCGGCGTCCCGGCGGGCCGGTCGTCGACCAGGATCAGCTCGGCGGGGCGGGGCCCGGAGGCGGTGGCGAGGGCGTCGAGGAGCGCATCCAGCGACGGCCGACCGATGGTCGGCACCACGACGCTGACCTCCATGGACGCCCCCAGCATGATCGGCTCGTGCCCGATGCTGTTCCGGTGGAAACACTACGGGCTTGAAGCGTTGCCCCGGTGCGGGTCCGCTCCCTCGTCAGGTGCGGGGGCGGGCCGCTGCGGAGACGCGGGCGAGGGCATCGGTGACGACGGGTGCGTCGTTGCCGAGGAGGGCCAGCAGGTGGGCCACCAGGTCGTCGTGGGTGCGGGCGGCGGCCGCGACCCGCTCGCGGCCCGCAGCGGTGAGCCGGGCGTGCAGGAGCCGCCGGTCGCCGTCGCCCCGCTCCCGCAGGACCAGCCCGTCGGCGACCAGGCGGTTGACGGTGCTGGTGACGCCGGGGCGGGACAGTCCGATGGCCTCGGCGACCTCGCCCATGCTGGCCCGCTCCCCGGGCGCCTCGGCGATCCGCCGGAGTACCTCGAAGCCGGTCAGCGAGAGGCCGTGCTGACGGTGCAGCGCCGAGTCGACCCGACGGGTGATCCGGTCGTGCACCTGCACGATGCGCAGCCACGTCTCGGCCGGGCGGGGGGCCACCCCCGGCAGGGCGCCGATGTTGTGCGGAACACCGCGCGCGAGCGCGTCTCCCGAGGGGTGCACGGCTCCATCGTCCCCGACGGAGCGCTCAGGCGCCGGGCAGCACGGCGTGTCGTCGCCGTCCCGACGTCCGGGCGCGCCCGGCCACCGACACGAGGCCCGCGACGGCGAGGACGAGCGCCGCGGCGGCCGAGGTGAGCGGCACCAGGTCGCCGGCGCCGCTGTCGGCCACGGCGGATTCGGCTCCGGCCACGAGCAGGTGGACGTCGGCCAGCACGGCGGACTCGTCGCCGACGAGGTCCACGGTCGCCGCGCCGGCCGAGAGGCCCTCGGGCAGGCGGATCTCGGTCGACACGGTGCCGTCGGGACCGGCGACGGCCGACGCCAGGACGTCGTCGCTCCCGCGCAGCGCGATGAGCACCCACTCCCCCGGCAGGAACCCGCCGGCCTGCAGCGTCACGGTCTCCCCGGCCGCCACCTCGCGGGCCGGAGCCGGCTCGGCCCCGGCCGGGCCGGAGGGCTCGGCGCCGGTGGGCGGCGCCGGCGCGGTCGAGGTCGATCCGGCCGGCGGTGCGGGGTCGCCCGCGGTGGTGGGCGACGGTGCCGGGGCGTCCGTCGTGGGCGGCGTCGGCTCGGGATCGGACGGCGCGACGGCCGCCTCGCAGTCCTCGAGCGTGGGCCGGGTGAAGCTGTACTCCTCGAGCTCGTCGATGTAGGCGACGCCGGAACCGTCCCGGGCCGCGTACTCGAGCCGGCCGTCGATCGTCTCGCCCCAGTCGACATCGCCGGTGCGCAGGACGACGGTCTCGCCGGGCTGGAGGACCGCCTCGTCCTCGCCCGAGGGTGTGCGAGTGGTGGCCAGCCGGACCGCGTAGGGGGCCGTGCCGGCGACGACCTCGACGACGAGGCCGCCCGGTTGGCAGCTGGGCCCGTGGGTGACGCGGGCGTCGGGCCGGCTCGGGTCGTCGACCGCCGCGGCGGGGGCGGCAATGGCCACGCCAGCGCTCAGGAGGAGAAGAAGGAAGCCGGTGAGAAAGCCGGCGGACGCAGGCGTCCGGAACGGAGTGCGCGGCGCCGCTCGGTTTTCGACGGCGACCCGGTGGGTCGTGCTGATGCGTGCTCCCCCTTGCGGTGCTACAGGGTTCTCATGATGACAAGAGTGACGCTTCGTTGCCAGGCCGTTACTGGACTGTTCGGGCGTGTCGCACGGCGTGTCGCAAGTTTTCGGGGGCGCGACAGGGCCCAGGCGCCGGGACGGCGCTCACTACGGTGGCCGGGTGGACGAAGCAGGCGCCGGCCGTCGTCGGCAGAACGAGGTCTACCGCGCGGGCGTGTACGGCCACTCCCCCCGGGTGCCCACGGTGGGCCGGCGGCTGCAGGCGCGGGCCAAGCGGGCACTCAACGCGCGCGCCTACGCGTACGTGGCGGGCGGCGCCGGCGACGAGGCGACGCAGCGGGCCAACCGGGCGGCCTTCGACCGGTGGGCCGTCGTGCCCCGGGTGCTGCGCGACGTCAGCCGGCGGGACACGTCCGTCGAGCTGTTCGGTCGCCGGCTCCCCGCACCCGTCCTCCTCGGCCCGGTCGGTGCGCTGGAGCTGGTGCACGACGAGGCCGATCTGGCGGTGGCCCGGGCGGCCGCCTCGCTCGGGGTGCCGATGGTCTTCTCGAACCAGGCCTCGGTCTCGATGGAGGACTGCGCGGCCGCCATGGGCTCGGGGCCCGACGCCGCCCCGCGCTGGTTCCAGCTCTACTGGTCGACGTCGGACGAACTCGTCGAGAGCCTGGTCGGCCGCGCCGAGGCCGCCGGCTGCGACGCGCTGGTGGTCACCCTCGACACGACGATGCTCGGCTGGCGGCCCCGCGACCTCGACCTCGGCCACCTCCCGTTCGCGCTGGGGAAGGGCATCGCCCAGTACACGTCGGACCCGGTGTTCCGCCGGCTGGTGGAGGAACGGGCTGCCGCCGCCGGCCCTCGGGAGCCGCAGCCCCGGCCGACGCCGGCGGCGGTGAAGGCCCTCGTCGGCATGGCGAAGGCCTGGCCGGGACCGTTCAGGGACAACCTGCGCTCACCGCTCCCCCGGGCCGCCGTCGAGACGTTCCTCGGCATCTACTCCCGGCCGTCGATCACCTGGGCCGACCTGGCCTGGCTGCGGGAGCGGACGCGGCTGCCGATCCTGCTCAAGGGCGTCCTGCACCCGGACGACGCCCGCCGCGCGCTGGACGAGGGGGCGGACGGCGTCGTCGTCAGCACCCACGGCGGCCGGCAGGTCGACCGGTCGATCTCGGCGCTCGACGCCCTGCCCGACGTCGTGGCCGCCGTCGACGAGCGCGCGCCGGTGCTGCTGGACAGCGGCGTCCGCAGCGGCGCGGACGCGTTGATCGCCGTCGCGCTCGGCGCCCGCGCCGTGCTGCTCGGCCGGCCGTTCGCCTGGGGCCTGGCGCTGGCCGGCGAGGAGGGCGTGCGGCAGGTCGTCTCCGACGTGATCGGCGAGTTCGACCTCACGCTCGGGCTGACCGGGCACACCGCCGTCGACCAGCTCACCCCGGACATCCTGCGCCGGGTCGGCTGACGGCCCGTTCCCGCCGCGCTCCCCGGGTGTTGTGCCTGCTTCCGGAGTCCGGCAGGAGCCCGGAAGGGCGAGAAACGCCCCGACAGCGACCGTCGCCCACCGGGGGTCCGCTCCCCCCTCACGGGGCCCTGACCGGGAGGGACACGCCCGGGAGGGGTCGACACACCGGCGCGGGTTGACGCGATGGTGTGGCGGGGGTCACAGTCTGCGTGGGGCGGGGGAGCCGGCTAAGAGTGGCCATCCACCGCTGGATGGACCGACCAACGCGGCCAGACCGTCAGGACCGGCCTCCCGCCCCCACATCCCCTCCGCGACGGCTCCGCGTCGTGCCGTGCCGCCGTCGCAGAAGCGCCCGATCAGCTGCCGACGTAGGCCGCGAGGTGCTTCCCGGTGAGGGTGGAGCGGGCGGCGACGAGATCGGCGGGCGTGCCCTCGAAGACGATCCGGCCGCCGTCGTGGCCGGCCCCGGGACCGAGGTCGATGATCCAGTCGGCGTGCGCCATCACGGCCTGGTGGTGCTCGATGACGATCACCGACTTGCCGCCGTCGACCAGCCGGTCGAGCAGACCGAGCAGGTTCTCGACGTCGGCGAGGTGCAGGCCGGTCGTCGGCTCGTCGAGGACGTAGACGTCGCCCTTCTCGGCCATCTGGGCGGCCAGCTTGAGCCGCTGCCGCTCGCCGCCGGACAGCGTGGTGAGCGGCTGGCCGAGGGTGAGGTAGCC
>DATHAK010000261.1:0-10485 GCA_035296685.1 Blastococcus sp.
TCGTCCTCATGGACGTGAGCATGCCGCGCGTCGACGGGTTCGAGGCCACGCGCAGGCTCCTGGCGGTCCAACCGCATGCCCGGGTTCTGCTGCTCACCGCCGCGTCGGGCGCGGACTCGTCGCTGGAGGCGCGCCGCGCAGGTGCGCTGGGGTACGTCTCGAAGGAGGACATCCTGGCTCTGCCCGCCCGGGCCCGCCACCTCGCCCAGGGCGGTACGGCCTGGAGGTAGGCGACTCCGGGCCTCCATCCTCGCGCCGAGTTGTCGCGGGGTGGTCTCCGCTCGACGATGGGTGCCGGACGGCAGACGGGGAACGAGCGGCCATGGATGTGCGACACCCGGTCCCTCACGGGAAGCACCGGCGGCGGCGGACCCGTGGGCAGATCGTCGGATGGGGCCTGGGCGTCCTGGTGCTGGTGGCGGTCGTGATCACGGTCCTCGCCTGGCGCGGCGGAGCCGGGTTCTCCGACGAACCGGCCACGGCGGGTTCGGGATCGGACTCGGGCAGCGCCGGGCACGAGGGGCACAGCCCCACGCCGAGGTCGGCGTCGCGGGCGGCATCGTCGTCCGACGAGCCTCCCGAGGCCACGAGTGCTGCGACGCCCGGGGTCGGGGCGGCGGTGCGGGTCGGCGAGGCGCCCCACTACATGGCCATCGCACCGGACGGTCGGTTCGGCTACGTCGCCGACCCCGTCGCCGGTGCGGTGATCCGTTTCGACGTCCTCCGCGGCGAGCCCACGGCGACCATCCCGGTTCCCGAGGCCCCGCCGCAGCTGGTCACCTTCGCCCCCGACGGGAGCCGCGCCTACGTCTCGGCGTACACGGACGACTTCTCCGCGAACTTCGTCGTGACGCTGGATCCCACCTCCGACCGGACGCTCAGCGCCGTGTCGGTGGGCCGGGGCCCGTACGCCATCGCCACCACGCTCGACGGGCGCCTGCTGTACGTCCCCTACTACGACGAGAACCACCTCGACGTACTGGACACGGGCACGGGCGAGCTGGTGGACCGGATCGAGGTCCCGCCGTCGCCGCACTGGGTCGCCTTCACCGACGACCGGCGGTTCGTCTACGTCACGAACCACTTCTCCGACGTGGTGACGGTTCTCGATCTGCGGGACAACGGCATCGTGGCGACCATCCCGGTCGGCGACGGCCCGCACAGCCTGGAGTTGTCGCCCGACGGGACCCGCCTCGCGGTGGTCAACTACATCAGCGGCGACCTGTCGGTCATCGACCGGGCCACCAACCAGGTCGTCATGACCGTGCCGGCCGTCGGCGCCGGCCCGCAGGACGTGGCCTGGGCCCCGAACGGCCGCCACCTCTACACGGCGAACGTGGACGACGGCACCGTCGCCGTGGTCGACGCTGGCTCGGGCGACGTCACGGCCCGGATCCCGACCGGGGAGAGCCCGACCAGCGTGTCGGTGACCCCGGACGGACGACGGCTGCTCGTGACGAACTTCGGCGACGGCACGGTCCGCCTGCTCGAGCCCGGCGGATAGCGGGCTCAGGCCTCCTCGGGCGGACGCCGTCCGGCAGCCACGACCTCGGTGAGGGTCTCGTCGTCCCGGGCCACCCACGCCCGGCCGTCGTCGGTGAGGACGAGGGGCCGCTGGATCAGCCGCGGGTGCGCTGCCAGCAGCCGGATCCACGCCTCGGCGTCCCTGGTCATGTCCTTCAGCCCGAGCTCCCGGGCGAGCGGCTCGGACATCCGCGTGATGTCCCACGGCTCGAGGCCGAGGGCGTCCAGCGCGGCCCGAAGCTCCGTCTCGCTCGGGGGTTCGTCGAGATAGCGGCGCAGCGTGTACTCGACGCCCGCGTCGTCCAGTTGCTGGCGGGCGACGCGGCACTTCGAGCACGACGGGTTGAACCAGACCTCCACGGGCTCACCGTAGGGGCTCGTCGCCCGGGCCCGGCGCGGCTAGCTTTGGATCATGCGATCCGACGACGACCCTGCGGTGCTGCGCCGAGCGCTGGACCAGCTGGCCGGTCTGCTCGACGACGTTCCGGGCGGAACCCTGGGGAATCGGACCCCGTGCGAGGACTGGAGCGTCCAGGACCTGGTCGACCACATCGTCGCGGCCCCGGCGAGGTTCGCCCGGATGGTGCGTGGCGAGTCGGTCGACTGGTCGGCCCCCACCGCCCCGGCCGGCGGTGAACCCGCTGCCCGGTTCCGCTCCAACGCCGACGATCTGCTGCGCGCCGTGGGGAATCCGGCCGCCCCGGGTGGAGGCGTACCCATCGATTGGCAGTGCGCGGAGCTCGCCGTGCACACCTGGGACCTCTCCTCGGCCCTCGGCCGGTCGACCGGCGACCTCGATCAGGAGGTGGCCGAACGGGGGCTGGCCTTCATGCGGGCCAGCCTCACGGACGACAACCGCGGCTCGGCGTTCGGGCCCGAGCAACCGGCGCCCGAGGGTGCCGACGCCTATAGACGGGTGGCCGCGTTCGCCGGCCGGTCGGTCTGACGAGGTCGCGAAGTCTGGGACGCCGATCTTCCGGACCGCGTCATGCGTTGCGGGGAACGGCGTCTTCAGGGATGGAAGGCGCTGGCACGACGCGGCGCGCCGGCAGACGTCGGAAGGAATCCCGATGATCGTTCTTCGCTCGCTCGCAGGTGTGATCGGCATCGTGGTCGGCCTGGTCCTGCTCGTCCTCGGGCTCGTGCTGGCTCCTGTCCTGCTGCTCCTGGCTCCCCTTCCGCTCCTGGCCGTCGCCGGATGGAAGTTCTGGCGTCTCCGGCGTCAGGCGGAACACAAGGTGAAGCGTGGGCGGCGCCGTGCCCGCAAGTTCGGCAAAAAGGTGCGCCGGAGCCTCTGACCCAGGCGCCAGATTCTCAGCCCGCCTCGCCCCGGGGGCTCGAGCCCGGCAGCAGGTGGTGGCGGAGGAAGGCGCCGACCGCGGCCAGGGAGGCCGGTGAGTCGAAACCGGGGTCCTCGTGGTTCGCGCCGTAGAGGAGCCACAGAGTGGAGTCGACGCCCTCGGCCAGGAGTGCCCGGTGGAGGCGGCGACTGTGCTCGGACGGGATGAGGCCGTCACGGTCCCCGTGCATGAGCAGGAAGGGCGGCGCGCCCGGGTGGACACGGGCCACCGGGCTGGTGGCGAGCGCGGCGGCGCGGTTCTCCCGCACCCTCTCGACGCCGAGCAGCCGGGCCTCGAAGGACGGCTCCGGCGGCGGCCCCGTGGCGAAGGGTGGAAGCGGCCCCTCGGGCACGTCGGAGTCCCTCAGTAGGAGATCCGACGGGGCGAACCAGGCGACGACGGCCTGCACCGACGAGTCGCCCCGGTGGGCCTCCGTCTCGTCGTCCGTGAGCGCCAGCAACGAGGCCAGATGGCCGCCGGCCGACGCACCCCACGCGCCGACCCGGGTCGCGTCGAGACCGTAGGCATCGGCGTGCGCCCGCAACCAGCGGACGGCCGCCCGCGCGTCGTCGAGCGGCGCCGGGAAGATCGCCTGCCCGCTGAGCCGGTACTGCACGGCGGCCACGGCCACACCGCTGCGGGCCACCGGGAGGAGACGCTGGTCGGCACGGTCGCTGCGCGAGCCGCGCATCCAGCCACCGCCGTGCAGCCAGATGCACAGCGGTGCGGGACGCACGTCGGGTACGTACAGGTCCAGTCGCAGCTCCAGCCCGTCGACGTTCGTGTAGACGACGTCGCGGTGCACCGTCGTCCCCGTCGTCGGACCGGCAGTGGCCGTCGCGCCGCCCGTCGCCTCCACTACCGGCCTTGCTCGGGCGCGGAGTCCGCCATGCGGGGCTCCTTCTCCGTGGTGCCCGAACGGACGGCGGGGACGACCTCGTCGCGGAACAGCCGCACGGACGACAGGACCGTCTCGACGTCGAGGGAGCCCCAGGCGAAGGCGCCCGCGAAGTAGTTGACCTCCCCGACCTCCCGCGCGCGGGCGACCTGTGCCGCGACGGTCTCCGGCGAACCGACGAAGAGCTTGTCCTCGGCGACCAGCTTGTCGAAGTCGGCCGGCCCGGTGAACCGGTCGCTGCCGTGCACGCGCCAGAGGTGGGTGAAGCTCTCGTAGTGCGCGTCGAACGCGGGACGGGCGAGCGCCATGGCCGCCTCGTCGGTCTCGGCGACGAGCACGTGGCGCAGCATGCCGAAACGCGGCGGGGAACCCGGCAGGCTGTAGCGGACCCCGCCCCGGGCCGCGGACTGCCGGAAGTGGTCGAAGAACACCCGGCTCTGCTCACGGACGACCTCGAGGGGCGGCGAGGCGAAGCCGAACCCGAACAGCACGTTGTAGCCCTCGTCGCCCAGCCGCGGGATCGAGGCCGGGTTGGACGTCGGATACCACAGCGGCGGGTGCGGGCGCTGGTAGACGGGGACGTGGAGGGGAATCTCCTCCGCGGCCGGCCCCTCGGCACCCGGGCGGCGGAACCTGCCCGTCTCCATCGCCTCGACGATGGCGGGGAACATCGACTCGAAACGGGCCGCGGTGTCTTCCGGCGTCAGCCCGTACATCGCCGCCTCGATGGGGGAGGAGCCCTTGCCCACGCCGATGTCGAGCCGGCCGTGGCTGAGCTGGTCGAGCATGCAGATCTCCTGCACGAGCCGCAGCGGGTCGTACAGCGGGACGATGAAGGTGGTGGGGGCCAGCCGGATGCGCTCGGTCTCCCGGGCGGCGGCGGCGAGGAACACGGCGGGGGACGGCGACAGGCCCAGCGGCGTGCCGTGGTGCTCGGCGAGGTGGTAGGTGCTGAACCCGCCCCTGTCGGCCTCGGCGAGGACGCGGAGCCGGGCGTCGTAGAGCTCGGCCGTCGGCAGACCGGGCACGGTGTCGACCCAGTCGAAGAGCCCGAACTCCAGGTCGTCGCGGACATCGTGCTCGGCCACCTGTGCGGACATCGGCGTCCCCCTTCGGTTCCTGGGTGGTCAGGCGCGTGCTGGACCTGCCTGGTCCGGCCTTCTCGCCGACCCGATTCTGTGCACGGCCGCTGCGCATCCGCATGCGGGAGGCCCCGCTGTCGCGGCTCCCTGACCGGATCACCCATCGCCCGGGTACGGCGGGACGCTGTCGGCCACCGCGGCACCCCGCTGCCCCACGGGCTGCTCGGGTCCGACGGTCGAATCTCGGACCGTCTCGCGTTCCGCCTCGGCGTTGACGGCTGCGCCGACGATGACCAGGAAGACGGTGATCCAGAGCCACAACATGCTGATGACCACGCCGGCGAGGGATCCGTACGTCGCCTCGTAGCTGCCCAGCGTCTGCACGTACGCGAACAGCCCGATCGAGGCGGCGAGCCACAGCAGGGTGGCCGCCGTCGCGCCGCCGCTGATCCAGCGCCAGCGCGCGTCCTTGCGGTCGGGAGCGAACCGGTAGAGCGCGGCGAGGGCGGCGGCCATGACCGCGGCGAGGACCGGCCAGGCGAGCAGGCGCAGGACCAGGCGGACCGGCTCCGGCGCGCCGGCGGTCGCCCGTGAGACGAACCCGGCCGCGGCGATCACCGCGCCCAGCAGGACGGCGCCGCCCAGGACGACGAGCAGCGCCTGCCCGCTGCGCCGCAGGAAGGTGCGGGTCTCGGTCTCGCGGTAGGCGAGGGTCAGCGCATCGATGAGGTACGTGGCCGCGGTGGTGGCCGTCCACAGGGCCAGGACCAGGCCCGTCAGCCCGCGGACGGTCAGCACCTGCGTGGACGCCGTGGTGACGGTCTCCAGCTGATCGGTGACGAGGGGTTCCAGTTGGTCGGGCAGCATCCCGGCGACGCCGGACAACTGCTCCAGCGCCTGTGCGGGGGTGTTGACCACCCCGTACACGGAGATCGCGGTCACGAGCAACGGGGCGACCGACAGGAGCGCGAAGAACGAGATCCCGGCGCTGAGCACCTGGAGCCGGTCGCTCAGGACGTGCCGAGCCGCCCGCCGCACGATGAGCCACCAGCCTCGCCGGCCGATCCTGTGTGGCGAGGTGGCGTGGCTGATCGGACGGCCCGGCGGGGGAGGGGCCGGTCGCGTGCTCGTTCCTCCGGCGTCCGCCATGCAGGGAGTTCTTCCCCGGGCGACCCCGATGCAAGCCGCCGGCGGAGACCACCGGAGAAATGTCGCGGGCCGATGTCGAGAACCCGTGCGCGGCTCCGTCCCCTGGGTGGACGCGGCCACAATGGGCCGCACCTGACCAGGGAGTACGACATGGCCAAGTACCTGATGCTCAAGCACTACCGCGGCGCGCCGGCGGCGGTCAACGACGTGCCGATGGACCAGTGGACGCCCGACGAGGTCAGGGCCCACATCCGGTACATGCAGGACTTCGCCGACCGGCTCCGGGGCACCGGCGAGTTCGTCGACGAGCAGGCGCTCTCGCCGAAGGGCGCGTGGGTCCGCTACGACGGCGAGGGGCGGCCGCCGGTCACCGACGGCCCGTTCGCCGAGACCAAGGACCTGATCGCCGGCTGGATGGTGATCGACGTCGACACCTACGAGCGGGCGCTCGAGCTGGCCGGTGAGCTGTCCGCGGCACCGGGTGCGGACGGGAAGCCGATCCACGAGTGGCTCGAGGTCCGCCCGTTCCTGGGCGCGGCGCCGACCATCACGGAATGACCCGCATGGTGGACGAGGCACTCCTGCGGACCCTCATCCCACCGGTGATCGGGATCCTCGGCCGCCGCGGGGCTGACTTCCCGGCGGCCGAGGACGCCGTGCAGGAGGCCCTGGTCGAGGCGGTGCGGGTGTGGCCGGACGACCCGCCGAGGGATCCGAAGGCCTGGCTGGTCGCCGTGGCCTGGCGCAGGTTCCTCGACGCCGTCCGCGCCGACACCTCCCGCCGGCGGCGCGAGGAGCTCGTCGAGGACGAGCCCGCGCCGGGCCCAGGCACCGAGCTGGACGACACGCTGCAGCTGTACTTCCTGTGTGCGCACCCGTCCCTGACGCCGGCCTCGGCGGTCGCGCTCACGCTGCGCGCGGTCGGCGGCCTGACCACGCGGCAGATCGCGCAGGCCTACCTCGTGCCGGAGGCGACCATGGCGCAGCGGATCAGCCGGGCCAAGCGGACCGTCTCGGGCGTCCGGTTCGACCAGCCCGGTGACGTCGGCACGGTGCTGCGCGTGCTCTACCTCGTCTTCAACGAGGGCTACTCCGGCGACGTCGACCTCGCCGCCGAGGCGATCCGGCTGACCCGCCAGCTGGCGACCGCGATCGCGCACGAGGAGGTGGCGGGCCTGCTCGCGCTCATGCTGCTGCACCACGCGCGGCGACCGGCCCGGATCCGCCCCGACGGCAGCCTCGTGCCCCTCGCCGAGCAGGACCGCAGCCTGTGGGACAGCCGCATGATCGCCGAGGGAGTCGAGGTGCTCCAGGCAGCTCTGGCCGGCGACCGCATGGGCGAGTTCCAGGCCCAGGCCGCCATCGCGGCGCTGCACGCCGACGCCCGGACGGCTGAGGAGACCGACTGGGTGCAGATCGTGGAGTGGTACGACGAGCTGGTGCGGCTCACCGACAACCCGGTGGCCCGCCTCAACCGGGCGGTCGCGGTGGGGGAGGCCGACGGACCGCGGGTCGGCCTGACCGCCCTTGCGGAGCTCGACCCGTCCCTGCCCCGCCACACCGCCGTCGCGGCGTACCTGCACGAGCGCGACGGGAACCTGGGAACCGCCGCACGGCTCTACGCCGAGGCCGCCCGGTCGGCGCGCAACCTCCCCGAACGCGACCACCTCACGCGGCAGGCCGCACGGCTCAACGCCGAACTGCGGGGTTGAGCAGCGGGCGGCGACGACTGTGGTCGCCGCCCCCTTTCCAGCGGGTGGGAGGAACCGTGGAGCTCATCCGTGAGCCGAATCGCCAGATCAACTCCGGAGCCGCCGGGAGGGTCTCGGAGGGCAGCTGCTCCTGCGAGGCCGCCCACGACGCGAGCAGCTTCAGCGCGTCGGCGGTCGGCGTGCCGGCGGCGGCGGTGTAGACGTTGAGGTAGAGCCCCGGCGAGGAGGCGAGCTCCATCCCCTCGAAGTCGAGGTCGAGCTGGCCGACGGCCGGGTGGCGCAGCCGCTTCTGCCCACTGCGGTGGAACTTCACGTCGTGCTGGGCCCACCGCCGACGGAACAGCTCGGAGCGGGTGGACAGCTCCCCGACCAGCTCGATGAGCGCCTTGTCGTGCGGGTTGCGGCCTGCCTCCAGGCGGAGCATGGCGGCGGCGTCGTTGGCGATGCGGTCGTAGTCGACGAAGAACTCCCGGGCGGCGTCCGGGTTCAGGTAGACGAACCGGGTGGTGTTCGCCGGACGGCGCTGCTCGGCGAGCACCGGCGCATAGAGGGCGCGGGCCAGCTGGTTCATCGCGACGATGTCGTGCCGGCCGTTGCGCACCCAGGCCGGGGCGTCGGTCATGGCGTCGAGCAGCTGCTGCACGGCCGGCCGGACGCCGGCCGCCGCGGTCCGCTTGCGGGAACTGCTGCGTGACCCGCTCTCCCGGGCGAGGGCGTACAGGTGGGTCCGCTCGGCCTCGTCGAGCCGCAGGGCGTCGGCCAGGGCGTCGAGCACGCTCTCCGAGGCGCCGGCCAGACCGCCGCGTTCCATCCGGACGTAGTAGTCGACCGAGACGCCGGCAAGCATCGCCACCTCCTCGCGGCGCAGTCCCTTGACGCGGCGGTTGCCGCCGTAGGCCGGAAGCCCGGCCTGCTCGGGGGTGATGCGCGCCCGTCTCGTGCTGAGGAAGTCGCGGATCTCGGCGTTCACATCGGTCCTGCTCACGGCTCCACGGTAGGCAGCCCGCGCGACTCGAGGGAGGCACTGCCAGTACCCGGAACGACCGGGACTCCCGCGCGGGAACGAGCCGCCGTCCACTGGTCGGGTGCCACGGACCAGCAACCCAGCCGCGATCCTCGCGATCATCCTCGTCAGCTACTTCATGATCCTGCTCGACAATTCGGTGGTCTTCACCGGTCTGCCGAGCATCCGCGCCGACCTCGAGCTGTCCCCGACGGCGCTGTCCTGGGTCCAGGACTCGTATGTGCTCGTCTTCGGCGGACTGCTCCTGCTGGGTGCCCGGGCGGGCGACATCGTGGGCCGGCGCCGGCTGTTCGAGGTCGGGCTCGTCGTCTTCGGGGGCGCGTCGCTGCTCATCGGGCTGGCACCGACCGGCTGGTGGATGATCGCCGCCCGGGCCCTGCAGGGCATCGGCGCGGCGATCGTCGCGCCGACCTCGCTGGCGCTGATCACCGCGTACTTCGAGGGGCAGGCGCGCAGCCGGGCGGTCGCCTGGTACGCCGCCACCGCCGGAATCGGCGCCAGCCTCGGACTGCTCGTGGGAGGCGCCCTCACCGACTGGATCTCCTGGCGTGCGGCGTTCCTGGTCAACGTGCCGATCGCGATCGCGATGGTGGTCGGTGCGCACAGAGTGCTCACCGAGACGTCGCGACTGCGGGGGAGCTTCGACCTCGTCGGCGCCCTGTGCGCGACGCTCGGGATGGGGGCGCTGGTCTTCGCCATCATCGAGTCCGGTGCGACCGGCTGGGGGTCGGCGCGCGTCGTCGTCCCACTCGCCGTCGGGCTCGGGCTGTTGGCCGTCCTCGTGCTGAACGAGGACCGTGTCGCCCAGCCGATCATGCCGCTGCGGCTGTTCCGGAGCCGGGAGCGCAGCGGTGCCTGCGCGGCCCGCATGCTGTACCTCGGCGCGATGATCGGGTTCTTCTTCTTCACGACCCAGTACCTGCAGGACGCGCTCGGCTTCACCCCGCTGCAGGCCGGAGTGGGCTTCCTCCCGATGTCGCTGGTCAACTTCGCCGTGGCGCTCGCGATCCCGCGGCTGGGCGCGCGCATCCCCAACGGCGTCCTCCTCGCCGGGGGGACAGCCGTGACCCTGACCGGCATGGTCTGGCTCAGCCGCGCCGGCATCGGGAATGCCTACCTGAGCTCGGTGGCGCTGCCCATGGTGCTCATCGGCGCAGGACAGGGCCTGGCCTTCGCGCCGCTCACGAACGCCGGCATCGCCGGGGTCGCCCCGGCCGACGCAGGTGCCGCTTCGGGGCTGGTGAACACGGCCCATCAGCTGGGGATGGCGCTCGGCCTGGCCGTGCTGTCCGCGGTCGCCGTCCGCGCCGGAGCCGGACTCGACGGACCGGCGGCTGTAACGGGGCACGTCCGGGCGGCCTGGTCCGGCAGCTGCGTGCTGCTCGCGCTGGCCCTGCTGGTGGTGGTCGTCCTCGTCGTCCCGGCGCACCGCCACACGCGGCCTGGTGCGACCGCCGTCGACCGGCCCAGGGAGGCACTGCCAGTCCCTGGATCGACAGGCACTGCCAGCCGGGAGCACCAGCGGCCAGCATGGACGTCATGAGCAGCTCCTCCTTCACCCTGAACAACGGAGTCGAGATCCCCGCCGTCGGGTTCGGGGTCTTCCAGACCCCAGCGGACGAGACGGTCACGGCCGTGGAGACGGCGCTGGCGGCCGGCTACCGGCACATCGACACCGCCGCCGCCTACCTCAACGAGCGCGGCGTGGGGGAGGCGATCCGCCGCTCCGGCCTCGACCGCTCGGAGCTCTTCATCG
>DATHAK010000262.1:0-13670 GCA_035296685.1 Blastococcus sp.
GCAGCCGCGCGACCTCGGCGGTGAACAGCTCGTCGAACCAGAGGCCGTGGCCGGGCAGCAGCAGGACGGTGCCCAGGAGCAGGACGAGGACCGGCGGCAGCAGCTCGAGCACGCTCCAGCGGGGGAGCTCCGGCGCCCCGGTGGCGGTGGACGACGACGCCGGCGCCCGGTCCGTCGTCGCAGGGCCCACCCGTGCAGGTTAGGCGACCCTCAGACGCTCCTGGCGTCGTCCTCGGTCGCGGCGCCGTCGTCCAGGTCGTCCTCGTCGCTGTGGGCCCGCTGCCAGACGGGCACGGCGAGCCACCACCAGGCCAGCAGCAGCGCCAGCCCTCCCGCGGTGAGCCAGGCCTGGGTGCGGGAGAACAGGACGTCGACCACCAGCAGGACCGCCGAGCAGATGGCGACGGCGAGCACGACCAGCCCGGCGAGCGCCGAGCGGTGGCTGCGCTGCAGCAGCTTCTCCTTGACGCTCTGCCGGAAGAGCACCCGGTGCTGCGCCGCCGGCGCGATGAGCAGCGCACTCGCCACCGCCGCGGAGACGAGGGCGACGAAGTAGACGTCGCGCTGGAACTCGGTGATGCGGTCGACGGTCTGCTGGAAGGGGACGATCAGCAGGAACGCGAACAGGAACTGCACGCCGGGGAGGGCGACCCGCAGCTCGTTGAGCAGCTCGATGAGCTCGCGGTCGACCCGTTCCTTGCGTGTCTCGTTCCGCCCGGAGTCGGATCCGCGTGCAGTGCTCACCGGCCGGATCGTATGGGGCGGGGAAGGCCGCCGCCGCCGGGCGCGGCCGTGTGCAGCCGCCCGGGTGACATGTCCACGAGCCGACTCGTCGACATGTCGACACCGATCAGGTGCCGTAGCGCAGGGCGGCCCGCTCGCGTGCCTTGGCCGCCTCGATCTCGCGGTCCTTGGGCGGCGCGGTGCTCACCAGCGCGTCCAGCAGGCGCGTGGACGCGGCGGCCACCTCGGCGACCGCCCGGTCGAAGGCGTCCGCGTTCGCCCGGGACGGTTTCGTCGTGCCGCTGATCTTGCGGACGTACTGGAGGGCCGCGGCCTGGATCTCGTCGTCCGTCGCCGGCGGCTCGAAGTTGGAGAGGGGACGGATGTTCCGGCACATGCCGCCAGCGTATGTGCGGTACCCGGACAGCAGCAGGTCCCGGACAGCGGTGCCGTCCGGGGCCTGCCTGGCCAGGACGGTCTAGACGGCGTCGAAGCCGGCCCGGTCGACCCGGCGGTGGAACCGGTCGCCGAGCTTGCCGCCGAGCACCGCGCCCAGCAGCGTGACCACCAGGATCGCGACGAGCGTGATGATGCCGGCGGTGGTGGCGGTGCCCTCGTCGATCGGGATCCGCGGGAGGTTCAGCTGGGTGAGGACGTTGTACTGCGCCCCCAGGATCGCCCCGGCCGCGGCCAGGACGATCACCACGATCAGCCCGACGAGCCAGACCGCCAGCCCCTGGCGGGCGCCGTCGAACCGGGCCATCCGGCCCGCGACGTAGCCACCGGCGAGGTAGGCGAGGAACAGGACGACGAGGACGGCGATGCCCCCGCCGATGCCCAGCGTCTCGGCCTGGTCGACCGCCTCGTCAGCGGTGTCGACGCCCTGGGCGAGCCCGAGGGCGACCCCGGCCGCGGAGAGCAGCGCGACCAGCAGGACGGCCAGCCCGTTGGCCGACAGCCAGCCGAAGAAGGCGGCGCCCCACTTGATCCCGCCGAACCGGGCCCGCTGGGCCGCGACGGCGTCCCGGGCGGTCCCCCGGCTCACTGTCGCTCCCTCGGTGCGGACGGTGTCGGTGCGGACGGTGTCGGCGCGGACGGTCGCGTCACGGTCGTGCGTGGGATGCGTGGAATCGGTCTCGGCCATGGTCGGTCTCCTTCGCGCAGGTGGGGCCGGAGTGGTCCCGCTGCTGTCGCGCTGTGGGTCCCCGCCGCCGGAACCCGCAAACGGGAGGAAGATCGTTTTCCCCCGGACGGGCGACCCCTGGCCGGGCGACGACGAGCCCGGGAGCTGCGATGACGGTCCTGCTGGTCGACGCGGCGAACGTCGTGGGCTCGCGCCCCGACGGCTGGTGGCGCGACCGTGCCGGCGCCAACAGCCGGTTGCTGGCGCGCCTGGTGGCGCTGCCTCAGCGGGTCGTGGCCGGGCCGGACGGTGCGGACCTGGCGGTGGATGCGGTGGTGGCCGTGGTCGAAGGCCGCGCCCGGCACATCGAGGCGCCCGCCGGCCTGCGCGTCGTCCGGGCGGAGGGGAGCGGGGACGACGCCCTCGCCGATGCTGCCGCCGAGCTGGCTGCGGCGGGGATCCCGGCCGTGGTGGTCACCGCGGATCGGGGGCTGCGCGCCCGGATGCCCGCCGGGGTGGAGGTCACCGGACCGGGCTGGCTGTTGGCCGTGCTCGATCAGATCGCGGGCGATAAGATGACGCCGCCCGCATGACCGCAGTGGGCGGCGGGTAGGGGCCGCCGGACGCCGAGCAGAGGCGGGTGGCGGTCGGTCGCCCTCCTCGCCCCGCCCGAGGAGCTGAGCCCGTGCCCCGATCCGCAGAGCCCACGACCGCCCGTTCGGTCCTCGTGACGGGCGCCTCGAGCGGCATCGGGCGCGCGACCGCCGTCGAGCTCGGCGGCCGGGGCGATCGTCTGGTCCTGGTCGCCCGCGATCGGGAGACGCTCGAGGAGGCGGCCACGGAGGCGCGGAAGGCGGGTGCCGCCGAGGTGCTCGTCTGCCCCGCGGACGTGCTGGACGAGGACGGGGTGCAGGCCGCCGTCGACACGGCGGTGGAGCGGTTCGGCCAACTCGACGCCGTCGTGCACGCCGCGCAGGTCATGGCCTACGGGAAGATCGAGGACGTCCCCCGCGAGGTCTTCGAGCAGGTGGTGGAGACCGCGGTGCACGGCACGGCGGTCGTCGCCCGCGTCGTGCTGCCGGCCTTCCGCCGCCAGGGCGAGGGGCAGCTGGTGGTCGTCAACTCCCTGCTCGGTCAGGTCACGACGCCTCTGCTGGGCAGCTACGTCGTGGCGAAGTGGGGGCAGCTGGGCCTGGTGCGCGTGCTCCAGCAGGAGACGCGGGACATGCCGGGCATCCAGATCTCCATCGTCAAGCCCGGCGGGGTCGACACACCGATCTACTTCCAGGCCGCGACCTGGGCGGGCAGCACCGGCCGGCCGCCGCCGCCGGTCTACTCGCCGGAGCGGGTGGGACGGCGCATCCTCGCGCTGCTGGACCGGCCCCGGCGCGAGGTTCACGCGGGGGTGCTCAACCCGGTGATCACCGCCGCCTTCCGGCTGGTCCCGGGCGTCTTCGACGTCCTGGCCGGACCGCTGATGCGCGCGCTGGCCATCGACAGGAACGAGGTGCCGCCGACGACGGGCAATGTCTTCGCGTCGAAGCCCGAGGGCAATGCGGCCGAGGGGCGCTGGCGCAGCATCTGACGTGGCGACTCTCACGCACCCCGCGGGGTGTGTGCGACGGCGAAGAGCCGCCGGGGCTGACACCGTGGAGGACAGGCGCCCGAGGTCGTGTGCTCTTCCCGTCCTCCGGCGGCTCCTCGAATCCCGAAAGCCGCCGGCGTCCTTTCGTGAGGTCTTCCCGTGTCCACCCTTCCCGCGATCCCGCGCGCCCGTAGGCCGGTCGGCGAGCCGGTCCGCGTCCGGCGCGGGTCCACCAGCCGCCTCCGGGCCGCCGTCACCGCGCTGTTCGTCCTCGACGGCGCCGTCTTCGGCACCTGGGCCGCCCGGGTCCCCGACGTGGCCGACCGCGTCGGCGCCGGTCACGGCGCCCTCGGCGTCGCGCTGCTCTGCCTCTCGCTGGGCGCGCTCGTCTGCATGCGCGTCACCGGCACCCTGTGCGCCCGCTTCGGCGCCGGGCCGGTCGCCGCCACGGCCGGGGTGGCCGTCTCGGCGTCGGCCGTCCCCCCCGGCTTGGTCTCCACCGTTCCCGCGCTGTGTGCCGCGCTGTTCGTCTTCGGCGGCGCGACGGGCGTGGTCAACGTCGCGGCCAACGCCGTAGGCGTCCAGGTCGAGGCGCGCGTCGGCCGCCCGATCCTGTCGGGGCTGCACGCCGGGTTCAGCTTCGGTGGTCTCGCCGGCGCCCTGGTCGGCGGGGCGGCATCCTCGGTGCTCGACGTCCCCGCCCACCTCGTGCTCACCGCCGCGGCGGGCCTGTTCGTCAGCGCGTGGGTGCTGCCCGCGCTCGCCGGGGCCGACCGGAGGACCGCGTCGGCCGCGGCGGAGCGGCGGGTGGCCGGCCGTCGCGGGCCCACCGCCACGCTCGTCGTCCTCGGCGCGATCGCCGGTTGCACCGCGTTCGGGGAGGGAGCCCTCACCGACTGGGGCGCCCTGCTCCTCCGCCAGGAGCTCGCCGCCCCCAGCACGCTCGCCGCCGCGGGCTACGCGGGGTTCTCCCTGGCCATGGCCTGCGGACGGCTGGTCGGCGGCCGGCTGCTCATGGCGTGGGGCGAGCGCCGGTTGCTCGTCGGCGGGGCGCTGGTCGCGGCCGTGGGCGCGCTCGCGGCGGTGACGACGTCGTCCCTGTGGGTCGCCCTGGCCGGCTTCGTCGTCGTCGGGCTCGGCCTGGCCAACGTCTTCCCGCTCGCGATCGCCCGCGCCGGCCTGCTCGGCGGCGCCCCGGGGATCGCGCTGGCCACCACCGTCGGCTACACCGGCCTGCTCGGCGGCCCCCCGGCGATCGGCCTGCTGGCCGACCGGTTGGGCCTGGCGGTAGCCCTGAGTTCCGTGGCGGTGCTCGCCGTCGTCGCCGGCGTTCTCGTGCTGACGATCTCGGGCGAGCGGGTCCGGATGCCACGGCCGCGTCTCCTGCTCGATCGGGCCGTCGCCACGGCCGGCAGCCGGATCCAGCCGGTGGTCAGCGGCTTCGGGCACGGGGCGGGCGTGTACGTCCGCGACCTGCAGCTGCTCGTCCCGTAGGACGACGGAGGGCCGGGAGCGCAGTGCGCTCCCGGCCCTGCCTCGTCAGAGGCCGCTCGGTTCCCCGAAGTCGGGCTTCTTCCGGGCCTCGTCCCCGGGGTGGTCGCCCGGGTGAACGCCGACGTGGCGTTCCACCGACACCGCGGTGGTGAGCCCCGAGTGCTGGTGCGCCTCCTCGATGTCGTGCGCGGCCTCCTCGAGGACGCCGGGGATCGCCTTGCGGGGCAGGAACCTGCGGACGATCGGCCACAGCAGGATCAGCGCCACGATGCAGTAGACGACGACCGAGATCGGCTCGAAGAGGCCGCCGATGTCGCCGTTGCTGATCTGCAGCGCCTGCCGCAGCTTCTCCTCGGCGAACGGACCGAGGATCACGCCGATGATGCAGGGCAGGACCGGCAGGCCGTAGCGGCGCATCATGAAGCCGAGACCGCCGATCAGCAGCAGCAGGAACAGGTCGAACGTGTTCGCGTTCGCGGCGTAGGCACCGAGGCTGGAGAAGAACAGGATCCCGGCGTACAGGTACGCGCGGGGGATCCGCAGCAGCCGGGCCCAGAGCGGCGCGAGCGGCAGGTTGAGCACCAGCAGCACCGTGTTGCCGATGAAGAGGCTGGCGATCAGTCCCCACACCAGTTCCGGCTCCTTGCTGAACAGCTGCGGGCCGGGCTCGATGCCGTAGCTCTGGATGGCCGCCAGCATGATCGCCGCGGTGGCCGTGGTCGGGATGCCCAGGGTGAGCATCGGGACGAGGCCACCTGCCGCAGAGGCGTTGTTGGTCGCCTCCGGACCGGCGACCCCCTCGATCGCGCCCTTGCCGAACTCCTCGGGGTGCTTCGAGAGCCGCTTCTCGGTCACGTAGGACAGGAAGGTCGGGATCTCCGCGCCGCCGGCCGGGATGGCGCCGAAGGGGAAGCCGATGGCGGTGCCGCGCAGCCACGGCTTCCACGAGCGGCCCCAGTCCGCCCGGTTCATCCGCGGGTTGCCGACCGGGATGACCTCGACCGGCTTGCGACGCAGGTGCGCTGCCGTCCACAGCGCCTCGCCGACGGCGAACAGGCCGACCGCGACGACGATGACGTCGATGCCGTCGGCGAGCTCCGGGATGCCGAACGTGAGCCGCTGCTGACCCGAGGTGGCGTCGATGCCGATCAGGCCGATGGTGAGGCCCAGGCCCAGGGAGGCCAGCCCGCGCACCCGCGAGCTGCCCAGCACCGAGGTCACGGCGATGAAGGCGAGCAGCATGATCGCGAAGAAGTCGGCGGGCGAGACCTCCACCGCGAGATCGGCGACCGTGGGCGCCAGGAGTGCGAGCAGCGCGGTCGCGATGGTGCCGGCGACGAAGGACCCGATGGCCGCCGTCGCCAACGCCTGCGCGGCGCGGCCCGCCTTGGCCATCTTGTTGCCCTCGATGGCCGTGACGACCGACGCGCTCTCGCCGGGGGTGTTCAGCAGGATCGACGTCGTCGACCCGCCGTACATGCCGCCGTAGTAGATGCCGGCGAACATGATCAGCGCGCTGGTGACGCCCAGGCCCCGGGTGAGCGGGAGGAGCAGGGCGATCGTCATGGCCGGGCCGATGCCCGGCAGGACGCCGATCGCGGTGCCCAGGAGCACGCCGAGGAAGGCGTACAGCAGGTTCTGCGGCGTCAGCGCGGTGCCGAAACCCTCGATCAACGAGGTCAGTGCGTCCATCAGAGGATGCCCTTCAGGATGCCGACCGGCAGGACCACGCCCAGGCCGAATGCGAACAGGTACCACGACCCGAACGACAGGACGAGCGCGATCACGGCGTCCCGGATGTAGTGGCGGCTGCCCAGTGCGAAGGCGCAGCCCCAGAACAGGATCGCGCCGGAGAGGGGCCAGCCGAGGCCCTCGATCAGCAGCGCGTTGGAGACGAACGCCGCCGCCAGCAGCAGGACCGTGCGCCAGTCGCTGCGCCCGGTGAGCTCGACGTCCTCGCCGCCCTCCGGCTCGCCGCGGCCACCGCGGGCCACGTCCAGGGCGAGGAAGCCGGCCACGATGACCAGCAGGCCGCCGACGACGATCGGCACGGCGGCGGGTCCGACGGGACCACGGGCGATCCGGCTCTCCGGCAGGAGGATCGCCTGGACGATGACGAGGAGGCCGAGAGCCCCCAGGAACAGGGCCACTCCGTACTCGGAGCGGCCCTCCTCCCGGGTGCCGCCGGGGGCGGCAGAACTCACACCAGCCCCAGCTGGGTCATGACGTCCTCGACCCGGCTGCTCTCGTCCTCCAGGAAGGAGCCGAAGTCGTCGCCGGTCATGAAGGAGTCGGTCCAGCCGTTGTCCTCGAGCGCCTGCTTCCACGAGTCGCCGTCGTGCATCTCGGAGACCGCGTCGACCCACTTCTCCGTGTCGTCGTCGGAGATGCCGGGAGGCGCCACGATGCCGCGCCAGTTGGCGAAGACCAGGTCGACGCCCTCGTCGGTCAGGGTCGGGGCGTCGACGCCCTCGACGGCCTCCTCGCTGGTGACGGCCAGGATGCGGACGTCGCCGGCCTCGGCCGACTCGGCCACCTCGCCGACACCGGTCGCGGCGAAGGCCACGTCGCCGCCGAGGATGCCGGCCAGCAGCTCACCGCCGCCGTCGTAGGCCACGTAGTTGACCGACGTCGGGTCGACGCCGACCTCCTGCGCGAGCAGCATCGGGGTCAGGTGGTCCGGCCCGCCGGGGTTGGAGGCGCCGCCCACGGGGGTGTTGCCCGGGTCGGCCTTCCACGCGGTGACCAGGTCGTCGACGGACTGGAACGGGGAGTCGCCGGGGACGACGATCGCCTCGGCCTCCTCGATCAGCTTGGCGATCGGGGTGGTCTCGTCGAGGGTGGCCTCGGACTGGTTGCTGAACTGCGCGCCGACGACGCCGAGGCCCATCTGCATGAGCAGGTCGGCGTTGCCGTCCTCGTTCACCAGCCGCTGGAGGCCGACCGTGCCGCCGGCGCCCTCGAGGTTGAACACCTCGATGCCCTTGGCGATCTCGTCGTCCTCCATGGCCGCGGCGACGGCGCGGGCCGTCGTGTCGTAGCCACTGCCGGGGGAGTTGGGCACCATGAACCGAAGGCCGCTGATCGGGCCGTCGCCGCCGCTGTCCGAGGCCGAGCCGCCCTCGGCCGTGGTCCCGCAACCGGTGAGCACCAGACCGGCGGCAACGGCGCCGACGGTGAGCTTCCTCAGGGAAGCAGTGCGCATCTGAACCTCCTGTGTGTCCGGCGGGTTGCCCGCCGATTGACAGCAAGGTCGCAAGCGGCGTGGTCCGTGTCACCCTTGCGTGCGCAATGAGCTTTGTGGTCGTTGTGTCCACGGTTCAGCGGGTCCGACACGCGTGCTGAACTGGCCCCGTCCGCCTACCGACGTCAGGAGATGCACGTGACCCGGCGGCTCTCGCTGGCCGGCCAGCTGCTCGCGCTGCAGGTGTTCATCATCTGCGTGGTGCTGCTCGGCGTGGCCGCGGTGACCGTCGCCCAGACCATCCAGGGCGCGCACGAGGTCGAGGGGCGCCGGGCCCTGGCCGCCGGGGAGTTCGTGGCGAACGCCCGCACCACCCGCGACGCGATCGACGACGACAACCTCCGCTACCTGCGGGTGGTCGCGATCGGCACCCGCACGGCGTTCGACGCGGCGGCGGTGACCATCGTCGACGAGCACCGGAACGTCCTGGCCAGCAGCGACGCCGACGTCGTGGGCAGCCGGTTCTCCCTGGGGGACAGCACGGTCCTCACCGGCCGGGCGTGGTCCGGCGAGGGCGCCTGGGACGGCCGGCCTGCGGCGGTCGCGATGGTGCCGGCCCTCGGCCTCGACGGCAGGACCATCGGCTTCGCCGCCGTCCACCGCACCTACCCGTCGGTCGCCGAAGGCCTGGCCCAGGCGCTGCCGAACCTGCTCACCTACCTCGGTCTGGCCAGCGCCTTCGGCATCGGCGGGTCGCTGCTCGTCGCCCGCCGCGTCAAGCGGCAGACCCTGGGCCTGGAGCCGGTCGAGATCACCGGCCTGGTCGAGCACCGCGACGCGATGCTGCACGGCATCCGCGAGGGCATCGTCGGGCTCGACCTGCGCGGCCGCGTGACGCTGATCAACGACGAGGCGGTCCGGCTGCTGCGCATCCCGGGCGACGCCGTCGGACGGACCCTGACCGAGCTGGGCGTGGGCGAGGAGATGCGCGAGGTGCTGCTCGCGGACGTGGAGCGCGACCGCGCCGTCGCGACGGCCGGCCGCGTGCTGGTGGTCAACCGGCTGCCGATCACCAGCCGGGGCCGGGACATCGGGTCTGTCGCCACGCTGCGCGACCGCACCGAGCTGCTGGAGCTGCGCCGCGAGCTGGACCTCACCCGCCACGTCACCGACACCCTGCGGGCGCAGGCGCACGAGTTCGACAACCGGCTGCACACCATCGCCGGGCTCATCGAGCTCGGCGAGGCCGACGAGGCCGTCCGCTTCGTGCACCGGGTCAGCTCCAGCCGCTCGGAGTTCAGCGGCGCCGTGACCGCGGTGGTCCGGGATCCCGCCGTCGCGGCCCTGCTCATCGCCAAGGCCAGCCAGGCCGCCGAGCGGGGCGTGGACCTGCGGATCGCGCCCGACTCCGCCCTGCCGGTCCTCAGCGACGCGCTCGGCTCCGACGTCGTCACCGTCGTCGGGAACCTGGTCGACAACGCGGTCGACGCGGCCGCCATCGCCGCGGAGCGCTGGGTGGAGGTGGGCCTGGGCCTGGTCGACGGCGACGTCGACGTCGTCGTCCGCGACTCGGGGCCGGGTGTGCCGCCGGGGATGGAGCGTGAGGTCTTCCGCCGGGGGGTCTCGACGAAGGACGGCGACGGCGCGGGGGAGCGGGGCATCGGCCTGTCGCTGGTCCACCTGGTGTGCACCCGCCGCGGCGGCGACGTGACGGCGACGTCGGTCGGCGGCTCCGCGTTCGTCGCGCGGCTGCCGGCCGACGCCGAGACCCTCGACGGGGCGCTGGTGGACGCATGATCGGCGTCCTCATCGTCGACGACGACTTCATGGTCGCCAAGGTGCACGCCGGCTTCGTCGCCGGGCTCGAGGGCTTCGGGGTGGTCGGCACCGCGTCGACCGGCGCGCAGGCGCTGCACGCGGTGGAGGCGCTGGCGCCGGATCTGGTGCTGCTCGACGTCTACCTGCCCGACATGACCGGGTTGGAGGTGCTGCGGCGGCTGCGCGCGTCCGGCTCGGCCGTCGACGTCATCGTGATCAGCGCGGCACGGGACGTCGACAGCATCCGCAGCGCGCTGCACGGCGGCGTGCACCACTACCTGGTCAAGCCGTTCGGCCGGGCGACGTTCGAGGCGCGGCTGCGCGAGTACGCCGCGCTGCGCGACGACCTGGGTGAGATCGACGAGGCGGCGCAGGGCGACGTCGACCGGCTGTTCGGGCGCTCCACGGCGGAGCCCAGGGCGGTCGCCACCACCCCCAAGGGGATCGCCCCGGAGACGCTGCGGCTGGTGCGCGAGACCCTGGCGGCAGCCGGGCCCGAGGGCCTGTCGGCCACCGAGTGCAGCGAGCGCACCGGCCTGGCCCGCGTCAGCGCGCGGCGCTACCTCGAGCAGATGGTCGCGCAGCAGGAGGCCGACGTCCGCCAGAAGTACGGGACGGCGGGTCGTCCGGAGCGCCGGTTCACCCTGCGGAACCGGCGCGGCTGAGCACGCGGGGACGGTGCGTACGCAAGGACCGAAACGACCGATAGGTCCGCAATGCTGACGTTCCCGGCCGGATCCGGGATGCTGCCGCCATGACCATCGTCGTGGGCTACGTCCCCACCCCCGAGGGCGAGGCCGCGCTGGCCGCCGCGATCACCGAGGCGCAGCGTCGTGAGGAGCCGCTGCACATCGTCAACACCGCCCGGGGCGACACCCTCGCCGACCCCCGCTACGCCTCCGAGGACACCCTGGACAAGGTGCGCGCCCGGCTGGACGACGCCGGCGTCGTCCACGAGATCCGCCAGCTGGTGCGCGGCCACGAGGCGTCCGAGGAGGTCGTCGACGCGGCCGAGCGGGTCAACGCGAGCCTGATCGTCATCGGCCTCCGCCGCCGCACGCCCACCGGCAAGCTGATCACCGGCAGCCAGGCGCAGCGGATCCTGCTCGACGCCAACTGCCCCGTGCTGGCGGTCAAGGCCCCCCACTGACCCGCAGTTCTGGCCAGAACTGCGGCGCGGGAGTTCAGGCGAGCAGGTCGAGGCCCGCGCCAGGGCCGGTCGCCAGGGTGCGGAAGATCGTCTCGAGGCTGCCCTCGAGGTGGTCGGCGGTGCGGGCGGCCGCCTCGTCGGCGTCACCGCGGAGCAGCGCGTCGCAGATGACGAGGTGCTCGGCGACCGACACGTCGACCCGCTGCGGGTCGACGTGCGAGAGGTTGCGCAGCCGGGCCGTGTGCGGCCGCAGGTCGGCGATCGCCCGCCGCAGGTGCTCGTTGCGGGTTGCGTCGACGACGGCCCAGTCGAACCGGTCGGCCAGCCCGTAGAAGTCGCGGGCACGGGCCGGCGAGGGGGCCCGCCCCTGGATGCGGGCGAACTCGCTCCGCATGGCCGTGAAGCTCCGGCGCAGGGCGGGATCGGCAGCGGCCCGGGTGGCCTGGCGGACCGCCGCCGGCTCGAGCAGCTGCCGGAACTCGAACAGGTCGCGGACGCTCTGCAGCGAGACCCGGGACACCCGGGCCCCCAGCCGCGGCGTGAGCTCCACGAGCCCCTCGGCGGCCAGCCGGCGCAGCGCCTCGCGCACCGGCGTCCGGGACGCCCCGGTGCGCTCGACCAGGGACAGCTCCGACAGCGGGGCCCCGGGGGCCAGCTCGCCGAGCTCGATCTCCTCCTTGAGCCGCGCGTGGACCTGGTCGGCCTTGCTGGGCGACGGCTCGGTCACCGGGCGCTCCCGTCGTCGAAGGGGACGCCGGTCTCGGCGGCCAGCCCGTGGAGGCCGGCGAGCGTCTCCCCGGCGAGGGTCACCCCGCCGGCGGCCAGGTTCGCCGCCTCGGCACGGTCCTCCACCTCGCCGGGGTAGAAGACCTCGTCGAAGCCCTGGGCCAGCGGCACCGACTTGACCTCGTCGACCAGCTGCCGGACGCGCGCCTCGAATCCGCCGGGGTCGCCGAAGGCGGACGGGTCGAGTGCGAGGAACAGGTGGCCGGCCCCGCTGCGCCGGTCGGCCTCGTAGGGGCCGTGGACGCCGGTGCCGACGGCGCTGCCGGTGAGCGCGCCGGACAGGACATCCATGAGGAACGTGATCGCGTAGCCCTTGTGCCCGGCCATCGGCAGGATCACCCCGAGCACTCCTTCCGCCGGGTCGGTCGTAGGCGCGCCGTCGGGGCTGAGCGCCCAGGTGTCGGGGATCGGCTCGCCGCGGTTCTTCGCGAGGTGGATCTTGCCCCGCGCCACGGCGGTGTTGGCGATGTCGACGGCGACGACCCGCCCGTCGGGACCGGGCGCGGCGATCGACCACGGGTTGGTGCCCAGCCGCTTCTCGCGGCCGCCCCACGGGGCCATGGCGGGGCTCGCGTTCGTGGTCAGGACGGCGACGCATCCGTCCTGCGCGGCGCGGCGGGTCCAGTACATCGCCGTCCCGAAGTGGTTGGAGTTGCGCACCCCGACGACGCCGACGCCGTGGGTGCGCGCCCGCTCGACGGCGGTCGTGCGCGCCCGTTCGGTGAGCACCTGGCCGACGCCGTCCCGGCCGTCGAGCAGCACCAGCGGGCCGGTGTCGGAGAGGACGGCCGGCTCGGTGCGCGCGGTCATCACGCCGGAGCGCAGCCGGGCGACGTACCAGGGGAGGCGCAGCACGCCGTGCGACTGGTGCCCCCAGAGGTCGGCCTGGACGAGGCTGTCGGCCACCAGCGCGGCGTCGTCGCCGGGGACGTCGAGGGTGCCCAGCACCCGCGTGGCGAAGCTGCGCAGGGAGTCCGGGGACAGGCGCGGGACCGGCACGGGAGCCTCTTCTCGAATGGAGTCGCGGGCCAGTGTATACATCTTGTATACAACTCGACGAGAGGACGGCGATGTTCAGCCTGGTGGTCCAGATGGAGGTCCGGCCCGGCCGGCGCGAGGAGTTCTTCGCCGGCATGGCCGCGAACGCGGAGGCCTCGGTGCGGAACGAGCCCGGCTGCCTGCGGTTCGACGTCTGCGCGGTCGCCGGCGACGAGAACCGCTTCCTCCTCTACGAGCTCTACACCGACGCCGAGGCGTTCGAGGTCCACAAGGCGACACCGCACTTCGCGCAGTGGCGCGCCGTCGCGCCGCAGGTCGTCGCGACCCAGGTCAACACGCCCGGAACGCTGCTGGTCACCCACACCGCCGAGGAGCCCGCATGAGCAACCAGCCCGCACCGCCGTCGATGGTCCTGCGCCCGGAGGAGATCGAGCGGTTCGACCGCGGCAACGGCGTCGTCACCGTCCCGTTCGTCGGGAAGTGGAACTGCGAGGGCAACGCGGTGACGACGGGCATGACCGTCTTCACGCCCGGCACCGGCATCCCGCTGCACTCGCACAACGTAGAGGAGACCGTCCTCGTGTACGAGGGCGAGGCCACCGCCGTCGTCGGCGACGACGAGTTCGACCTCGTGGCCGGCCAGGCCACCTGGGTGCCGGCCGGCGTCCCGCACTGCTTCCGCAACCGCGGCAACGGCCCGATGACCATCTACTGGGTCTACGGCGGGCGCGACGTCACCCGCACCGTCACCGCCACCGGCGAGACGTTCGAGCACCTGTCGGACAAGGACCGTGGCGCTGGACCCGCG
>DATHAK010000263.1:0-2504 GCA_035296685.1 Blastococcus sp.
CCGAACGGCTTCTCGATGACCGCCCGCACGAACGAGTCGCCGTCCGGCACGCTCAGGCCCGCCTTGCCGAGGCTGACCGCGATCGGCCCGAACAGCCGCGGCGGCGTGGCGAAGTAGAAGACCCGGTTGCCCGCCGTCCCCAGCCGCTGGTCGCACTCCCCCAGCACGTCGGCCAGCCGGGCGTACGTTGCCGGGTCGTCGTAGCCGCCGTGCACGTACCGCGCGTCCGCCACCAGATCGGCCCAGCGGGTGTTGTCCGTGCCGGCCACCGCCGCGCGGCAGTACTGCGCGAACTCGTCGTCGGTCATCGGCGTGCGGGCGACACCGAGCAGCGCCACCTCCGCGGGCAGCGCCCCGTAGGCGGCCAGCCGCTCCAGCGCGGGGAGCAGCTTCCGGGCGGTGAGGTCGCCCGAGGCTCCGAAGATCACCAGGGCGCAGGCCGGGGAACGGCGGTCCGGTTCGGTCATGGACGGCCAACTCCTCGGTGCTGCTGCGGGTCCTGCGAGCCTGGCACTACCGCCGCCTCCGGTCGACCGCTGCCGGCAGCACCCCCGGAAGCCGGAACGGATGGGCCCTCCCCAGGACCAGCACGAATGGCAGCGGCGGAACTGCCGGCCCGTCTATCCGGTAGGCGGCGCGGCCTCGGGAAGGTCCGGGGAGAGCTCGTCCTCCGGTGGCCGCCCCTTCCACTCGAGCAGCAGCAGCGACGCGTCGTCGCTGGTCCGCCCTTTCCGGGCAGCCATGAGCGCGTGGGACAGCTGACGGACGGTCTCCGACGCCGACAGCCCCTCGGCGCTGGTGGCCTCGAGCATCTCCCGCAGCCGCGCCTCGCCGAACTGTGCGCCGCCGTCGACCCGCTCCTCCACGACCCCGTCGGTGAACAGCAGCACGCGGTCACCCGGCTGCAGCTCCACCGACCGCGTCCGGGGCTCTCCACCGAGCCCGAGCGGCCGGGACACCGGGCCGGCCAGCTCACCGATGACCCGGGCGCCGCGGACCCAGAGCGGGGCCGGATGGCCGGCGTTGACCCAGGCCAGGTGGCCCGACTCGATGTCCAGCCGGCCGATCCCGGCGGTCGAGAACCGGCCGGGGAAGGACGCGGCGACGACGGCGTCCATCAGCGTGTACGCCTCGTCGAGCTCGGCCCCGGTCTGGCGTCCGTGCCGGTAGGCCGCCAGCACCACTGTGCTCATCGTGGCCGCGTCCAGACCGTGGCCCATCGCGTCGAACACTCCGACGTGCAGGACGTGCCCGTTCAGCGCGTAGTCGAAGGCGTCCCCGCCGACCTCGTACGCCGGCTCGAGGATCCCGGCCACCTCGACCGCCGGTGTGGTCATGGCCAGCGGCGGCAGGGTCGCCCGCTGCAGCTGCGCGGCGAGGTTCAACGGCCGCGCGGCGCGGACGACGGCGAAGGCGTCGGTGTAGGCGTTCTTGGTCACGATGAGGTCGGCCACCAGACCGGCCAGACGCTGGGCCAGGCGCCGGTCCGCGTCGTTGACACGCGTCAGGCGCAGCGTCAGCACGCCTACCCGATCGGAACCGTCCAGCATCGGCAGGAGAAGCCGCACCGAGCCGTCCGGCTGCTCTTCCTCGACGACCTCGTCGGTGGCGAACGCCCTTCCGGCCGGGCTCGCGGCGATCGGCACCGGCTGCCCGGTCAGGCCTCGGCCGCGCAACGGCTGCAGGTGCGCCTGGTCGTAGTCCTGCAGGAGGATCCCGACCTCGGTGACCCCCACGGCCCGGGCTTCCTGGGCGACCAGCGGCCCGACCAACTCCGGCGGGGTCAGGTGCGCGCGGTCGAGCAGCCGGCCGAGCAGTGCCTCACCCAGGCTTTCCGCGGTCGGCTGGCCCTCGAAGGCGGCGCGGAAGCCGGCCGGCCGGGAGCCGGCGTCTTCTCCGGTAGACGGCATGTGTGCAGCATGAGCCCATGTCGGCGAGAAGAAACGCCCAGGCCGCCGGGCGTCGACCTTGCTCCGGCGTCGGGGACCGCGATGGGGGCGCCAGACGTCGCTCTCCCGCCACCTGGTCAGCGCATGACGAAGCCGGGCAGCTTGTAGCGCAGCCGGTGAATGGCGACGGCGGCGACGTGCGCGTGCTCGTCGGAGTCCCAGCCCCAGTCGAAGGCGTTCGCCATCCGGTTGACCGTGTTGAACACCAGGCTCACGTGCAGCGCATCGACGATCGCGTCATCGGGCACACCGGCGGCCCGTACCGGAGCGACGTCGTCCGGCGTGACCGTCTCGGGAGCCGCCGAGACCTTCTCCAGGAACGGCAGGACGGCCGTCAACTCCGGACGCAGCACCGACGCGTCGTCGACGTCGACCTCGCCCCGGGACTCGAGCCGCGTGGTCTCGGTGTGCACACGCAGGCAGAACGGGCACTCGTTGAGACGAGAGACGACCATCGCCATGTACTCGCGTTCGCCGGGCGTCCAGAACGACGGACCGCGGAGCACGGCCGTGCCCATCTCGAAGAACGGCCGGCCCCAGAAGTCCGGACGGTGC
>DATHAK010000264.1:0-5075 GCA_035296685.1 Blastococcus sp.
GTCAGTTCCACCACGACGGGGGGCACCTGGGCGCGATCCTGGACCTGGAGTTCGGGCACATCGGTGACCCGATGCTCGACCTCACGGTCTGGCGGATGCGGGACACGCTGATCCCGTTCGGCGACTTCGACAAGCTCTACGGCCGCTACGAGGAGATCTCCGGAACTCCGGTCGACATGGACGCCGTCAAGCGGCACCACATCGGGGCGACGATCGGCAACCAGCTGATGTTCGGGTCGGCCGTCGTCGACCCGGTGCCCGAGACCGACCTGATGAACAACATGCAGTGGAACAGCGAGACCAACCTGCACACGACCGAGGCCCTGGCCGAGTACCTCGACGTCGAGCTGCCCACGGTGGAGACCCCGCAGCCGCGGCATACCCGGCAGGACGCGACCTTCGACCACCTGGTCGGCTCACTGCGTCGGGTCAGCACCGACGACGAGCAGTTGCGCCACGAGCTGCGGCTGGCCTTCCGCACCGCCCGCCACCTGCAGCGCACCAACCAGATCGGCGACGCGATCGTCGCCGCCGACCTCGACGACCTCGCCCCCCTGCTGGGCTACCGGCCCGAGACCTGGCAGGAGGGCGACGCCGCCCTGGAGAAGTTCGTGCTCGCCGACGCGCACACCGGCCAGCACGACGTCGCGCTCCTGCAGCTGTTCCACAAACGCAACCTGCGCGTGCACATGCAGCTGGGGCCCGAGGGCTCCAGCATGGTGGCGCACTACCCGACCCAGCCCTTCCGGCGGTGACGAGCCCTCCCCACGCCCCGAACTGGATCGACCTTGTCGGGGCGCACAACGTCCGGGACGTGGGCGGCCTGCCGGCGGGGGACCGGCGGGTCCGCCGCGGCGTGCTGCTGCGGGGCGACCACCTCGACGCACTGACCGACGGCGACCTCGCCGTCCTCCGGGACGTCGTCGCGCTGCGTGGCCTCGTGGACCTCCGCACGCACCGGGAGGCGCCGGCCGCCCAGGAGTGGGTGGGCGCCCTCGGCGTGAGCCGGCTGCACCTGCCGCTCGTCGACCTGACCGGGACCACCGACATGCGCAAGCTCCAGGAGGAGTTCGGTGGGGACATGGGCGGCATCTACGGCCGCATGCTGTCGGCCGCGGCGCCCGGGCTGGTGCGCGTCCTCGAATTCGTCGTCCGCCGGGAGCACCTGCCCGTGCTGGTTCACTGCGCCGCGGGCAAGGACCGCACCGGGATCGCCGTCGCGGTCCTCCTCGCCGCGGCGGGAGTCGAGGAGTCCGCCATCGTCGAGGACTACGTGGCCACGGCCTCACGGCTCGACCGGGTCCGCGCCTCGCTCGCCGCGCACCCCGCCTACCGGCACGTGAGACCGGAGACGACCGCGGCGGAGTCGGCGCCCGCCTCGGCGATCACGGCGGTCCTGGACGCCGTGCGGGCCGTCGACGGCGGTGTAGCCGGCTTCCTCGTCCGCGAGGGGGCGCGCGAGGACGACGTCCTGGCCTGGCGGGATCTCCTGCTGGAACAGCGCCCATGAAGAGTATACTCATTGCCGAGAACCCGGTAGACTCCGGGCACATACGCAGGCACTCTCGTCGGCGCCTGAGAGCTGGAGGATCCGATGCGTGAAGCAGTGGTGGTCGAGGCGGTCCGTACTCCCGTCGGCAAGCGGAACGGCGGCCTGTCCGCGGTGCATGCGGCGGATCTGTCCGCCGTCGTCCTCGACGAGCTGGCCCGGCGGACGGGGATCGACCCCGGGATCGTCGACGACGTGATCTGGGGCTGCGTCGGCCAGGTCGGTGACCAGTCGAGCAACATCGGCCGGTTCGCCGTCCTGGCGGCCGGCTGGCCCGAGAGCATCCCGGGCACGACGGTCAACCGCGCCTGCGGGTCCAGCCAGCAGGCGCTGGACTTCGCGGCGCACGCGGTGATGTCGGGCCAGCAGGACGTCGTCGTCGCCGGCGGCGTCGAGGTCATGAGCGCGGTGCCGCTGGGTGCCTCCCGGGCCACCGGCATGCCGTACGGGCCGAAGGTGCTGGCCCGCTACGACGACTTCTCCTTCAACCAGGGCCTGTCGGCGGAGATGATCGCGGAGAAGTGGGGCTTCTCCCGGTCCCAGCTGGACGAGTTCTCCGCCCGGTCGCACGAGCGGGCCGCGGCCGCGCAGGACGTCGGCGCCTTCGAGCAGCAGATCGTCCCGGTCGAGACTAGCGACGGCACGGTGACCGCCGACGAGGGCATCCGCCGCGGCACGAGCGTCGAGTCGCTGGCCAAGCTGAAGCTGGCGTTCCGCGAGGACGGGGTGATCCACGCGGGGAACTCCTCGCAGATCTCCGACGGCGCCGCCGCGATGCTGGTGATGACGCCCGAGCGGGCCAAGGAGCTGGGGCTGACCCCGATCGTGCGGTACCACGCCGGCGCGGTCACCGGCGCCGACCCGGTGCTCATGCTGACCGGGCCGATCCCGGCCACGGACAAGGTGCTGGCCAAGACCGGCCTGAGCGTCTCCGACATCGGGGTCTTCGAGGTGAACGAGGCCTTCGCGCCGGTGCCGCTGGCGTGGCTGGCGGAGACCGGTGCGGACGCCGAGCGGCTGAACCCGCTGGGCGGGGCGATCGCCCTCGGCCACCCGCTGGGGGCGTCCGGCGCGGTGCTGTTCACGCGCATGATCCACCACATGCGCGACAACGGTCTGCGGTACGGACTGCAGACGATGTGTGAGGGCGGCGGCACCGCCAACGCCACCGTCGTCGAACTCGTGGGCTGAGCGCGGCATGCGACGGGATGTCTTCACGGCGGACCACGAGGCGTTCCGCGAGGTCATCGCCTCCTTCGTGAGCAAGGAGGTCGTGCCGCACTTCCCGTCCTGGGAGGAGGCCGGCCGGGTCCCGCGGGAGGTGTTCGCGGCACTCGGTGAGCTCGGTGCGCTGGGCACCGCGATACCGGAGGAGTACGGCGGCGGGGGGCAGGCCGACTACCGGTACAACGTCGTCCTCCAGGAGGAGGCCGCGCGCCAGCTGGTCAACCTGGGCACGCTGCGCACCCAGCTCGACATCGTTCTGCCCTACTTCCTGGCCTACGCGAACGAGGAGCAGCGGCAGCGCTGGTTCCCCGGGCTCGCCGCCGGCGAGCTGCTCACGGCGATCGCCATGACCGAGCCGGACACCGGATCGGATCTCGCCGGCATGCGTACCACCGCGGTCCGCGACGGCGACTCCTACGTCCTGAACGGCGCCAAGACGTTCATCACCGGCGGGATCCAGGCCGACCTGGTGATCGTCGTCGCCCGCACGGCCACCGATCCGGAGAACCGCCGGGCCGGCCTGACGCTGCTCGTGGTCCAGGACGGCATGCCCGGCTACACCCACGGCAAGAAGCTGGAGAAGCTCGGCCAGCGGGCGCAGGACACCGCGGAGCTGAGCTTCGCCGACGTCCGCGTGCCGGTCGCCAACCGGCTGGGCGAGGAGGGGCAGGCCTTCGGCTACCTGGGGAACAACCTCGCCCAGGAGCGGCTGACCATCGCCATCGGCTCGGTGGCCCAGTCATGGGGGGCGCTGCAGGCGACGATCGAGTACGTCAAGGGGCGCAAGGCCTTCGGCACGCCGGTCGCCTCGTTCCAGAACACCAAGTTCGAGCTCGCGGCCCTGTCCGCCGAGATCGAGGCGGGCCAGGCGATGGTGGACCGGGCCATCAACGAGCACGTCCGCGGCGAGCTCTCCGGTTCCGACGCCGCACGCGTGAAGCTGTTCTGCACCGAGATGCAGGGCCGCGTCATGGATCGCTGCCTGCAGCTCTTCGGTGGTTACGGCTACATCCTCGAGTACCCCATCGCCCGGCTGTATGCCGATGCGCGGGTCACGCGGATCTACGGCGGCACCAGCGAGGTGCTCAAGACGATCATCAGCAAGTCACTCGGTCTCTAGGAACAGGACAGAACATGCGGATCGACGGCATCGCGGCACTGGTCACCGGCGGCGCATCCGGCCTCGGGCTGGCCACCGCCCGGCGCCTGGTCGAGGCGGGCGCGGCCCGCGTCGTGCTGCTGGACCTGCCGGCCTCACCCGGTGAGCAGGCAGCCGCCGACCTCGGCAAGGCGGCCCAGTTCGTGCCGGGCGACATCACCGAGGAGGCGGGCGTCCAGGCAGCCCTGGACGCGGCCGAGGAGGTCGCACCGCTGCGCGCGGTCGTGCACTGCGCCGGCCGCGGCGGAGACCGGGTGCGCATCATCGACAAGCAGCGCACCCCGGGGGCGCTCGACACCTTCGAGCAGGTCCTCAAGATCAACCTGGTCGGCACGTACAAATTGCTGCGGCTGGCGGCGGCCCGCATGAGCGGCAACGAGGTCGTCGACGGCGATCGCGGTGCCGTCGTCCTCACCGCTTCGGTGGCCGCCTTCGACGGGCAGATCGGGCAGACCTCCTACTCGGCGTCGAAGGCCGGGGTGCACGGCATCACGCTGGTCGCGGCCCGTGACCTCGCCAGCTGGGCGATCCGGGTGAACACCATCGCGCCGGGTGTCTTCGACACGCCGATGCTGGCCCGTCTGCGGGACGACATCCGGCAGGGCCTCGCCGATTCGGTGCCGCACCCCAAGCGGCTCGGGAGCGCCGAGGACTACGCGCACATGGCGCTGAGCCTGCTGGAGAACAGCTATGTGAACGGGCACACCGTCCGGCTGGACGGCGCCATCCGGATGGCGCCCCGATGACGTCCCCCGCGGGTCTCGCCAGCGAGGTGCGGGTCGAGGAGACCGACGGCGTCCTCGTCGTCACCATCGACCGGCCCGAGCAGCGCAACGCGATGACCCGGGCGGCATCCGCCCGGATCGCGGAAGCGATGGACGAGCTGGACGCCCGGTCCGACCTCGGTGCCGCGGTCCTCACCGGGGCGGGCGGTACTTTCTGCGCCGGCATGGATCTCAAGCGCTTCCTGGCCGGGGAGACGTCCTCGATCCCGGGCCGCGGCTTCGGCGGGCTCACCGAGGCGCCGCCGGCCAAGCCGCTGATCGCTGCGGTCGAGGGCTGGGCGCTCGCCGGTGGGTTCGAGCTGCTGCTGGCCTGCGACATGGTCGTCGCGGGGGCATCCGCGCGGTTCGGACTGCC
>DATHAK010000265.1:0-7845 GCA_035296685.1 Blastococcus sp.
GCGATCTCGACCATCGACAGGGAGTCGACGTCGAGGTCGTCGGTGAACGACTTCTCGGGGGTCGCGTCGGCGGGCGTGACGCCGGCGACCTCCTCCAGGATCTCGGCCAGACCGGTCTGGATGTCCTCGCGGCTCACGCGGGGTCCTCTCTCTCGAAGGGGGCTCTGCACCGGGCGGGCGTTCCGCCGCGGCCGGGACAGGATGTCCCGGGGAACAGGGGTGGGGCCACTCAGGGCAGGACGAGCACCTGTCCGGCGAACGTCAGCCCGGCGCCGTAGCCGAGGACGAGCGCGAGGTCGCCCGACTTGGCCTCGCCCGACTCCATGAGGGCGGTGAGCGCCAGCGGGATGGAGGCGGCGGAGGTGTTGCCGGCCTGGACGATGTCCCGGGCGACGACGGTGTTCTCGCCGAAGCCGAGCCGCTTGGTCATCGACTCGACGATCCGGAGGTTGGCCTGGTGCGGGGCGAAGACGTCGATGTCGGCCGGGCCGACGCCGGCCTTCTCCATCGCCTCCTCCAGCGTCGCGCTGAGCTTCGTCGTCGCCCAGCGGTAGACGGCCTGGCCGGCCATGGTCATCGTCGAGCTCCCGGCGGCGATCTCGATCGCGTTGTACTGGTCGCCGTCGCTGCCCCAGGCGACCGGGCCGATGCCCGGCTCGTCGGAGGCGCCGACCACGACCGCGCCGGCGCCGTCCGCGAAGATGACCGCCGTCGTCCGGTCGGTCTGGTCGGTGACGTCGGTCAGCCGCTCGACCCCGACGACCAGGGCATGGCGGGACGACCCGGACCGGATGGCGTCGTTCGCGACGCCGAGCGCGTAGCAGAACCCGGCACATCCGGCGTTGAGGTCGAACGAGCCCGGCCGCGGCACGCCCAGTCGGTGGGCCACCTGCGGGCCGATGCCCGGGATGGGCGCCCGAAGGCTGGCGCTGGCGACGATGACCAGGTCGATCTCGTCGGGGGCCAGGCCGCTGGCGGCGATGGCCTTGCCGCCGGCGGCGACGGCCATCTCGACCAGGGTCTCGTCCTCCGACGCCCACCGGCGCTCGGCGATGCCGACCCGGGTCTGGATCCACTCGTCGTTGGTGTCCATGACCTGGGCGAGCTCGTCGTTGGTCACCCGCCGTCTCGGTCGGTAGGCGCCCAGGCCGAGGATGCGGGCCCCGCGGGCGCCGTCCGGCAGCTGGATCGAGCTCATGCTGAGACCTCCGGGTAGAGACGGGCGATCGGGTCTCCTGCGTCGACGAGGTCGCCCTCGTGGACGAGCCACTCGGCGAGTACCCCGTCGTAGCCGGCGGAGACATGGACTTCGTCGCGGCGGCTGCGGACGCGGCCGAGCAGGGTGCCGGCGGGGAGATGGGTGCCCTCGGCGACGTCGACGGGGCTGACCGTGCCGCGGGCCGGGGAGACGACGACGCGCCAGCCGAAGTGGGCGCCGAGGTCAGCCACGGGCGGCCTCGATGAGCTCACGGGCGCGGTCGAGGTCCTTGGGCGCCGTCACGGCGAGGATCTCGACGTCCGTGCCCTTCCACTCCCGCTTCGCCAGCCCGGCCAGCGCGCCGGCCGGCGGCAGCTCGATCGCGGCGGTGATGCCCATCTCGCGCAGGGTGGCCAGGCAGGAGTCGAAGCGCACCGGGCTGGTGACCTGGCTGACCAGGCGGCGCACCACCTCGGCGCCGGAGTCGACGACGGTGCCGTCGGCGTTGGAGAGCAGCCGCCGGCCGGGATCGGCGGGACGCATGCCCTCGACCCGGCCCTCGAGCTCCTCGCGTGCCGAGGCCATGTAGGAGGTGTGGAAGGCGCCGGCCACCGACAGCGGCACGATGCGCGCCTTCGCCGGCGGATCGGCCTTGAGCGCGTCCAGTCCGTCGAGGGCACCGGCGGCGACGACCTGGCCGGCGCCGTTCATGTTGGCCGGAGTCAGGCCGTGCTTGTCGATCGCGGCCAGGACCTCGTCGGGGTCGCCGCCGAGGACGGCGGACATGCCGGTGGGCGTCTGCGCGCACGCGGCGGCCATGGCCCGGCCCCGGGCGGCGGTCAGCGCGATCGCCGCCTCGGCGCTCAGGACGCCGGCGAGCGCGGCGGCGGTCAGCTCGCCGACGCTGTGACCGGTGATGACGATGCCCTGGGCGGATTGCGGGGCGGTCTCCGCGTCGGGCAGGGCGCCGAGTTCCCGGGCGACGAACAGGCTCATCGCGACGACGAGCGGCTGGGTGACCGCGGTGTCCTTGATCGCCTCCGCGTCGCCGGTCGTGCCGAGCGTCAGGAGGTCGGCCCCGGCGATCCCGCCGGCCCACTGGAAGAACGACTCGGCGCCGGGGAGCTCCAGCCAGTCGGCGAGCATCCCGGGCTTCTGGGCACCCTGTCCGGGGGCGAGGACGGCCAGCACCACTTCACCGTGCCAGTGAACGCGCATCCGTGGGTCTGCGACCGGCACGAAAGGACACCGGTCATCTTTGTGGGAACCCTCCAAAGAAGGTGGCCCGTGACGGCCCATTCATGCGTTTCGATGGTGGAAGTCACACCGTGGCCCCGGCGCAGGGGCCCGCGCCGGAGCGTGCGAGGCGAGGGGGGCGCCGGGGTCCTCTTTCAGTGCCAGAGCGAGCGGTCCCGGTCGAGCTGCCCGAGCGCCAAGGCGACCTGCAGCGTCCAGCTGCCGCGGGGGTCGGTGGCCGACAGCCCTGTCAGGTCGGCGGCGCGCTTGAGCCGGTACCGGACCGTGTTGGGATGCACGAAGATCGCGCGGGCGCTGGCCTCCAGGTTGCCCCCGCTGCTGAGCACCGCGCGGACCGTCTCCAGGACCTCGCCGCCGGCCGCCCGCAGCGGGGCGGCGACGCGGTCGTGCAGGGCGGCGCGGGCCAGCGGATCGCCGTCCAGGGCGCGCTCGGCCAGCAGCGCGTCGGCCGCCACCGGCCGCGGCGCCTCGGGCCAGGCGCGGGCCGCCCGCAGGCCGGCGAGCGCGGCGGCGGCCGACTCCCCGGCCCGGCTCAGGCCGTCGACCACGGGCCCGGTGACGACCGGCCCCTCGCCGAACTCGTCGCTGACCCGCTCGGCGACCTCCTCCAGGTCGTCCCTCCGGCCCAGGACGACGACCAGCTGATCGGCGTGCACGCCGACGAGGACCTCGCTGCGCAGCGCCCGGGCGGCGCGGCGCACCGCGGAGTGCGGGTCGTTGACGTCGGTGGGGGTCGCGCCGACCAGGACGACGACGGGGGTGCTGCTCGCCCAGCCCAGCGCCGCGGCCCGGCCCGACAGCTCCTCGGAGCGCTCGCCGCGCACCAGTGCGTCCACGACGAGCGCCTCGAGGCGGGCGTCCCAGGCGCCGCGGTTCTCGGCGAAGCTGGCGTACACGTGCGCCGTCGCGAACGCGACCTCGCGGCTGTACTGCAGGACGGCCAGGTGCAGCGTCTCCTCGTCCCCGGGCTCGGCGACGGACGAGACGTGGTCCTCCAGGACGTCCACCGTGACCCGGATCAGGTCGACCGTCTGCTTGAGCGCGACGACGCGGACCAGCTCCCGGGGAGCGGCGCCGAACACCTCGCCGGTGAGCCGCGGCGGACGCTCGGGGTTACGGCACCACTCGACGAGGGAGGCGATGCCGGCCTGGGCGACCAGCGTCACCCACGAGCGCCGGTCGGCGGGCATGGCCCGGAACCAGGACAGCTCCTCGTCCATCCGGGCCACGGCCTGGGTGGCCAGCGACCCGGATGAGCGCTCCAGCCGGCGGAGGGTGGCCTCGCTCGGCGGGCGGTTGCTCACCCGACTCCTCACCACTTCAGCGTGTCACGCGGAACAGCGGTCGGGGAGAGTAGGGCGGTGAGCGTTCCCCCCGAAGGCCCGTCGGTCACCCGAACGCGTGCCATCCGCGCTGTTCCGGCAGCGCTGGTCACCGTCGCGGTCTGCCTGGTCCTGGTCGCCCTGCTGGGTGCCGGTGTGCGGGCCGCGTTCGGACCGCAGCTCCGGCTCGACGCCGCGGTGAGCGAGGCGCTCTACGTCGGCGACGATCGCGCAGCTGCGCTGAACGGGCTCCTGGAGGTGATCACCGCGCCCGGGTCGTGGTGGTTCCGCGCCGTGGTCTTCCTGCCCGTGCTGGTCCTGCTCCTGCGCCGCCGGCTGTGGTGGACGGCGGCCTGGCTGACCTCCGCGGTGGTGGCCGTGGGTCCGCTGAACTCGGCGCTCAAGGTGTACTTCGGGCGGGTGCGCCCCGACTTCCACGAGGGTGGCGCGCGGCTGGATTCGCTCAGCTACCCGAGCGGGCACTCGTCGGGCGTCGCCACCCTCGTGGCGGTGGCGCTCATCCTCGCGTGGCCGCGGCTCGCCGGGCGCGCGCGGCACGGAGCACTCGCCGTCGGCGTCGTCCTCGTCCTCCTGGTCGGGCTGACCCGAATGCTGCTGGGCGTCCACTTCCTCTCCGACGTCGTCGGCGGCTGGGCGCTGGGCGTGGGGTGGAGCCTGCTGACCGCGCTGGTGTTCGGCGCGTTCGCCGAGGGCCGGGCATCGCTGCGGCCCACGTCGTGAGTCTCGACCAGCGGGTGGTCCTCGCACCGCAGGACGGTTCGCTCGGCCCGCTGCTGCGCATCGCCGACGACCGGCTCGAGCCGGGCGCCGGGTACGGGACGCACGCCCATCGGGCCGTCGACGTCGTCGCCGTCCTGCTCTCCGGCTCGCTCCGCCACCGGTGGGGGGACGGCGCGGAACTGGCGGCCGGCGACGTCGCCGTCCTGCGGGCCGGCACGGGGCTGGAGCACGACGAGACCGCGGGGGAGGACGGCGCCCGGGTGCTGCAGTGCTACCTGCGCAGCGCCCTGCCGTCCGCCGCCCCCGCGCACGAGGTGCACCGCGCGGTCGAGGGCTGGCTCGACCTGGGCCGCTCCGACGCCCGGCTCTGGCTGCGGCGTGTGCCGCCGGGGACGTCGGTGGCCGTGCCCGCCGGACTGCTCGTCCTGCGCGGGGCCGACACCGTCCTGGTGGAGCAGCAGCCGGGCCGGGTCGTCGAGGAACCCGGCGTCGCCCTCGTGTGGCAGCTCGACACGAGCCGCCCCTCCTGGGCGTGATCGCCGGGCGGTAGGCGAGAGTGGAGCGCATGCCGATCAGCGCCGCGGACCTGCTCTCCGCCGCCTACAACGACGCCGACCGCACCATCGCCCTGCGCCGTCGGCTGCACCGGCAGCCCGAGATCGGCCTGCAGCTGCCGACCACCCAGGCCACCGTTCTCGAGGCGTTCGCCGACCTGCCCGTCGAGATCACCACCGGGACGACGACGACCTCCGTCGTCGGTGTCCTGCGCGGCGCCCGGCCCGGCCCCACCTATCTCCTGCGCGGTGACATGGACGCCCTCCCGGTGCACGAGGACAGCGGACTGCCCTTCGCCTCGGAGGTGCCCGGCGCGATGCACGCCTGCGGGCACGACACCCATGTGGCGATGCTGCTCGGCGCCGCGCGGCTGCTCGCCGAGCGCCGCGACGAGATCGCCGGCCAGGTGGTGTTCATGGTCCAGCCGGGGGAGGAGGGCTTCCACGGCGCGCGCTACATGCTCGACGAGGGGCTGCTCGACGTCGTGCCGGAGGCGCCGGTCAGCGGCGCGTTCGCGCTGCACGTCTCCTCCACCCTGCCCAGCGGCACCGTGCACATGCGCCCCGGCCCGATGATGGCCGCCGCCGACCAGTGGCGGATGGTCGTCCACGGGCGCGGCGGGCACGCCTCGGAGCCGCACACGACCGCCGACCCGATCCCGGTGGCCGCCGAGATCGTGCTCGCCCTGCAATCGCTGGTGACCCGGCGCGTGAACGTCTTCGACCCGGCGGTGGTGACCGTCGCCCACATCGAGGCGGGGTCGACCAACAACGTCATCCCCGACACGGCGTTCCTCGAGGGCACGATCCGCACGCTGTCGGCGGAGCGCCGGGCCGATGTGGTGGCGTCGGTCCGGCGGGTGGCCACCGGCGTCGGCGCCGCGCACGGCGTGGAGGTCGAGTTCGTGCACGAGGAGGGCTACCCGGTCACGGTGAACGATGTCGGCGCGACCGCGCAGGTGCTCGAGGCCACCGCGGAGCTGCTCGGGGAGACGGCGAGCCGGGTGATGCCTGCGCCGTTGATGGGCGCCGAGGACTTCTCCTACGTGCTCCAGCGGGTTCCCGGCGCGCTGGCCTGGCTGGGCGCCTGCCCGCCCGGCGTCGACCCGGCAACCGCGCCGGGCAACCACTCGAACCTCGTCGTGTTCGACGAGGAGCCGCTCCCGGCCGGCGTCGCCCTCTACGCGTGGATGGCGCTGCGGGCCCTCGCCGGATGACTCAGGAGGACATGCGACGCACCAGCCGCGTGGCGCAGACCTCGGTCTCGATCCCGTCGGCAGCGCCCTCGATCTGGCGGACCAGCAGCTCGGTCATGAGTCGGGTCATGTCCTCGAGCGGCTGCGCGACGGTGGTGAGCGGAGGGTCGCAGGCAGATGCGGCGGCCGCGTCGTCGAACCCCACGATCGCGACGTCCTCCGGAACCCTGCGGCCGGCGGCGCGCAGCGCCCGCAGTGCTCCGACCGCCATCGTGTCGGACGCGACGAAGACGGCGTCGAGGTCGCGGCGTCGGTCGAGCAGGTCGCTCATGGCATGGAACCCACCGGCCTCGGTGAAGTCGCCCTGCACGACGAGCTCGGGCTCGACGTCGAGGCCTGCGGCGACCATCGCCGAGCGGTAGCCGGCGTACCGGTCGATCCCCGCGATCATGTCCAGGGGCCCGGTGATCGTGGCGATGCGCACCCGCCCCCGGTCGAGCAGGTGCTCGGTCGCCGCGCGCGCGCCGCCGGCGTTGTCCGCGTCGACGTAGGAGACCGCCCGCCCGTCGAGCGGCCGGCCCGACAGCACCAGCGGGACGCCCGCGTCGGCGAGGATGCCGGGCAGCAGGTCGTCGCTGTGCAGCGACATCAGGATGACCCCGTCGACGTGGCCGTGCAGCACGTACCGGCCGGTCTTCTCCTGCTCGCGTTTCCCGCGGGCGGCCAGCAGCACCAGGTTGAGGTCGGTGTCGGCCAGCGACCCGGAGATGCCGCGCACGATGCTGGCGAAGAAGGGGTCGGAGAAGATCTGGGTGTTGGACTCCGAGAGCACCAGCGCGATGGTGTCGGTGCGCCGGGTGACGAGGCTGCGCGCCATGCGGTTGGGCACGTAGCGCAGCTGTGCCACCGCCGTCTGCACCGCCTCGCGGGCCTCCGGGCTCACGCGGGGGGATTCGTTGATGACCCGCGAGACGGTCGCCCGCGAGACGCCGGCCAGGACAGCGACCTGGTCGAGCGTCGGCAGCGCCGACCGTCCGCCGGTTCCGGTCATGCATTCCCTCCGGGGTCTCGTCGTTCCACCGTGCCCGGCCCGGAGGCCGGTTGGACGGGCTGACGATAGCGGTATGGAAACGTTTCCACGACCCCCTTGACAGGTTTATGTGAGCCAGACCACCCTGTGCGCCATCCGCCCCGTGAGAGCGTTCTCACACCCGGCGCACCCGCGGTCCCCACCCGAGGTCCGGCGATTCCACTGGAGGTCCGATGTCTGTTCCCACGAAGCGACGAGCGGCGCTCGGCGTCGCAGTGGCGGTCAGCCTGGTCGCCGCCGGCTGCGGGAGCTCCGACGACTCCGGCGACCTCGGACGGGGAAGTGACGCTGAACGTCGGCCTGTTCGGGACGTTCGGGTTCGAGGAAGCCGGGCTGTACGACGAGTACATGGACGAGCATCCCGAGATCACGATCAAGGAGACGTCCGTGGAGCAGTCGGCCGACTACTACAAGGCCCTGCAGACGCACCTCGCCGCGAACTCCGGCCTCGCCGACATCCAGGGGATCGAGATCGGATTCGTGGCCG
>DATHAK010000266.1:0-14205 GCA_035296685.1 Blastococcus sp.
TCCGCAGCTGCGGCGGCCAGAGCGGCGCGGTCGGTCGCCGCGAACGCGGCGACGAGACCGAACAGGCTGGCCGCGAGCAATGCGAGGTAGGCCAGGTACAGCGGGTTGTAGGCCACGCCGAGGGCGTAGGTGGCGTAGACGTAGAGCAGGTAGCCCAGGGCGCCGGTGAGCAGCAGGGCTCCCCGCGGCGAGCCGGCCCGGAACTGCAACCACGCGGTCGTCAGCAGCGGAATACCCAGGGCCAGCACGACCGCGTCCACGGCGGTGTTGCCGGCGGCGGTGAACACCGTGTCGTAACGGTAGAGCCCGTCCCCGGCGAGCTGCGCGGCCTGCCCTCGTGGCGTCACAACTGATACCGGGTGCCCCGACGGCCGCCACAGCAGGCCGACCGCCGCAGCGCCCGAACCCACCGCGGCCACCAGACCAGGCAACCTGCGGAGTGTGGCCCTCATGCGCGCCTCTTCCTCGTGCCGATGGCCGAAGCTGGAGGACTGACCGACAGTCAGGCCACTGTTTCACTGTGAGAGGGCAACGCTAGCCCGTCCGGTGCTCCAGCGGAGCGCAGCGGCGCCAGGCCCCTGCACCGGCTGCATCCGGCTTGGTAGCGGAGTGGAACCCCAGCCACCCATGTGTCCCGTAGTAGGCCGCTCTGGGACACACGGCGGCCTTAAGGCGACGAGGTTCACCGGGTGATGCCGGTGTGCCTTCCCTGCTGGACCGCTCAGGGCGGACGTTGCGGGACCCGGTCAGTGTCGCCATTGAGGGGGTCGGATTCGCGTGGTTGTCGCAACGCTGACCGGTTCACCCCTGCGAGCTCGGCCTCCATGACGCGGGCTGGGCCACGCCAGGCAAGTCGCTTTCGAGGACGGCCGTCGATGCGCTGTCCGACCGCTCGCAGATCGGCGAGCGAGAAGGTGCGCAGGTCGCTGCCCCTTTGGGAAAGTACTGGCGGAGGAGCCCGTTGATGTTCTCGTTCGTCCCGCGCAGCCAAGGGCTGGCCGGCGGTGCGAAGAATGCGAAGAAGATGCCGTCGGCCAAGTACTTCTTAAGCCGGTGATGGCAGACCACCTCCGAGCCCTGATCCCACGTCAGAGTCTGCCGGGCAAGGTCGGTCAGGTCGGTGAGGACCGGCAGCAGCGCCACCCACAATCGTTCCGCGCTGTGCCCGCCGGGCAGGTGCACCAGGGGCAGGTAGCCGGTGCGCCAGTCGACCAGGGTGCCGATTGCCGAGCGATGAACCGCCCGACGATGAGGTCTCCCTCCCAGTCGCCGATCCGGGTGCGCTCCTCGACCACGGTCGGGAGGTCGTCGCCCTACTGGTAGGAGACCAGCTCGGGCAGCGGATCGACTTGCCCGATTGTCTCCTCGGGAGTCAGCATCGGCTGGTCCTCGTCGTAGAAGTTCTTCCAACCCCAGAACAGCCCCGGCGGCGCCGACTCGTGCAGCGCACGCCAGGTCGCCTGCTTGTTGCCCTGACTCCCCTGACCGTCGGCATGGATCATCACGGCCAGCTCGTCGCGGGACGTGTCGACCCGTTCGCGGCCGGGGAGCATGTCGAGCCGGAACTGGTGCAGGAGCAGCAGCTTCTGGGGCAGCGCGTTCTCCCGGGTCAGGTTGGCCAGCCACGTGACCACCCGGTTGACCTCCTCGACGTCCACCGAGCCGATCTGCGTCAGGTGCACCTCGTCCGGGCCCAGCCGCCATTCGGGGTCCAGGGCCAGGCCGACGTGCGGCAGCTCCAGCAGGGAGCGGTACTGCTCGGCCTGGGAGACGAAGTCCGTGCGCCCCGGCTGGAGGTCAAGCACGACGTACAGCCCTGCCTCCCGGGCTGCCTCCACCCACGGCCGCAGGACCTGCGGATCGGCCTCGGCCGAGTAGTTGCCGTCGGCACCGGCGGACGACGACGCCACGGTGGCGATGATTTCGAACGCCGGCACGACCGTGGCGTCGGTCAGCGGCTCGTAGAGAGCGGCTTGGACTCGTGCCCGCTCGATCGCCGTGTCGAGGGGCTGCTCCCCCATCACGCCGAGAGCGCCCGTGCCCGGATGGCCGTACAGCGCGACCAGCATGCGGCCCGGGAAGAGCAGCTGGCCTCCGCCGGGCAATTGGGTGCCCGTGGCGGCCGTCGCGAGCTTCCACTCGAGCCCCTCCTCGAGGCCGAAGGCGGCCCCCAGCACGACGACGGACTCCGGCCGGTCCTCCGACAACGCCTCAATCACGTTGCCTGAAGCGCGCGGGTCGGTGTCGCCGCCGGCCAGCACGACGCGGGCGCCCGCAGCGCGCGCGGTGGCGATCCCGGCGAGTGACTCCACGCCTTCCTCCGCGAGGACGAGCGTCCCGGTCAGCGCCGGTGCACGGGTCACGCCAGGCACGTCACCCGGATCCCCGCCCGTCCTGCCCTCGGGGGCCGCGCCTCCCTCCGGCTGCAGGGCGACGGGAGCCTCCCCGTCCAGTGCGGCGACCGCGGCGGCCAACCCGTCCTCCGGCGTCGACTCAATCGCGGACCACTCCAAGCCCGCCGCCGACGCCACCGCGTCCGGCGCCGCTGGGACGGCCACGACGGCCCCCTCCGCCGGGACGACCTCGGCGCCCCCCACGGCGAGCACGGTCGTCGTCCTCAGCCGGGCCAGTTCGGTGGCCAGCTCGTCGGCCGGGTCTCCGGCGGCCGGCTGCAGCAGCAGGGGAACGCCCAGGCCGACGGCTGCAGACGCGGCCAGCAGGACGCCCGCGGCATCGCCGTCCCGCGCCACCACCGCCACGTCCGCCGCGTCGAAGAGGGCGCGGCTCATGGCGAGGGCCGCGGTCACCGCCTCGGCGTCCGCGGCGAGCGTGAACGCCGCGTCCGGGGCCGAAGTCGCCGCCTGCGCGTCGCTGCGCGGCTCGTTCCGCCCGGATGCGCTGGACGTGCATCCGCCGACCAACAGGACCCCGGCGACCACGGTGGCGCGCAGGCGCACGAGTTGCTCCATCCCGCCGGCACGCCCGTGGCGCAGGCGCACAACGACGGCGGCATGCTCAGCTCCTACCGACCCTACTGGCGCCCCCCGACGGGTCAGGGCGGCTGGACTTCGTCGGCGGGGGCCACGAGCATGCGGTCCTGAGATGACACGTACCCGACGGTCGGGTCAGCCCGATCGTCTTTGGCCAGCCCGGGATGAGTACCGGCGCCGCCCGGCACCGACTCGACCGGCATGATCACCGACACCGCCGTTCTCCCGACCATGTTCCCCGCCGCGCCAACCCCGCCGCTCCCCCGCCCCACGAGCCGGTTGCGCCAGCTCGGCGTCGACAACGGCTACGCCCTGGTCAGCTTCCCGGTGGTCGTGGGCTTCGTCGTTGTCACCGGGCTGAGCGTCGGCGTCGGCCTGCTGGTGATCTGGGTCGGCGTCGCCGTCCTGGCCGCCACATTGCTCGCCGCCCGAGGGCTCGCCACGGTTTAGCGGACAAGCGTTGAGGCTAGTGAGCGGGTCGAAGCCGCGTGGTCACAGACGATGGCCGTGGCGGGTTAAGCGGCTGAGGCTGCTCGCGGAAGCGACACGGGGCCGGCGGAGCCGCATAAAGGCGTGACGAGGTGGGCACGACCCAGAGGTGAAGACAGCAGCGATCGCCGCCCTCGGCGGCCTGCTGACCCTCGCCGGCATCGCCCTGCTCGCGTTGCCCGGCCCCGGCTTCGTGCTGGTCGCCGCCGGCCTGGCGGTGTTGGCCACTAGGTTCTCCTGGGCGAAGAAGCCGGTGAACTACGCCAAGGACAAGGCACAGGAGGGCGTCGAGGAGGTCGGCAAGAGCCCGTGGCGCGCCACCGGGGCGGCGCTAATTGCCCTCGTGCTGGTCGCGCTCGGCGTCCTCACCCTGGTAGGGGTGGACCTGCCGTTCGTAAACGCCTTCACCGCCGTGGTGCTCATCCTCTCCGGGCTCTTCCTGATCGGGACAGTCTTCTTCGCCCGTCATCAGGAGAACCTTGAGCGGGCCCGGGCGCGCCGCCCGGCTGGCGAGCGCGGCACGGCAGGCGCCTACCAAGCCGCACCCCCGGGCAACTGAGCATCGCTGCTTCATCCAACCTGCGCGGCGTCCGTGATGCCGCTGCGCCGTTGGGCGCCTTAACTCATGTGCAGGTCACTGACCTTTCTGGGGCAAGCTCCACGAGGGTGGGCATCCTTGGGCGTCGGACAGCACCCGCGCGGGCGGACCGCCCCTGACCCTCCCCCGGTCACTGGTGCGCGAGCACGACGGCACGACCCTCACCGATCGCCTAATCCTCACCGGGCCCTCGGTCGCGCAGGTCAACGCCGTCGAGCGACCCGGGGTCCGGCCACTGTCGGCCGGCGACTACGCCAGGGTCGGCGACGAGGACGACTACCAGCTGCTGCGACAGTTCGTGCTGGTCGCCCGCGCCGTCCTAAGTGGCGTCTCAAGCTCGTCTCCGCCCGGTCGCGCGCGGGGGTCCTGCGGTTGGACCCTGGGGCCAAATGCCGCTCGGGACCTGGCGCAGCAACTCGTCGTCGGCCTGATACGAGCACCTCGAGCGAGCTACCGCCGGACTGTTGGCCGTACCGGCGCCAGTTTCATGCCGCGACGTCCACGATGCCAGGCGACCCGCCGCACAAGCCTGAGTTCAGCGCCGGATGGTTCCGCTCTCGCCGGTGTCGTCGCGGCGGACGGGCTCCTCGGCGGCCACGGCATCCTGCCGGCGAACAGGGGCAGTGTCGCCGTGCTGCAGGCGAGGGTCGAGGCTCTCGGCCTTGGCCCTCAGCTCCTGAGCTGCCGAGCGGTCCTCGTGCGCGCGCCCGGCACGCTCCTCTGCTTCTCGCTCGGCCTGCGCCGCGCGTTCCTCGACCTCGGCGCGTTCCCGGCGCGCGCGGGCGGCCTGCTCCTCGGCGAGGGCCTGTTCCTTGTCCGCGCGGGTCCCGCGAAGCTGGGCCTCGTGCAGGTGCTCGCGTGCCTGCTCGCGCTTACGTTCTCCCCCTGCGCGTCCACGCTTGGCCATAACGAGCCCGATCAGCGCCAAAACGACCACGACGGCAATCACGATCACGACGATGAGCCAGGTCTCCATCTTGTCATCCCCTCACAGGCAAAGATCTTGGTGCGCGCAACCATGCGCGGTGCAATCGCTAACGGACGGCGTGAGCCGCAACGAGAACCCCGCTGCTGGATCGCACCCGCGGAACGGTGCGCCTGTCGAAGAACCCTGGCAAGGCCGAAGATCAAAACGTACTGCCGCGTACCCAGTCGGGTGAACGGGTGTAGCCGCGTAGTACACCGTCACGGGTGGTGGTGCCGGTCTATAGATCCGTCCCCAGCGGAACGCAGGGAAAGAGACTGTGCGAACGGTCACGTCGTGTCGCAGGACCGCCGATGACCACCCACGTGAGCACTGATGCGCAGACCCAGGCCATCCCGCGCGTTCCCGCCGCGGCCATGCCCCGCGTCTCGGCCGCGGTCATCGCGGCACCCGACGCGGAGACTGGCGCTCCCACACCCGACGCCGAGACCGCCGCTCCCGGACGGGACACCGAGATGGCCGCTCCACAGCCCGCTGCCGAGAACGCCGCTTCGGCACCCGGCGCCGAGGTCGCCGCTGCCGGGTCCGACGCCGAGGAAGCCGGGGAAGAGCCGGTCCAGCAGGTGTACGAGGCGGCGATGGCGAGGCTGAACGCCCTGCACGACCGCTGGGCGGCTGCGATCGTCGAGCTCTGCGAGGCGAAGGTCGACACAGAACTGGGAGAAGCTGCTGCCTGACGCAGCTCCGGGCGCCACCACAGCGGGCGACTCGCGGTAGACGTTCCCCGCTGGCGTCCCGCCGATCCCGGCCGCGACCTCGGCGGCGACCGGCACTCCCCCGCGTGGCAGCCCCAACACGACGAGGTCATCCTGCGCGTACTCCGCCAGGCGGCCGGCGAGGACCCGCCCCGCCTCTCGCCGATCCGCGAACAGCCTCCGGTCCGATGACATCGACTGCCTCCCCGCCGGGCTCCGACATCTCCAGGCAGAGCCCCGGCACACATGACCGCTTCGCCCTACCCCGATGTCCCGCCGGTTAACGGTCCGAAGGATCCGCGCCCACGGCTCCGCCACCCGGGGCTAGCGTCGATCCATGACGTCACCGCCGATCCCTCCGCCACAGCCCCCGTCGCCCTCGCCGATCGACCCCGTGCCTCCGCCGGCGCCCTCGCCGCTGCCGACCCCGACCGACCCGACCGCTCCTACCCCGGCGCCCGGCCCTCCCGTCCCTGATCTCGCCCGGTCGACGGAGGAACCCAGCCGCGACTGACGGACAGCTGCACCAACGCCGGCGGCTTGTCCCCGGCCTTCAGCCCCTGTCACGAGATCAACGACTCCGTGCCCCGGCCACCGCCCCGCTGGCCCACTCCCCAGATTCTGGTGCACGGGCCTGCGTGGACGCTCCCGAAACATCACCGGCCCCTCTATGTGGCGGCGACTCGGTGGATGCGCTGGACTGAGGACGTCGGAGCCGCAGCAGAGTTCGTCGGGGCACCGGCCCACCGTTGACAGCGACCCTCTTAAGTGAACAGGAGAAGCGCCATGACCAGCGGCAGCGAAACCGGGAACGTCACCGGCACCAAGGACAAGGACTACAACATCATCTGGTTCACGGAGGCGTGCCTGAGCAACGCCTTGCGGCTGGAGACCTACGTCCAGGATGCCGAGCGGGACGGCGACACGGAGCTCGCCGAGTTCTTCCGCCGCGCCCAGAACGAGAGTCGTAAGGGCGCCGAAGAGGGCAAGAAGCTGCTCATCAGCAGGCTTCGCGGCTGAGCCTGGGAGGCGGGGACAGACCGCCAAAGTCTGTTGCGCCCCCGTCCCTCTAGCGTCCCGGCCAACTCAGCTTCCGACGACCTCCTGTCGGTGGTACGGCGACCCGAGGGTTGCCTGTGCCCCGAGGAGCTCGTGACGACCTACCAGAACACGGCGGAGCCACGACCGAGGAGTACTTGTCCGGTGGGCCCGCGTCAGCGCCTTCCTCCGCCGCCACGATGCGGCCCGAGGCCGAAGGAATCGGCCGTCACCGGACACCGACGCACCCGAGGCCGAGTGGGGTCTGGCCAGGGAGCTGTTGGACGACACCCGCCTCTGGGCGGCTGCCCACGGCCACCATGTCCGCGAACTGGTCATCGACCAGCCGGATGAGCTCAGCGGTCCTGTCGGCGACCTCTACCGCAACTGGTATGCCGATCGGGGGCTGCCTACCGGCCGTCTGCTCGTGGAATCGTTCGTTCTCCACGACCCGACTTCCGCGTTGCGCAGCGGCCGTGTTCCCTACTGGGCCTTGTTTCCCGTCCAGCCGTCACTGGACCGGCTCCGCACATATCTCTCGTGCAGCCATCCCTATGAGGAGGCTGCGGAGCTGCTCTCCCACGGCGTCGACTCGATCGGCCTGGCCTGGCCCGGCCCGGCCCGGCCCGGCCCCAGGAGTGGACGGACCTGTTCGGCAGCGCGCGGCTGGTGGGAGTCATCGAACGCCGCTGTCCTGCCGACTTCCGAGGAGATGCACATCTACCCGGCCATGCGGGACCGCCTGCCCGACGGCGAGAGCATGGTCCAGCACGACACCGCGGAGCACCAGCAACTCGTGGAGGTCATGAAGGAGCTCGAGGACGTCGGCGCCTCGGACGCGCGGTTCCTCGAGAGACCCGGACGCCTGGAACAGGTACTGCGTGACCACGTCTCGGACGAGGAGAGCGACCAGTTCCCCTGCTGCGTGCTCAGTTGTCCCGCGAGCAGCTGGTCGAGCTGGGCAGGAAGGTCGAAGCCGCGAAGAAGGCAGCCCCGACCCGCCCCCACCCGTCCGCCCTACACAGTGCGCTGTTCCACAAGACGGTCGGGCCCGGCGTCGGTCTCGTGGACCGGCTGCGGGACAAGTTGACGGGCCGGCCGAACAGCGCGTGACCTGCGGCGCGCCCGGCGGGACAGTCCACGCGTCGGTAGGCGGGTCCAGGGTCAGCTGCAGCCCTCCGTCGCGGCCGGCGCGCCGTTGCTGCACGGCTGCGGCGCCGACGCATAAGGCCCGTGCGTCAGCGTCACAGCCGAGTGCCTACATGCGTCGGACCCGGATCCCCTAGGTCGCAGCAGCCGGCCCGCGATCAGGGCGTCGGACGCAGCCGGTCGACGAACGCCGGCCCGACCTCCGCGGTCACGGTCCCGCCGGCGGCCCAGCCGCGCACGATCAGCCAGGTCAGCGGGTCAAGTAATCGATCTTGGTCGGGCGTGCCTGCCCGTGGACCGATGACCCGCCCGAATAGCGCCTGGCCGGTGGACGTCCCCGCACCCGCCGGCACGGAGATCCCTGACACCGCGACAAGTCTCCGTCGCGCGCGCCACCGTCTCCAAGCAGCAGGGAGCGTGCTATTCACGCCGCCGAATGACCGGAGCCAGCGGCGCCCGTCCGTACCCGGCGCGTCCGGCGTCGTTCCCACAGCGTGAGTAGCGAGAAGGTGGCGGCAGGGCAGATCGCGAAGATGGCCAGTCCGGCCTGTCCCAGCGCCGCGCCCAGGGAGAGCAACGCAAGACTGACTATCGCGACCGGCCCTCCGATCCACCAGCATGTGCGGCCGGTTCCAGAGCCAGGCCCCGACGTACCCGACAACAACTTGGCCAGATCTGGCGACTCCGTCCTCAACATGCGTTCAATGTCGGCAAGCTGCCGCCGCTCGGTGTCTGTCATCCGAGTCGCCCCCTCTTCATGCGCCGGGCCTCGGCCGAGCCCGTCGTCCACCCGACGGGGCATCGTGCATGCCCAGAACCGCGGTTGAATACACAGGCGGCGCAGAGGAGACGTTTGAGTCCACCGTCTGCCGGATGAACGGCGAGCCGCCAGGGAAGTTGCAACGAGTTCAGGTCGCCCGCGCTGCTTCACCCCTTAAAATCCACGAAGGGCGAGCCGTCGACGTGGTGGCCACCGCGGTGCGTGAAGGGATGACGTCCCGCCGGATGATGTAACGGCGGGTTGTCTCCCGGACCGTTGTCATTGCCACCCGGGTCGCCGCCGAGCGCCGCGGCTTGTCCCGCGGCTTGCGGTAGGTCGCGTCCAGGGACACGTAGGCACGGCCTGCTCGGCCAGCGGACGGTTCGCAGGCGGCGATCTCCTCATCGAGGTCAGCGCAGATCCGGCTGACGTCTGACTCAAAGATGCCAGCGCCCAGCGCCCGGACTAGGTCGTCGACCCTTGCGGGGTGCAGACGCCGTGCAGATAGGCCTCCATGACGCCAACAGCGCTTGATCGATCCGCCCGGTGACGCTGCTTCAAGATCGTGCCGCCGTGGCCCAGCATTCCCGCATTCGTCAGTGACGGTGATGAAGGGACTGACGCCGCCTGCTCGCTTGACGCGCCGCGAGCGGTGCCGAGGACGTCATCGACCCCGCCCACCGCTTCCCTGGCGTCCGAGACCGTCGTATTGATTTCTCACGAGCCTTCTCCAGAGCGGCGCCGCATTCGCAGAACCCTCTCTCCTGTCCATAGCCGCGCGACCGTCCACAGGCTGGCCGGGCGCTCACCCCCAACCGCGATCCACACCCAAAGCCCGGTTGTCTCCACATGGCGAGACGCTCTTGTCCACGGACTTGTCCACAACTTGTGCAGATCGGCGTGCACACGCGTGTTCGACTGCTGACAGCAATCCGTGCACCGTCATCGATGCGGGCGGGAAGCCGGCCAGGCGACCAACCAACACCGGCTCCCCGCAGCCCCGAGCCGCCCACGATGAGCACCACGGAGCCGATGTGAGCCTGCCAGCACAGTCATCCCCCGAGGAGCTTGACCCCCAACGACGAGCGGCGGCCTTCACCGCCGTCCGGATCGCCGCTTGCGAGTATCTGGCGGACCCCAGCGGCCAACGGAAAACGATGGCGCACCTCCTCGCGCGCGCCCGTCGTCACGGCCTCACCGCTGTCGAGCTGCGGCAAGCGTCCGGGCTCGACGAAGACTTCGTTAGCCAACTGCTCGAAGAGGCCCGCTGACGCGCATGCGCGGACCGCACCTCCACGCCGCGGCCCAGAATCGCCTGGAGCGCGCCGGCACTGGTCGACCCCGACCGCCGCGCGAGCCGGCCGGCATCACAGACCAGCAGGTGCCCTGCCCGATTTCTGCCAGCGGATCGGAGGCGTCGGACCCGAGAAATGCGACCGGGACCAACCGGGGCCCCGTCGTCTGCAGCAGCCCCCTGATGGCGGGCCACACGTTCCCGCCGGTGAGGATGCGCGACATGGCATGTCCGCTCCCGGCGAGTGCATCGTCACCCCAGATCCAGGCCCCGCAGACTCACCACCCAGGCCGCAGATCCCCACCCAGGCCAGCTGCTCGCGCTCGTCGACGACCCGCAGTCGGTCGCGGACCGGCGCCCTATTTCGGCACCGACCGGCCGGCCGGCTCGATGCTCAGCTACACCGGAGGCTTCTTCGAGCTGCTCGCCGGCGGAGGAGATGGGCCGGAGGTCGCCGACCGCATCACCACCGATGACCTGTTCGCCGTCCAACTGCTCCAGGTCGGAGTCCCCACCGAGGTCGGGCTGGAGCTGCCGGAAGGGGAGTTGGGCCGTGCGGTCGCGCACCACCTCGCGGGTCCCGGCGGACGTGAGCATCGGGGACCCGGGCGCGGCCAAGCTGCTCGCCCCCGGCTCCGATGCCCAGGTCTGGCACCTACTGCATGCCCCGAAGGGGATGGGCTGGTGACCGTCAACAAGCTGCTCGCCCGGAAACGGCCCAAGCTCATACCGGTGTACGACTGGGCCTCCACCGAAGGTCTGGAGCTGAGTTCGGCCGCTGTTCGGCGAGCAGGACGGCGTGCTGTCCGCGCATCTGGAGACTCAGCGCGCCGCGGCCGGAGTCCCCACCTCGGTCGCACCGCTCCGGGTCCTTGACGTCATCGTCTCGATGCGCACGAACAGCAACATCAGCCCGGCCGCCGCGCGGCCCTCGCTTGGCCGCCGGCCACGACCTGACCGCCCGGCGAGCGCAACGGCCGATGACCGTGCCGTCCGGGCTGTGGACAACCGGGACGCCGGCTCCCGATGCTGTGCGAGGGTCTTTCCGGTGCCCGGCCGAGCCACGAGCCGCGGCCCGCGTCGGCGAGGTCGAAGACTCACCGTCCGGCGCGGGTGCGCGTCCCCGAAGCGCAGCCGGGCACCCGGCTGTCCAGGTGCGAGGTGGGCCTCCTCGCGGCGGCCTACCGCTGACCGGCGACGGCTTGGCGGCGCGGTTCCTCGCTGACCTACCCTTTGATAGTCCACCAAGGAGTCTGCTAGGAGCTGCTGGATAGTCGTATCCCCGAGCATGTGCGGAACGTCAGCCAGCATATCAAAGTAATGCATACAGCGGTTTGGCCAAGGCTCGCCCATTGAGGATGCCTAAGGGCGAGACTTGAGACTGCTATGCGGGTTCGAGGGCTTCTCAGCGCATCACCCGTAATCGGGATAACCTGAAGGCTATCCCCGGACTATTGTGTAGCTTTGGAGACAAATCCCCGCGGTAAGGAGCACAAGCATGGCGCAGAGGACCATCGTTCACCTCGTCGACGACCTCGACGACACCCGGATCGAGAACGGTGCTGGCGAGACCGTTCGGTTCAGCCTGGACCGCCGTGATTACGAGATCGACCTCACCAACCAGAACGCCGCCGAACTCCGCGAGGCGCTGACTCGTTACACCACTGCTGCCCGCAAGGTCGGCGGCCGTACTCCCCGCGCCATCATGCCTACGCGATCTTCGAGCAAGAGCGATGCCAGTCCGCAGGCTGTTCGCGAGTGGGCCAAGTCGAACAAGATCGAGGTGTCGGCTCAGGGCCGAATCGCTCAGAGCGTCGTCGACCAGTTCCGCGCTGCGGGCAACTAAGCAGCAACGTCACGGGCCGTCCGGGTCGACGTAGAAAGCACAGGAGCGGAGTCTGCGTTCAGTCCTCGCGCGGGTGCGTCGGCATCGACATGGTCACCCAATCGTGCATGCCACCGCGGTAGTACACCAACGCCTGGGCGGGATATCCCGCCTCCACCAGCTGCCGGATCGCCTGCGGCGACTGCGGACACTGAGGCCCGTTGCAGAACAAGATCGACAGCTGACCGGGGTCGAGCTCGCCCAGCCGCTCGACGATCTCGTCGTGCGGAATGTGGATCGAGTGAGGGATCGTGCGCCCTCGGAAGGATCCGACCGTTCGGCAGTCGACCACGACGGCTCCGTCCCCAACCAGCTCGGCGAGTTCCAGCTCCCCGACGGTGCGGACACCTGTCGCCGCTTCCAGCCGCTGCAATTCGCCCCACGTCGTATCGACCGCTACGACATCCGCGTCGCCTTCGACCGCCCATGCAGACTCTCGGGCCGCGTCCATTCCTTGCGTTGCATTGGTCTCCTCCACCCCCAACGTAGTGTTCGGGTCCTTCCCCAATTGCGACCCGACACCCGCGCGGACAACGTCACGATGCGTGTGAGTGCAGCCTGGTCGACAAGTAGTTGAAGTTGAAGATCATGGCCGCGAGACCGACGAGGTTGAAACAGGAGCCGCCAGGTTTCGCCACCTGCGCCCGAAGACCGGTCAGCCGGCCAGTGCACCTAAACCCAGCCTCCCGGGACCGGGACGCCCACCCGGCGCCAAGAACCGACATCGCGCCACCCGTCACGACGTCGGCAACACTGTCACCCGAGACGCCACCGGCCTCACCAACCAGCAGGCCGCCCGCCTGTTTGGCCTCGTCGAGCAAACGCTTTGAGGACGCGTCGGTTCCGCCAGGACTGCGGTGTTCCTGGACTCGTCGAGTGAACGGAATTGCCCCCACGACGAGCGAACTCATGGCGTTGCCGCGAACGCCGGCTTCTCAGCTCGGCCACGGGCGCAGGGGGCCCGTGGGATCACTGAGACGGAGGGTGCACGCCGCCGCGACATCCCGGCCCTTCCTGCGCTATGGGATGCCCGTGGTAGGCCACCATCCCCGCCATGCGCCTGGCTGTGTGCTCCTCGAAGGGCGGCGTCGGCAAGACCACGACGGCCGCGAATGTGGCGGCCGCCCTGAGCCGGCACGGCCGGGTGCTCGTTGTCGACGTCGATCCGCAGGACAGCCTGGGACGCGCGTTCGGCGTCGTGGCCAAGGGGCGGGAGGACAGTCTGGCCGGCCTCCTGGACGACCCCGCTGCCGAGGTGCGGACCGTGATCCGCCACGACGTCGTCCCCGGGCTCGACCTGTTGCCAGCCCATCCCTCCCTGGAGACAACGGCTGCCGAACTGTCGGCCAGTGGCGGCCTGGTGACCAGCGTCCGGCGGCTGCTGAGGCCACTGTTGGGCGACTACGACCACATCGTCCTGGACACCCGTGGCGACCTCAGCGGCCTCACCCTTGCGGCCGTCTGCGCCGCCGACAGCGTGCTCACGGTCTTCACCAGCGACCCTGGCTCGGCCCTGGGCGCTGCCCGGGTCGCCGCCTTCCTCGAGCAGCACCGGGCATACGAGAACACCTCCGCCGTGCTCGTCGGAGTCGCCTGCGCCGTCTGGGACCAGCACGGCGGCGCCGCCCGGCAGGTCGCCGGCGCCCTGCACAGAAGCGACCTGCCGCTTCTCGAGACGCGCATCCCGATGTCGCGCCGGGTTCCGACCAGCACGTTGGTCAAGCTCCCCGTGGTTCTCTCCCAGCCTGCTTCCCCCGTGGCGCAGGCCTTCATGGCGCTCGCCGACGAGGTACTCGCCGCCACCGAAAGGATCCTTCCATGACCGCTGACCGCAGCCGCCCCGCCGTCGAGCGCCCGGGCTCGTTCCAGGACGACCTGCTGGCCGACCTCCGACAGGCGGCTCCGATGCCGGCCGACCGGCCGGTGGCCCCCCGGCCGGTGATCGCGCGGACGCTGCCGCTGTCGTCCCCGCCCCTGCCCGACACGTTGCCGGTCCTCGTCCGCGAGGTCCGCGTGACGCCGCCGACGATCGAACTCCGCCTGAGCAGCCAGCCGTGGTCCATGCCCGCGCTACGGCGGCGTCAAGGTCCGCCCGGTCTCGAGCTCAGCGCGGGCCCGATCCGGCTAGCACTGGCCTACCTCGGCGGCTGACCGGCCCGGGGTGCCCTGATGGCGGCTTGACAGACCGTCGGCGCTGCCGAGGGGCCGAGCGGCGACCTGGTGCACGTGCGGCCTATGAGACGTCCTAGCCCTACTGCACGACGGATTGAATCGAACGAGCGGCGGTGATCGCGTCCGCATGACGGTGGACGAGCTTCCAGC
>DATHAK010000267.1:0-21506 GCA_035296685.1 Blastococcus sp.
GGGCGGACCGCCCCCGGGCATCCACGACCCGGCGCTCTTCGTCGACCGGCGGCGGCTGCTGGCCGCCGCCGACCACGCCGGGATCGACCTGCGGCTGGTGGGGCTGCGGCCCTCGGTGCGCGACCTCGTCGCCTGGCGGCGCGGTCGCCGGGCCGTCGTCCGGATGAGGCCGGTGCGGTCCACCGCCGTCGTCTTCGCCGGGTACGGCACCCGGCGGTGAGATCGGCAGGGCGCCACCGGGAGGCACACGTCCGGGTCCGCACGTACGGTCAGGGCATGATCGGGACTCCGCTGGTGGGCGGCCGGTGACGGCCGCTGTCGTGACCGGCGCCGGGCACGCGCTGCCGGCGACCTACGAGCAGGGGCAGGTCTGGGACGGGTTCTTCGCCGCCCAGTACGCCGGGGTGCGCGCGGCCGAGCGGGTGTTCCGCGCCGCCGGGGCGCAACGGCGGCACGCCGTGGTCAACCCGGTCGACGAGGACGTGTCGCGCTGGGGCACCGGCGCCCGGATGGAGCGGTTCATCCTCGAGGCGCTGCCGCTGGGCAAGCAGGCGGTCGCCGGTGCGCTGGACGCGGCCGGGCTCGCTCCCGGTGACGTGGGCCTGTTCGCCGTCGCGACCTGCACCGGGTACGCGACGCCCGGACTGGACATCCGGCTGGCCAGCGACCTCGGCATGCCGCCGGGTCTGCAGCGGCTGCTGGTGGGACACATGGGCTGCTACGCCGCCGTCCCGGGGCTGGCCGCCGTCAGCGACTTCGTCGCCGCCCGGTCCCGGCCCGCGGTCCTGCTCTGCTGCGAGCTGACCAGCCTGCACGTCCAGCCGGCACAGGCCGACCTCGAGCAGGTCGTGGCCCACGCCCTGTTCTCCGACGCCGCCGCCGCCGTGGTCGTCGAGCCCGGCGCCTCCCGCGGTCGGCGGGTGGCCTCGATCGTGGCGCGGACCGACCCGTCGACCGCCGACCACATGACCTGGGACGTCACCGACCTGGGCTTCCGCATGGGGCTGTCGCCGCGCGTGCCCGACGTCCTCGCCCGCCACGTCGGGGACGTCGTCGACGAGCTGTTGGCCGGGGCCGGGCTCCGGACCGAGGACGTCGCCGGCTGGGCCGTGCACCCGGGCGGCCCGCGGATCCTCGACGTCGTCCGGGACGAGCTGGGCCTGTCGGAGACGCAGATGGCCGCCTCGCGCCGCGTGCTGGCCGAGCACGGCAACTGCTCGTCGGCCACCGTGCTGCTCGTGCTGGAGGAGCTCGCCGGCGTCGACGGACCGGTGGTGGCGATGGCCTTCGGGCCGGGCCTCACCCTGTACGCGGCGCTGCTGCTCCCGGCGTGACCATTCCGGTACCGGAGCGACCGCGCAGCCCCTAGGCTCGCCGGACCTGAAGGCCGCCGGGGGGAATCTGGCGTGTGGCGAGGAGGCCGGTGGCGTGCAGCCCGTTCCCCTGCCCGTGCGCGTGTTCCTGGTCGACGACCACGAGGTCGTCCGCCGCGGCGTGAGCGAGCTGCTCGAGGACGATCCGGGCATCACCGTGGCGGGTGAGGCCGGCTCCGCGGCGGACGCGCTCGCGCGGGTACCCGCCGTCCGTCCCGACGTCGTCGTGCTCGACATGCGCCTGCCTGACGGCGACGGCGCCGACCTCTGCCGCGACCTGCTGGACCGGGTGCCCGGGGTGCGCTGCCTGGTGCTGACCAGCTTCTCCGAGCCCGCCGCGCTGGACGCGGCGGTCCGGGCGGGGGCGTCGGGGTTCCTCCTCAAGCAGGTCCGCGGCCCGGCGCTCGTCTCGGCGGTCCGGACCGTCGCCGCCGGGGGCAGGCTGTTCGACGACGTGGGCCCGGCACTGCCGCGCCGTTCTGCGCCGGCCGGCCCCGGTGCGAGCCGGCTGGGGATGCTGACCGACCAGGAGCGCACCGTCCTCCGGCTGATCGGCGAGGGCCTGACCAACCGGCAGATCGGCGAGCGCATGGGCCTGGCGGAGAAGACGGTGAAGAACTACACCAGCCACCTGCTGGCCAAGCTGGGGCTGGAGCGGCGCACGCAGGCCGCGATCCTGGCCACCGAGCTGCGCGACCGCGCCGACGACTGACCGGCATCACCGTTCCGCGGGTCGCGGCACCGCCCAGCAGACCTCGGTCCCGGATGGACCGGTCGAGATCGTCAGCCGGCCCCCGCGGCGCTCGGCCCGTTCCGCGAGATTGGCCAGCCCGCTGCGGACGGTGACCGGTGGCAACCCCAGCCCGTCGTCGACCACGGCCACGGACACCTCGACGCCGACGGTCACGGTCACGGTCGCGCGGGTCGCCGACGCGTGCCGGACGACGTTGGTGACCAGCTCGCGGACCACGGCCACCAGTTCGGGGAGCAGCTCGTGGGGCAGCTCGTCGATCGGGCCGCGGAATCGGACGTCGCGCTGCAGGGTCTGTCCCTCGGTCACGCGGTGGACGACGTCGGCCAGCCTGTGCCGGGAGTTCGCCGCGCCCGCGGCCTCCTGCTCGTGCAGCTCGAAGATGGCCGTCCGGATCTCGGCCATCGTGCCGTCGAGCTCGTCGACGCTGCGGGCCAGCCGGGCGGCGACGTCGGCGTGCTCGGGCTCCAGCGTGCGGCCGAGCCGGTCCAGCGACAAGGCGGTGGCGAAGATCCGCTGGACGACGTGGTCGTGCAGATCGCGGGCGATGCGGTCGCGGTCGGCCTGCACCTGCAGCCGCCGCTCCCGCTGCTGGGCGCGGGCCAGCTCGAGGACGACCGCGGCCTGGGTGGCGAAGTCCGCCAACAGGTCGAGCTCCTCGGCGGTGAAGGGCTCGCGGCCGGCCAGGCGCAGCACCGCCAGGAGCCCCCGGCCGGGGCCGTTGCCCAGCGGGACGATCATCCCCGGACCGAAGACGGCAGTCAGTTCCACGACCACCGCTGCCCGCCGACCCATGACGGGCATCGTGCTGATGTCCTCCATGGCACGGGGCTGGCCGGCCTCGTACAGCGCACCGAGGTAGGTCCCGGTGAGGGGCAGCCGCACGCCCTCGTAGTCGCCGGCGGACACGCCCACCGCGGTCACCACGGTCAGCGATCCGTCGTGGTCGTGGCTCGGTGCGAGCACGCCGGCCATGTCCGCGGAGGTCAGCTCCGCGACCTGGTCGCACACCACCCGGAACACGTCATCGGGATCGGCGCCCGACAGCAGGGCGGTGGCCAGCTCCCTGGCGGCCTGCCCCCATCGGCGACGGGTGTCGGCGCGCTCGGCGTGCTGGGCGTTCTCGATCGCCATCCCGGCCACGGCGGCGAGCGCCTGGACGATCTCGACGTCGGCCTCGGTGAAGGAGCCGCCGGTGCGTTTCTCGGTGAGGTAGAGGTTGCCGAACACCGCCTCGCCGACACGGAGGGGTACTCCGAGGAAGGACCGCATCGGCGGATGGCCCGGAGGGAAGCCCACGGACCCGGGATGCCCGCCGAGGTCGTCGAGCCGCAGCGCCGCGGGCTCCGCGATGAGCAGCCCGAGGATGCCGCGCCCGGTGGGCAGGCGGCCGATGCGCTCCCGGTCGTCGGGTCCCATCCCCACGATCACGAACCGGTCCAGCCGACGGCCGTCGGGCGTCAGCACGCCGATGGCTCCGTAGCCGGCGTCCACGTGTCGGACCGCGGCGGCGACGATGTCGTGCAGGGTCGCCTCGAGCCGGCCGCCCGACGCCGCGGCCCGGACGGCGGCGGCCAGCACCGGCGCCACGAGGACGTCGACGGCCGCTGGACCGGCGGAGGGGGCCGGGTCCGGGAGATCGGGCGGGGTCACGGCCCGACGGTAGGAGTCCCGGCCGGGATCCGGAAGCGGTCCCGGGATGAGCGGGGAGCGGGGTGGAAGGGGCTGGGGTCGCGGAGGTCAGGCGCCACGTGCCAGGCGACGGGTCGGCGGACGGGGGATCGCGGGTCGCAGCAGCGTCTTGCCGTGGGCGGCGACCACGACGAGGTCGGCCCCGCGCGTCGCCGCGGTGAGCGCCTCGAACACCGGCCGGCCGAGGACGGCGGTCCGGGTGCGCCCGTGCACACCCGTCTCCGCGATCGCACGGAGCACCTGGGCCTCGAGACGGTCCTGGGCCGCCAGGTGCTCGCGGGCCAGGACACGGGTGGCGCCCTCGAGCGGGCTCCCTGAGAGCTCGTCGAGCACGCAGACCGCCACCACGGTGGCCTCCCGGCGGGCGGCCTCCCGGAGGGCCCAGACGAGTCCGCCGTGAGTCGCGGCGGATCCGTCCACCTCGACCAGCAGCCACGGCGTCTGCCGGCGGGGGAGGAGCGGGGACAGCCGCAGCGGTTCGACGCCGGCTGCGGGACCGGCCGGGGCAGGTGCCGTGGGAAGTGGCGGCAGCGGCTCCGTCTCCGGCCCCTGGTCGGGCTCACGGGAGGAACGGATCTCGCTCATGCGGTGATCGTCGCGGGCTGCCGGGCGCTTCCCCAGGGACCAAGGGCCCGGCCAGGAGCGTACCGGAGGCGTTCCGGAACTCTCCTTCTGCGTGTCCGCACCGTGCGTGAGCCCGGCGGGGCGATGCGTGTCTGCGCCGGCGCCGCGCCTCACCCCGCCGGGGTGGGTGAATCCGAGAATTCAAGGATTTCCGGCCCGCATCCGATCGAAAGGGTATGAAGCTTCTCCGCGGGATGCGGGGCACCAGTCTGCTGGCGCGGTTCGGCGTGATCAGCCTGCTCCTCACCGTCGCGGTGGGCGTCGTGCTGTCGTCGGTGCTGCGCACCGCCATCGAGGACCGCGCACGCCAGCAGGCCGAGGACGCCGCCCTCATGGCCGTGCGTCTCGGTCTCCAGCCGCACGTCACGCAGGAGCAGCTCGCCGGCGGGTTCGACGCCGCCGTCCTGGTCGACGTCGAGGCGGTCGTCGACGGCGCGGCCGAGGAGTTCGGTGGGGCGCACCAGGCGCTGGCCGCCTTCGACCCGGTCGAGCTGAAGGTGTACGGCGGCGACGGGACGATCCTCTACCACTCCGACGACCCCTCGGTCGTCGGGCGGCGCTCCGGGTCGGGTGAGCTGCGCGCCGCGCTCGCCGGCCACGTCGTCTCCGGCTTCGCCCACTCCGCCGACGACAGCGCGGGCAGCGAGGACGGCGACCACCAGCTGCTCGAGGTCTACGTCCCGCTGCAGTTCGACGGCGCCGAGTGCCCCGACGGCGTCATCGAGCTCTACCTGCCCTACGCACCGGTCGCCGCGGCCGTCCGCGAGGACGTGCGCACCATGACCGTCGCTCTCGGCGTCAGCCTGGCGGTCTTCTACCTCGTCGTCTTCCGGCTCATCGCGTCGGCGTCGAAGCGGCTGCGCCGCCAGACCGAGGAGCTGCGCACCTCGGCCGAACGCGACCGCCACCAGGCCACCCACGACGCCCTGACCGGGCTGCCCAACCGCGAGCTGCTGCGCGACCGACTGGAGCAGGCGCTGACCGGAGCCGCGCGGCAGTCCGGCGAGGCCGCGCTCATCCTGATCGACCTCGACCGCTTCAAGGAGATCAACGACACCCTCGGCCACACCTACGGCGACCGCCTGCTCTGCCAGGTCGGCCCGCGGATGCGGTCGGTCCTGCGCGACGGCGACACCGTGGCGCGGCTGGGCGGCGACGAGTTCGCCGTCCTGCTGCCCACGGTGGACGGCGTTCCCGAGGCCCGGGCGGTCGCCGAGCGGCTGCGGGAGGCGCTGCACCAGCCGTTCGACGTCGACGACGTCGTCCTCGACGTCGAGGCCAGCGTCGGCATCTCGCTGTCGCCGTGGCACGGCACCGAGGCAGAGGACCTGCTGCGCAACGCCGACATCGCGATGTACGCGGCCAAGGCGCTCAAGGGCGAGGCCGTCGTCTTCGAGCCCGAGGAGCACGCGACGGCCCCCAACCGGCTCACCGTGCTCGGCGACCTGCGCCGCGCGCTGGAGGTGAACGACGAGCTCTTCCTGCACTTCCAGCCCAAGTACACGCTGGACGGCGAGCGGATCGAGGGCGCCGAGGCGCTGCTGCGCTGGCAGCACCCGAGCCGCGGCCTCGTGCCGCCGGGCGACTTCATCCCGGTCGCGGAGGGCACCGGCCTCATCCTGCGGCTGACCGAGCGCGTGCTCGGCATCTCGCTGGCCCAGCAGCGCCGCTGGCTCGACGGCGGCCATGTCCTGCCCGTCGCGGTCAACCTGTCCACCCGCTGCCTGCTCGACGCCGGCCTGCCCGACATGGTGCGGCGCCTGCTGGCCGAGCACCGCGTGCCCGCGTCGCTGCTGCGGCTCGAGGTCACCGAGAGCGCGGTCATGGGCGACGCCGCCCGCTGCATGGAGGTCCTCCAGCGGCTGCGCGATCTCGGCGTCCGCCTGTCGATCGACGACTTCGGGACCGGCTACAGCTCGATGGCGTACCTGCGCCGGCTGCCGGTCGACGAGCTGAAGATCGACCGCTCCTTCGTGCTCGGCATGTGCACCAGCCAGCAGGACGCCGTGCTCGTGCGGACGGCGATCGACCTGGGCCACAACCTGGGCCTCACCGTCGTCGCGGAGGGCGTCGAGGGCCCGGAGCACGTCGACGCGCTGCGCGCGCTGGGGTGCGACATCGCCCAGGGCTTCCACTACGCCCGTCCGATGCCCGCGGCCCGGGTGTCGGAGCTGCTGGACCGGGTCGGCACCATCCACGACGTCGAGACGGCGCCCACCGTCTCCTGAGGCCGGGCGGCCGGTCAGTATCCCGCCGGGCCTCCTGCGTCGGGCGGACCCGGCCAGCGGCCGGCCTCGACGGGGAAGACCCACCGGCGACCGGGCCGCTCCGACACGCACCAGAGCTCGTCTCCCGGACGGGACCAGGCCAGGTCCTCCGGGCCGTTGGGCAGCACACCACGGTGACGTCGCCAGGCTCCCGGCGCACCGACGTACAGGTCTCCATTCGCCTCCTCGCCGGTGCTGGCCGTCACGAACCACGTCCGGCCGTGCACGGCCGCGCCCTGCATCCGCCGGGGCTGCCCCTCGTACACCTCGAGCGGACCGCACCGGCCGTCGCCGTCGACCGCCGGGAGGTCGGTCGCAGGGTCGAGCGGATAGCGCGCCAACCGGGGCGCGCGATCGCGCGCCCGGCGGTACTCCCCGACGACGAGGTTCGGCCTGCCGTCCACCTGCCCGATCGACAGGAACGAGTAGCGCAGCCGGCGGATGCCGGCCCGGAGCGGAACCCGGAAGGCCATGAGCTGGGGGAGCACGTAGTCGCCGCCGGGCGTACGCAGCACGTCCCCGAGCCGGAAGACGCGCACCCCGACGAGCGTGTCGGCGACGTACAGATGGTCTCCCTGGACGGCGATGCCGCCGGCGTGCACCGGGACGGCGCCCATCCTCAGCAGCCCCAGTGGGCGGCGCGGCGCGACGAGCCGGACGTGGCGGTACCGGGGGCCGTCCGGCGGGGCCGGGTCGACGACCGAGATGCGGGAGCCCGGCGCGCGCGGGAACCGGCGACGCCGGCCGTACCAGCTCACGAGCAGCACGCGGCCCGAACGCAGGCTGGCCACGCCCTGCGGCCACCACTCCGGATCCGTCCGGTCGACGTCGTCCCAGGTGAACCCGTCCCCGGCCGCCTCGCCCGGAACGGGGCAGCGCTCGCCGGCACGGTCGAGCCGGGCGAGGACGCCGTCCAGCGTTTGCGGGTCCAGTCGCGCGGCCAACCGGTCGACGAGGTCGTGCCGGGGGCGGGTGGGCGCGAGGGCGTACGGCCGGAGAGCACCCATGGCGGCCATTCTGGGCCGACGCGCGGAGCGCCCGGGCCCCCGGCCGAACGGGCGAGGCGCCCGAAGTTCGTCTACGGTCGAGGAAGCGGACCCGACGCGTTCGCGACCGGGCTCGCCGACGCGCTGCGCGTGCCGGGCGTCCAGGCGGTGGCGCCAGGCCGGATCTCGTCAGGACACGGATGACCGCGTACCTGCCGGCCGAGCCGCGGAGCACGGGTGCAGAGATGGCGGAGGCGGTGGTGGCCGGCGTGCGGGGGCGCAACGAGACCGTCGATGCCGTGGGCCCTGCCGCCGGCCAGGAGCGCATCGGGGGATACGCGGCGGTGGGGCTGGCGCCGGCTGCCGTCGTGCCGCCGCCGGCGCCCGATCGGCAACGAGCCGGCGAGCTCGGCCGGGAGGCCTCGGGTTTCGCTGCGGTGGGCGCGTTCGGCCTGCTCGTCGACGTCGGGGGCTACAACGCACTCGTGCACCTCGGCGGCACCGGCCTCCTCGACGACCAGCCGCTCGTGGCCAAGGCGGTCTCGCTCGTCGCCGGGACCACCGTCGCCTACGTCGGCAACCGGTTCTGGACCTACCGGGACCGGCCCCGTGGCCGTCTCGCCCGCGAGTACGTCCTGTACATGGCCCTCAGCGCCGTGGCCCTGGGGATCGCTCTGGGCTGTCTGGCCGTCTCGCGCTACGTCCTCGGTCTGTCCAGCCCGATGGCCGACAACATCGCGGCGAACGGGATCGGCCTCGCGCTCGGCAGTATGTTCCGGTTCCTCACCTACCGGCGGTTCGTCTTCCCGGAGGAGCCGACGAGCTGACCCGCCCCGGGCGGGGATGTCCGCCGCGGCCGTCAGGACGTCGAGGGGGACGCCTCCGGGCGTCGCCGGGACAGCAGCGAGGACGGTCTCCGGCCACGTCCCTCGGCCTCCTCCTGCACCGCCGGGGCCCGGCGGAAACTCCCGGTCCCCCACCGGGCGACCAGGACCGCCACCGCGCCGATCGCCAGACCGGCGAGGTCGTCCACGATGTAGTGCCAGCCGAAGTAGATGGTCGCCGTGACGGTCAGCACGAAGAAGGCCCAGAGCAGCGTGCGCACCGTGATCGACCGGAGCGTGAGCTGCGCGATGAGGGCGGCCGTGAAGATGATCGACACGTGCAGGGACGCGAACGCGGCGATGCTCTGGATGCGTTCGGTTCCCTGCGGATCGGCCAGGACCACCCAGCGGGAGATCAGGAGGCTGACCTGCAGCTGGGACGTGCCGGTCTCGGGCAGACCCCAGAACAGCGCGGGCTCGGCGTAGACGGGACCCCGCGAGGGCAGGAGGTAGTAGCTGGCGGTGCCCAGGGCCCAGTTCAGGCACAGCGCGGTCACGTACCAGCTGGCGTCGCGGGCCCCGGTGCGCGAGATGAGGGCGACCGCGAGCGACGCCGGGACGAACATGAGGAAGGCGAGGTAGACCCAGGACAGGACGTGCGCGGCGACGCCGGTGCCGAGGAGGTCGTGCAGGACCTGAGCCGGCGGCACACCGCCGGTCATCGCCCGGTCGAGCCGCACCAGCTCGTCGTCGACCAGGTGGGGCCGGAGGAGGGGCAGGAAGTTCTTGAGATTGCGGTACGACACGTAGGTGGCGTAGAAGGCCGCGAGTCCGACCAGGACCGGCCGGAGGCGGCTCCACGGCCAGCGTTCGCGGGCGACCAGCGCGATCCGCTCCAGCGCCCGGCGCGGCGAGCGCTGTCGCCACACGGCACGGGGTACCACGTCCACCGCGAGCATCCCCGCCACGATCAGGGGCAGCCGGACGTAGGTCGGCCCGAGGAACCCGTCCGGGTCGCGCAGGGGAAGCCCCAGGTAGAGGGCGCAGACCACGGCCACGGCACCGGTGACGACGGCCACGGCGACGGCCATCCAGTAGGCGCCCTCGCGGACGCCACGAGAGGCGGATCCATCCATCTGCGGCTAATTTTCCTTGATCGTCGGCCAGTACACGTCGTCGTCCCGACTCGCCGTTGAATCCGCAGAACGGAGTGCCGTGAGGACGGTCAGCCTACCTGTCGAGGCCGCGTCGCCGCCCGCACGACGACCACGCCGCGCGTGGGGGATCCCCGGCTGGGCCGTCGTCGGGCCGGCTCTCCTCGTCCATCTGGCGCTGTGCTGGTTCCTGCGCGGCTTCCTGACCGACGACGCCTGGATCTCGGTCCGCTACGCGGAGAACATGGCCGACGGCGCGGGATTCGGCTGGAATCCCGGCGGCCCGCGCGTCGAGGGGTTCAGCAACCCGCTGCTGGTGCTGGTCGAGGCGCTCGCCCATGCGGTCGGGTGGTCGGCGCCGGGAGTCGCTCGCCTGCTCGGGGTGCTCAGCGGCCTGGCGTGCGTGGTGCTCGTCCACATCCTGGGGCGCCGCGTCGTGGGTGAGTGGCCGGCCCGGATCGGCGCGGTGCTGACCGCGTGCAGTGCCCCGTTCGCCCTGTGGGCCGTCGGCGGCCTGGAGACGCTCGTGGTCGCAGCGGCGATCACGGCCGGAACGCTCGAGGTCGCCCGACCCGACGGCGGCAGGGTCGGGCGCGCCGCCGCGGCGTTCGCCGTGCTGCCGTGGCTGCGGCCGGAGGGACTCGCCGTGGTGGCGGCCGTGGTGGCGGCCGGCGAGCTCCCGGGTCTCTTCCGGGCGGCCGGCCGCCGCCGGGCGCTGCGCCGGATCGCGCTGCTCGGCGGCATCCCGCTGGGCTCGCTGCTCGTCCTGGAGGCGCTCCGGTTCGGCCTCTACGGTCACCTGCTCCCCAACTCGGTGCTGTACAAGTCGGGCGCCGGCGAGGGACTGACCGTGCTGACCAAGTTCCTCGACCAGGCCCTGCTGCCGACGGTGCTGGCGATCGCCGGCGCCTTCCTCGCCTCGGGCCGGTCACGCCTGCTCGCCGTGCCGCCCGTCGTCTACGCCCTGGGCTCCCACGGAACGCTCGACAGCGCCAATGCCTACAGCCGCTTCTTCATGCCGGTCTGGCCGCTGATCGCACTGCTGGCGGCCGTCGCCCTCGGGTACGGCGCCTCCTCGCTCCTCCGGCGGCCCGGCAGGCTCTGGACGGGCGCCCGTGCGGCCGCCGCGGCGCTCGTGCTGCTCATGGTGCAGCCGAGCGACGTGCAGAGCGTGCGCGACATGGAGCAGCGGTACATGGACTGCCGGGTCGGGGCGAGGGAGGCGGCGCTGGACTGGTTGCGCGCCACCCCGCCGGGCACCTCGTTCGCCATCTCGGACGCCGGCCTCGTGCCGGCGCGCGCGGGCGGGCGGCCGGTCGTCGACAGCTTCTTCCTCAACGAGCCGCTCCTGCAGGAGACCGGCCGGCTCTCACCCGAGCAGCGGGCCGACCTGGTGCACGCGCGCTCGCCGGACGTGCTGGTGCTGGCGAGCCGGGATCCCGGCCGGTTCGTCGGTTCGTACCCGACCGAACGGGCGATCTACGGGCACCCGGCCATGGCCGACTACCACCTGGCCGATGTGGCGCACGGACGGGGAGCCTCCTGCCGCTACCACCTGATGCTGTTCGCGCGGTGAGGGATCAGCAGGGGGGCACGGCCGCGAGCTGCCGGCCGGCGTCCTGCCGCAGCCACACGCGGTAGCCGCAGATCTCGGCGGCGACGCGGTACCGCTCGTGGAGCAGGTCGCGCAGCCGGGACTCCTCGTCGATCCCCCAGGAGTTCACCGCGTTCATCTCGACGATCCACGCCGGTGCCCCCGGCCCGGCCAGCGTGGACCGCAGCCGATCCTGGCGCGGATCGAACGTGCGCATCGGCACGCTCCACAGGTACGGATACGGCGAGGCCATGTCGGCCGACTCCAGGACGGAGGGGAAGCCGTACACGACGAGACCGGTGTCGCCGTCGGCCTTCGAGGCGGCCAGCCACTCCCCGATCCGCTGGCTGTTCCAGACCCACGGCACGGCGGCGTGGACCACCACCGCTGCGGCGGTGGTCACGGCCGCCGCCGTCAGGACCGTCCGGACCGCAGCGGTCATCCAGGAGCCGGCCCGGCCGGCGGAGGGGGCGACCGCCCCGGCGGCGAGCACGCACGCCGGTGCCAGTTGCAGCAGGTAGGGGGGCCAGTAGCTGCCACCGGCTGCGATCGCGGCGATCCCGAAGAAGAACAGGAGGCTGATCGTCCGGCGCTCGGCGGGGGCCAGCGGCACGCCGCGGCGCGCGCCGAGGAACCACGCGACCATGACCGGCACGAGGCCGGTGAGCACGCCCAGCGCGAGGATGAGGGCGGCCCGGTCGATCGAGGCGTCGGGGCTGCTCGACCAGATGGTGCCGAGCGCGGCGCCGCGGAACCCGACGAGTTCCCGCCAGGCGACAGCCGGATCCACCCGGGCCGACACGAGCCAGAGCGCGAGCCCACCGCCGGTGACCAGCACCCCCAGGACCGCTGCGGAGGCCACCGCGGCGGCGCGGCGGGCAGCGGTGTCCCGCTCGTGCAGGAACGCGAACACGACGAGGCCGGCGAGGAAGAGCGCGCCTTCCAGCAGGTTCTGCTTGACCAGCGGGGCGGCCGCGGCCAGCGCGCCCGCGGCCGCACCCAACCAGAGCCGGCGCGCCGGGGTCTCCGCCCGCCAGGCGGACAGGGCCAGCGCGACGGACGCCATCACGAACGTCGCCCCGAACAGCTCGCCGTCCGCCTGGTCGGCCGCCAGCCCCGGGCAGCACATCACTCCGGCGGCGACGACGGCGGCGCACCGGCCGCCGGTGCGGCCGCCGAGAAGGGTTCCCACGCGCCCGCCGGCGAGCACGAAGACGAGGACGAACGGGATCGCGATCACCCGGATGGCCTGGTCCCAGTCCGTCAGGGACGCGGCCCGGAAGATCAGCATCAGCAGCGGCGGGCGGTCGACGAAGTAGTCGCCGTACAGGAACTCCCCGCCCGCGTGCCAGTGCCGCGCGAGGAACAGGTAGCCGCCCTCGTCGTTCCGCAGCGGCCGAGGCACGTAGCTGGCGCGGGCGAGCACCACCGCGACGCACAGCGGCAGGAGGAAGCGCGTAGGCGGCGACGGGACGCCGCGGTCCGGCTCCTCGCGCACCGACACGAGCGTCATGCGGGCATTCAACCGACCCGGGAGGCGGCAGCGGGGGCTCCGCCGGCGGGAGACCCGAAAGTGTCGCGGGCGCGATCGAGGGGCCTGGAACGGCGGCGGACGGCCCTATAGTGCCTGCGTGGCAGCCCTGGTGGCCGCGGCCGTCGTCGCGATCCTGCACATGGCCTTCCTGGTCTACATGGTGGTCGGCGGCTTCCTGGCGCTGCACCGGTTCGCCTGGATCTGGCCGTCGGTCGGGGTGACGGTCTACTCCTTCTACGTCACGCTCACCGACTTCACCTGCCCGGTCACGACGCTCGAGAAGTGGCTGCTGGCCACGGGCGGGCGGACCCCGTACGAGGGCAGCTTCACGGCCCACTACCTGCGCGGCAGCCTCTATCCCGCGCAGTACGAGACGGCCGTCTGGCTGACCGCGATGGGCGTCGCCATCGCCTCGTACGTCCTGGTGCTGACGCGACGCGGACGGCACGCCACGGAGCCCGGCCGCCTGCCGCAGCCCTGACGTCCGCGGCCGACCGGGCGGCTGCACTGGGCCCGCACCGGGACGGCGACCTTCTGGCACGGCTACATGGACGGCGGCATCTCCAGCGGCCGTCGCGCGGCGGCGGAGGTGCTCCGCTCCTGACTCCTCCGCGTCACGCGGACGGGGACCGCCCTGGTCAGGGCCTCGGAGCGGGTGACGAGAATCGAACTCGCACTGTCAGCTTGGGAAGCTGATGTTCTACCATTGAACTACACCCGCGAACGCCCGCCAGAGTACCTGGCGGCCCTTCGGCGACGGCAGTAGACCCTTCCCGGCCCGCGCAGGCGACACTGCGCCCCGGCCGCGTGGGGAAGTCGGCCGGGGCGCAGTGGATCAGGGGGAACGGTCAGATGGCCGTCCCGCTGCAGGACGACGAGCAGTCCATCGACCAGAACGACGAGCCCAGGCCGGCGAACTTCGCCGTCCGGACGAGGCGCTGACCGCCGGGCCCGGTCGCGACGACCGGCTCCGCCGTCCCGCCGGAGCCGCCCCCCGAACCGCCCGAGCCGTCCGGGCTGTCCGAGCCCGCCCCGTCCGAGCCCGAGCCGCCGGACCCGGAGCCGCCCGACCCCGAACCGGAGCCCGCGTCGCCGGAACCGCCCGTGCCGTCGCCGGTGCCGGAGCCGCCGGAACCGGCGTCCTCGGCGTAGGTCAGCGCGTCGCCGAGCGTCTGGTTGCGGCCGTCCGTCGCGAAGACGTGGACGTCGTAGACGCCGGCCACGCGGGCCGGTGCCCGGAAGACGATGGACGTGGTCGACGACGAGACGACCGTGGCGGCCGCCGTGTCACCGACGCGCACCCGCGGGTCCAGGGGGAGCGCCGTGCCGGTGATCGTCACCTGCGTGCCGCCGGAGACGTCGACCGTCGCCGGGCTCAGCGACGTGATCCCGAACGGGCCGTCGCCGGGGAACGAGACGCTGCCGCCGCCCGGCGCGGGCGTGCTGGAGCCGCCGGAGCCGGAGCTCTCGGAGCCGGTGCCGTCGGAGTCCGAGCCGTCGGAGCCATCGGCAGCGTCCGAGCCGGAACCGCTCGAGCCGGAGCCGCCGGAGCCGGAGCCGTCGGAACCGGAGCCCGACGAGCCGCCGGCCGACGGGTCGGAGCCCGAGCCGCTTCCGTCCGAACCCGGACCGGCCGGGCTGGTGCCGTCGGAGCCGTCGGACCCGTCCGAGGAGGAGCCGTCGCTGCCCGAGCCGTCGGAGCCGGCGCCGTCCGAGCCGGAACCCGAGCCGCCGCCCGAACCGGAGCCGTCAGAACCGGAGCCGTCAGAACCCGAGCCGTCCGGGCCGGAACCCGAACCGGTGCCGGGCGTACCCGAGTCGTCCGAGCCGTCGCCGGGCGCCGTCACGGCGGTTCCGACCAGGAGCGGCGCAGCCACGGTGCGGCCGACGGTCGTCCCGTCCCGGTACAGCTGCACGGTGAGCACGTAGCGCCCGTCGTCGAGCGCCATGGACGGCGACAGGTCGAGGGCCGCCGGTGCGGCGGCAGCGCCAAGCGGGAAGATCGCCTCACCCGCGTCGTCCGTCGCGACGGTCGTGCCACCCAGCGTCAGCTCGGCCCCCGACACGGCCCAGACCTCGCCGCCGTACTGCATGCCGAGGCCCAGGGCCACCGAGTAGTCGCCCGCGGCATCCGTACCGGTGGCCGCGATCCCGGGCGTCACGAGGCCGGCCGGCGCCGTCATCGAGGTGAAGGTGTAGCGGACAGCGCCGAGCGCGCCCTGCGCCAGCGACCCGATCGAGAGGCGGCCGCCGGTGACCGACTTGCCGGCGAACGCCGGCACCGGGTCCACGTCGTCCAGCAGGGCCTGCTTGAGCTCGGCCGCGGTCGCGGTCGGCCAGGAGGCGCGGTAGAGCGCGTAGGCGGCGGCCACCTGGGGCGCCGCGATCGAGGTGCCCGACACCAGGCGGAACCCGCCGTCGTTCCAGGTCGTGAAGACCAGCTCGCCGGGGGCGAACAGGTCGACCGAGGTTGCGCCGTAGGCCGAGCTGCTGCTGATGCGGTCGGCGGCGTTGGAGTTGCCGACCGTGACGAGATTGGGCTCGGTCAGGCTCGCCGGGTACATCAGCGAGGCGTCCCGGTTGCCGCTGTCGTTGCCGGCGGCGGCCACGACGAGCACGTCGTGGGCCTGCGCGTAGGCGACCGCGGCCCGCAGGTTGTCCAGCGCCCACCCGGTGAAGCTGCCGCCCCAGGACGCGTTGACGACGTCGGCGCCGTGGTCGACGGCGTAGCGGATCGCCTCCGCGCCGAGGACGACGTCGACCGACGACCCGCTGCCGATGACCAGCGGCATGATCGTCACGTCGGGGGCCACGCCGGCGGTGCCGGTGCCGTTGCCCGCCCGGCCGCCGACGACGCCCGAGACGCTGGTCCCGTGCGTGCCGTAGCTGCCGTTGTCGACGTCCGCGGTGTTCGTCGTGAAGTTCCAGCCGTGGCAGTCGCCGGCCTTGCCGTTGCCGTCGGTGTCCACGCTGCCGCACGGCTCGTCGGGGTTGGTCCACAGGGCGCCGGCGAGCTCGGGGTGGTCGGAGTCGTAGCCGGTGTCGACGACGGCGACGATCGTCCCGTCGCCGGTCCCGCCGTCCCAGCCCTCCGGGGCGTCGACGTCGGCGTCGGCGACGGCGTACTGGCCGTACGCGTTGTCGCCGGTGTTCTCCAGGTTCCAGCCGTACCGGGGGTAGTACGGGTCGCTGACGGTGCCCAGGACGGGGACCGAGGGGGAGAAGTCGGCGTCGGCGACGCCGAGCAGCGCCTCGAGGTGCTGCGGCGCCAGGCCGTCGGTGGCCACCAGGGCCTTGCCGTCGCTCAGCCGCTGGGCGCTGACCACGCCGTCGACCGTCTCGAGGGCGGCGATCAGGTCGGCGGCGTCGCCCGAGGAGGCGGTGAGCACGTAGCGGGTCAGGCCGTCGTCCGGCCCGAAGTCGGTGGCGACGGCGACCGGGGGCAGGCCCCACGCCGCGTACGCAGCCGCGCCCAGGTACCCGGCGATGACAGCGGTCGCCATGACCAGTGCCTGGAGCCGCTTGCTCTTCATCCGTCGCCCCCCGGCTACGCCGCCCGGACCGTCCGGGCAGGTCGCTCCCCGGTGGCCGGGCAGCGGACATGCGTCTTCCGGACGTCAACGGCGTGTTCAGGACGGGGGTTGAGGGATCGCGCCGCAGGTTCGCCCGGAGGGGTGACGGGCGGCGTTCCCTAGACTCCGCGCCATGCTGCTGTCCGACCGCGACATCACGGCCGCGATCGCCGAGGGGCGTCTCGGCATCGAGCCCTACGACAAGGGGTTGGTGCAGCCCTCGAGCATCGACGTGCGCCTCGACCGCTTCTTCCGGGTGTTCAACAACGCGCGGTACACGCACATCGACCCGGCGCAGCAGCAGGACGACCTGACGACGCTGGTCGAGCCCGACGGCGACGAGCCGTTCGTGCTGCACCCGGGCGAGTTCGTGCTCGGCTCGACGCTGGAGGTCGTCACCATCCCCGACGACCTCGCGGCGAGGCTCGAGGGCAAATCGAGTCTGGGGCGGCTCGGCCTGCTGACCCACTCGACGGCCGGCTTCGTGGACCCCGGCTTCTCGGGGCACATCACCCTCGAGCTGTCCAACGTGGCGAACCTGCCGATCACGCTCTGGCCGGGGATGAAGATCGGCCAGCTCTGCATGTTCCGGCTGACCAGCCCCTCGGAGCACCCGTACGGCTCGGCGGTGTACGGCTCGCGCTACCAGGACCAGCGCGGCCCCACGCCGTCGCGGTCCTACCGCAACTTCACCCGCGCGGAGACCCGCCGTCCGTCTGCGTGACGTGCACGCTGACCGGCGGCTCGGCGCCGGCGGCCTCCAGGACGTCGTCGCAGTGACCGGTCGATGACCAGCCCGGGACGAACCGGTTCACCTCGTCGTCGACGTACTGCTCCCGGGTCATGAACCACCCGGTGACGGCCAGCGCGACCACGCCCGCGAGGACGAGGACGAACATGGGCACGTAGCTCCCGGTGGCACCCAGCAGCACCCCGACGAGCACGGGGCCGGCGGCCGAGATGAGGTACCCGAAGCTCTGCACGTAAGTGGAGACGGCGGCGGTGGTCTCGGGTGTGCGGGCGCGGAGGCCGATGAGGGTGAGGATCATCGGGAAGCACGCCATGGCGACGGAGAGCACGATCATCCACAGCCACGGGGCGGTGCGCGGTGCGGCCCAGAGTCCGGTCCATCCGATCGCGTAGCAGGCCAGGAACCCGAGCAGCAGCGGCCGCTGGGCGCGCGGCCGCACGGTGAGCGCCGGGACGAGGGCGCTCATCGGGATGCCGATCACCTGGTTCAGGCCGAGCAGCAGCCCCGCGGCCGCGGCGGTCAGGCCGGCGTCGCGCAGGTAGGAGGCCGACCAGCCGATGAGGATGTAGGCCTCCAGGCCCTGGACCCCGAAGAAGACCATGAGGGCGAGGGCCATGCGGCTGTGCCGCAGGTCGCGCAGCCGGACGGCGACGTGCGTGCCGCGGGAGGCGCCGGGATTCGCCCGGACGAACAGCCAGGGGGCCGCGGCGAGCAGGGCGGGGAACGCCCACACACCGAGCGCCCACCGCCATCCGTCGGCCCCGATGGCCGCGGCGATCGGCGCCGTGGACACGGCCGCCACGGTGGCGCCCACCGCCATGGCGGTGCTGTACGCGCCGACCAGCAGGCCGGTGCGGGCGGGGAAGTAGCGCTTCACGAGGCTCGGCAGGAGCACGTTGCCCAGAGCGCCGCCGACCATCGCCAGCACCGTGCCCAGCAGGAACAGCCAGAAGGCCGGCGCGACGGCGCGGACCACGAGGCCGCCCGCCATGGTGACGAGGGCCGCGCTCAGCACGTGCGAGTCGCGGAAGCGCGCCGACAGCCCGGGGCCGGCGAAGCCGATCGCGGCGAAACAGAGCACCGGCATCGTCGTCACCAGGCCGGCCAGCCCGCTCGAGATGCCCAGGCCGTGCTCGATCTCCCGGAGCACGGGGCCGATGCTGGTGACCGCCGTGCGCAGGTTGAGCCCCGTGAGCACGATCGCCGCCCCGATGAGCCACAGCCCCCGGTGCGGGGCGTCCCCGGTCGACGCAGCGGGGGACGGGGCAGTGCGGGTCACCCGGGAATCGTCCCCCGGTCCGGTCGCCGCGGGGCGAGCGGGTCTACCGCGGCCGCCCGACAGGTTCCATCCGCGGCAGCGCCCGCGGCACCCGCCGCCAGACCGCCCGCTGCACGGCCAGGGTCGCCGTCGCCGCGACCATGATCCCGGCGAGGTTGATGCCCAGCTGCGTGGCAGCGCTGCGGAACTCCTCGCCCCCACCCAGCGCGAGCGAGACGCCCATGTCGGCGGCAGCCGGGACGGTGGTCACCGAGATGAACACGCCGACGAGCGCGCCGCTCCTGGAGGAGGTGAGCGACAGGACGCCGGCGATCCCCGCCAGCACCGCCACGACGACCGACCACCGGTCGGGCGCGGTGATGAAGCCCGTCTGCGCCCGCTCGGCGTCCAGCAGTTCGGGGCCGAACCAGCCCAGTGCCCGTCCGACGAGCGTGGCCCCGGCCGTGACGGCGATGGCGAACAGGAAGCCGCCCACGAGCGTGGTGGCCGCCCGCCGGGCGCCGCGCGGGCGGCCGTGCACCACGGCGACGGCCAGCGCGGCGAGCGGGGCGAACTCGGGCCCCAGGACCATCGCGCCGACGGTGAGGATCGCCGAGTCGTTGATGATCGCGATGCCCGCCAGCAGCGTCGCGATCGTCATGAAGGCGAGATAGGACACCGAGAGCGCCGAGTCGGCGTCGGTGCTCCGGATGACCTGTTCCCAGACCACCGCGTCCGAGCCCTCGCCGGGAGCCCGTTCCTCGGCGGTCCGCGCGGCTCGGGAGACGGCCGTGTCGATCGAGCTCAGCGTGATGCCGCCGTCCTGGTGGATCCGGAGCTCGCGGAGCGCCGCGACGATGCCGTCGGCCGACTCCCGGGCGACGTCGGCGAGCACCAGGTCGCCGGCCGGGGAGACGCTCGCCCCGGGGAACACGCTCAGGTGCGCCGTCCCCGGGTCGTGCTCGAGCAGCTCGCGCACCCGGTCGGTCCGGTCGGCCGGGACCGTGATCCTCAGCTGGAGGAGCACCGTGTCAGCTCTGCGCGCCGTGCTCCGTCGCCGGCGAGCCGGTGCCGGCGGGGTCGTCGGGGACGTCGCCGACCTCGGGGCCGGAGTCGGTCCCCTGCGCGCCGACCGGGGCGAGGGAGCGCAGCAGGATCTGGCTGACGTCGAGGACCTCCACGTGGTCCTTCGCCTCGCCGTTCTGCTTCTTCGTGTTCAGCGCGTCGCTGAGCATCGTGATGCAGAACGGGCACGCGGTGGAGATGACGTCGGGATCCAGCTCGAGCGCCTCATCGGTGCGCTCGGCGTTGATCCGCTTGCCGATCTTCTCCTCCATCCACATGCGCGCGCCGCCGGCGCCGCAGCAGAAGCCGCGGTCCTTGCAGCGGTGCATCTCCTGCGTGGACAGCCCCTGGACGGAGTCGAGGATCTCGCGCGGCGGTGTGTAGACCTTGTTGTGCCGGCCGAGGAAGCACGGGTCGTGGTAGGTGACCTTGCGGTCGACCGGCGTGACCGGCGTCAGCCGGCCCTCCTCGATGAGCTGGCCGAGCAGCTGCGTGTGGTGCACGACCTCGTAGTGGCCACCGGCCTGCGGGTACTCGCGGCCCAGCGAGTTGAAGCAGTGCGGGCAGGTGGTGACGATCTTGCGCATGCCGGGCACGCGGCCCTCGAAGACCCCGTCGAGGACCTCGATGTTCTGCATGGCCTGCATCTGGAAGACGAACTCGTTGCCGAGGCGGCGGGCCGGGTCGCCGGAGCAGCTCTCGCCGTCACCGAGGACGGCGAATTCCACGCCGGCGATGTTGAGCAGCTCGGCGACCGCCTTCGTCACCTTCTTCGCGCGGTCGTCGACGGCGCCGGCGCAGCCCACCCAGAACAGGTACTCGATGTCGTAGTCGAGCGGCCCCTCGGCCATCTGGACCTCGAAGTCGAGCTCCTTGATCCAGTCGTTGCGGACGGTGGGCTGCACACCCCACGGGTTGCCGCGGTTCTCGATGTTGCGCAGCATCACGCCGGCTTCCGACGGGAAGTTCGACTCGATGAGCACCTGGTAGCGCCGCATGTCGACGATGTGGTCGACGTGCTCGATGTCGACGGGGCACTGCTCGACGCAGGCGCCGCAGTTGGTGCAGCTCCACAGGACGTCGGGGTCGATGACCCCGCCCTCCTCGAGGGTGCCCACCAGTGGGCGGTGGGCCTGCGCATCGTTGGTGCCCTCGATGCGGGCGTAGCCGCTCGCCCAGACCTGCTCGTCGCTGGGCTTCAGCACGTCGTAGTCGGGGGCGGTCTCCGACGCGGTCTTCTGGCCGAGCAGGTAGGGGGCCTTCGCGTAGAGATGGTCGCGGAGGTCCATGATCACCATCTTCGGGCTGAGCGGCTTGCCCGTGTTCCAGGCCGGGCACTGGCTCTGGCACCGCCCGCACTCGGTGCAGGTGGTGAAGTCGAGCATCCCCTTCCAGGTGAAGTCCTCGATCTTGCCGCGGCCGAAGACGTCGTCCTCGCCGGGATCCTCGAAGTCGATCGGCTTGCCGCCCGAGGTCATCGCCGGCAGCGGACCGAGGGCGACGCTGCCGTCGTCGTTGCGCTTGAAGTAGATGTTGAAGAAGGCGCTGAACCGGTGCCAGGCCACGCCCATGTTGAGGATCCGGCTGATCACGACCAGCCAGAGCAGGCTGACCACGATCTTGACGAAGGCGACGACGCTGAGCAGGTCGGGGTTGTCCGGCAGCACCGTGGCCAAGGCGCCGGAGATCGGGTGCGACCAGGCCGGCGCATCGGTGAGGTCGCTGGAGATCTTCAGCGCGCGGATCAGCAGGATGCAGGAGCCGACCGTGATGACGACGAACTCGACGAAGTAGCCGCGCCCCTCGTTCGAGCCGGCGAAGCGGCTCTTCCGGCCCTGGAACCGCGGGTGGTCGCGCTGGCGCCGGTAGATCAGGTAGATGATCCCCAGGATCGTGCCCGTGCCGATGACGTCGGCGAACAGGTTCCACAGGAACCACTCGCCGATGAGCGGCAGGTGGAACGCCGGGTTCCACACCTCGCCGAAGGCCTCGACCAGGCTGAGGAACAGGCCGTAGAAGCCGACGAAGACGAACCAGTGGGCGACGCCGATGGTCGACCAC
>DATHAK010000268.1:0-21896 GCA_035296685.1 Blastococcus sp.
GGCTGCGGGAACGACGGTTACGAGCCGGCCGGGCCCTTCCGGCCGCTGCCCGAGGGCGCCCCGCCCGAGGTCGGCCCTCCGTCCAGCAATGCCCCTGTTCCGGGCGACCCCGCGCAGCCGGAGTCCGGCGAGGAGGCCGGCGACCCGAACGTCGTGGCCTCGGGGCTGGCCGTGCCCACCGGGCTGGTCGTCCTGCCCGACAGCAGCGCCATCGTGGCCGAGCGGGACACCGGCCGGCTGCTGCAGGTCTTCCCCGATCGCGCGCCGCCCCGCGAGCTGATGACCGTGCCCGGGATCGACACGGCGGGCGACGGCGGCCTCCTGGGCCTCGCGGTCTCCCCGACCTTCATCGAGGACGGACTGGTGTACGCCTACCTGTCCACGTCCGGCGACAACCGGGTCGTCCGCTTCCCGCTGGGCGGCACGCCCAACCCGGTGCTCACCGGCATCCCGCGGGGAGAGGTGCACAACGGTGGCGGGCTCGTGTTCGCCCCCGACGGCCACCTCCTGGTCGGTACCGGCGACGCCGGCGACCCGGCGCTGGCCGCCGACCCTGCCTCGCTGGCCGGCAAGGTGCTGCGGATCGACATCTTCGGCGCACCGGTCGGGGGCGACCCCGTCTTCAGCCGCGGCCACCGCGACGTCACCGCGCTGTGCCAGGCGGCCGAGGGGCCGTTGTTCGCGACCGACGGCTCCCTCGACGGCGCGGACGAGGTGAACCTGATCGTCCCCGGCGCCGACTACGGCCCCCGTGGAGCGTCGCCGCTCGCCGAGGTGCCGGCCGCGGAGGGCGGCCTGGGCGGGTGCGCGGCCGCCGGCAGCGCCGTCTTCCTCGGCGCCCTGGACGGCGAGCGGATCCACGCCCTGTCGCTGGACGGGACCGGCGCGGTGGTCGGCGATCCCGAGCAGTTCCTGACCGGTGAGTACGGCCGGCTGCGCACCGTCGTCCTCGACGGGGAGGGCGCGCTGTGGATCACCACGTCCAACAAGGACGGCATCGGCGTCCCGGAGGAGGACGACGACCGGGTGCTGCGGATCCTGCCCCCGACGTCGGCGGGCAACTCCCCGTTGTGAGGCAGGGTCATGCCGAGTGGGGCCCGGAGGGTCCCGCGCAGGCATGACGGATGGGCTCCACGCGACCGGGAACGCCTCCTGGCCGCGGTGCGATCCGGAGGATCGCAATCAGCCGAGCCGCTCCTCCAGCATCCGCTTGACCGTCGCGGCGTCGGCCTTGCCGCGGGTGGTCTTCATGACCGCGCCGACCAGGGCGCCGATCGCCTGCACCTTGCCCCCGCGCACCTTCTCGGCGACGTCGGGGTTGCCCTCGATCGCGGCATCCACGGCGGCGACCAGCTCGTCGGACTCGCCCATGACAGCCAGGCCGCGGGCCTCGACGACCGCCGCGGGGTCACCCTCGCCGGCGAGGACGCCGTCGAGGGCCTGCCGCGCGAGCTGGTCGTTGATCGTGCCCGCGGCCACGAGGCCCGCGAGCTGCGCGACCTGCTGCGGGGTGACCGCCAGCTCGGTCAGCTCGACGCCGGCGTCGTTCGCCCGGCGGGCGAGCTCCCCCAGCCACCACTTGCGGGCGTCCGCCGGCGAGGCGCCGGCCGCGACGGTGTCGCTGACGAGGCCGAGCGCCCCGGCGTTCACCAGCCAGGCCATCTCCGTCGGCGACAGCCCCCACTCCTCGGTGAGGCGGACCCGCCGGGCCGCGGGCAGCTCCGGAAGGGTCGCGGCCAGCTTCGCGACCCAGTCCTCGTCCGGGGCAACCGGCACCAGGTCGGGCTCGGGGAAGTACCGGTAGTCGGTCGCCTCCTCCTTGCTCCGGCCCGGCGAGGTGGTGGCCGTGTCCTCGTGGAAGTGCCGCGTCTCCTGGATGACCCGCTCCCCCGCGTCGAGGACGGCGGCCTGGCGGCGCATCTCGAAGCGGACGGCGCGTTCCACCGAGCGGAGCGAGTTGACGTTCTTGGTCTCGGTGCGGGTGCCCCACTCGAGGCTGCCGATCGGCGCGAGCGAGGTGTTCACGTCGCAGCGCAGGTTGCCCTGCTCCATGCGCACCTCGGAGACGCCGAGCGCCAGCAGGATCTCGCGCAGCTCGGTGACGTACGCGCGGGCGACCTCGGGGGCCTTGGCCCCGGCGTTCGGGATGGGCCGCGTGACGATCTCGACGAGCGGGATGCCGGCCCGGTTGTAGTCGATCAGCGAGTGGTCGGCGCCGTGGATGCGACCGGTCGCCCCACCGACGTGCAGGTTCTTGCCGGTGTCCTCCTCGAGGTGCACCCGCTCGATCTCGACGCGGTAGGTCTCGCCATCGACCTCGACGTCGAGGTGCCCGGCCGTGCAGAGCGGCTCGTCGTACTGCGTCGTCTGGAAGCCCTTGGGGATGTCCGGGTAGAAGTAGTTCTTCCGGGCGAAGCGGCACCACGTCGCGATCCGGCAGCCCAGCGCCAGCCCGATGCGGATCGTCGACTCGATGGCCATCTCGTTCGCCACCGGCAGCGAGCCGGGCAGGCCGAGGCAGACGGGGCAGGTCTGGGTGTTGGGCTCGGCGCCGAAGGTGGTGGCGCAGCCGCAGAACATCTTCGACGCGGTGCCCAGCTCGACGTGGGTCTCCAGGCCGATCACCGGCTCGTAGCGGGTGAGGAGCTCGTCGAAGTCGACCAGCTGTTCGGTGCTCACGGGGTGGGGCCCTCCTTCGGGATGCTGCGCGACGCGCTGCGGCCGGTGACCACGGCACCGACGGCGGTCAGCAGACCCAGGACGAGAAAGACGGCGAAGACGGCGCGGCCGGTGACGATCCAGCCGACCACTCCGGCGAGGACGACGAACGCGGTGAGGCCCCAGGCGGCCTTGAGGGCGCCGTTCACGCCGCCACCTGGCCGGCGCCCTCGGCCGTCCGGCGCGGAAGCTGGTCGATCAGGGGGCCGCCCGAGGCCGCCTCCAGCGCGGCGGCGACCTGGTAGCAGCGGTCGTCGGCCAGCGCGGGAGCCATCACCTGGAAGCCCACCGGCAGACCCTCCGACAGGCCGCAGGGCACCGAGATCGCCGGCACGCCGGCGAGGCTGGCCGGGAGGGTGCACAGGTCCGCGGCGTACATGGCCACCGGGTCGTCGACCCGCGACCCGATCGGGAACGCCGCCGTGGGGGTCGTGGGGCTGACCAGCACGTCCACGTCGGTGAAGGCCGCGGAGAAGTCGCGGCCGATCAGCGTGCGCACCTTCTGCGCCTGGCCGTAGTAGGCCTCGTAGTAGCCGCTGGACAGCGCGTAGGTGCCGAGGATGATCCGGCGCTTGACCTCGGCGCCGAAGCCGGCCTCCCGGGTGAGCGCCATGACCTCGTCGAGCTCCCGCGCCCCGTCGTCGCCGACGCGCAGCCCGTACCGGACGCCGTCGAACCGGGCGAGGTTGGACGACGCCTCGCTCGGCGCGATCAAGTAGTAGGCGGGCAGCGCGAGGTCGAACGCCGGGCAGGAGACCTCGCGGACCTCCGCGCCCATGCCCTTCAGCAGCTCGACCGCCTCGGCGAAGCGGTCGAGCACGCCCTGCTCGTAACCGTCGCGGTGGCCGGGGCCGCCGAGCTCGCGGACGACCCCGACCTTCAGCCCGGACAAATCGCCGTCGGCGCCGCGGCGGGCACACTCGGCGAGAACCGGCAGCGGGGCGTCGATGCTGGTGGAGTCCAGGGGGTCGCGACCGCCGATCGCCTCGTGCAGCAGCGCGGCGTCGAGCACGGAGCGCGCCATCGGGCCGGCCTGGTCGAGGCTGGAGGAGAACGCGATCAGCCCGAACCGCGAGACCGAGCCGTAGGTCGGCTTGTGGCCGACGAGCCCGGTCAGCGCGGCCGGCTGGCGGATCGAGCCGCCGGTGTCGGTGCCGATCGCCCACGGGGCCAGCCCGCCGGCGACGGCCGCCGAGGACCCTCCGGAGGAGCCGCCCGGGATGCGCGACGGATCCCACGGGTTGCGGGTCACCCGGTAGGCCGAGTTCTCGGTGGAGGAGCCCATCGCGAACTCGTCCATGTTGGTCTTGCCCAGCAGCACGGTGCCCGCGTCCTTGAGCCGGGCCGCCACGGTCGCGTCATAGGGCGGCCGCCAGCCCTCCAGGATCTTCGAGCCGCTGGTGGTGGGCACGCCCTCGGTGACCACGACGTCCTTGAGCGCGATCGGGATGCCGGCCAGCCCCGTGCCGGCGGTGCCGGCGTCGTCGATCTCCGCGGCGCGCGCGAGGGCGGCGTCCCGGTCGACGTGCAGGTAGGCGCCGAGCTCGCCGTCCTCGGCCGCGATCCGCTCCAGGTAGGCGCCGGTCAGCTCCACGGAGCTGATCTCCTTCGCCGCCAGCGCGCGGGCCAGCTCGGCGACCCCGCTGGTGGTGAGGTCGGTGCTCGTCACGCCTCCTCCTGCAGGATGCGCGGCACCCGGAAGCGGCCGTCCTCCGCGGCGGGCGCACCGGCCAGGACGACGTCCCGCGGCAGGCTGGGCCGGACGGCGTCGGGTCGCATGACGTTGGTCATGGGCACGGCGTGCGTGGTGGGGGGAACGTCCTCGACCGGCGCCTTGCCCACCTGCGCCACCGCGTCGAGGACGGCGTCGAGCTGGCCGGCGAACAGGTCGAGCTCCTCGTCCGTGACGGCCAGCCGGGCCAGCCGCGCCAGGTGGGCGACCTCCTGCCGGGTGAGCGGTTCCTTCCGGGAGAGCGTGCTCATGCTGGGGCGGGGCTCCACTTCGGCGCTGTGCTGTTCCGGCCCGGGTCTCGGCCGGGTGCGTGACCGGGCCACTCTACGTGGGGCGGTGGACCGGAATCCCGGCGTGAGAAGCTGACCTCGTCACGATCGACGGAGATCGGCCCGCATCCCGAGGACGACCCCGGAGGAACCGTGTCCTATCTCCTGCGACTGGTGGTGCCCGACCGTCCCGGCATCCTCGGCGCCGTGGCCACCGCGCTCGGCGACGCGGACGTCGACATCGTCTCCCTCGACGTGCTCGAGCGCGGCAACGGCGTGGCCGTGGACGACGTCGTCGTCGACCTGCCCGCCGACCGGCTGCCCGACAGCCTGATCACCGCCGCCCAGTCCGTGCCGGGCGTGACCGTGGAGTCGCTGCGGCCCTACGCGGGGCCGCTGGACACCCACCGGGAGCTGGAGCTGCTCGAGTCGCTGGCCCGCGCCGCGGAAGGCACCGCGGTCAAGCTGCTGGCCGCCGAGCTGCCCCGGGTGTTCCACAGCGGCTGGGCGGTGATCCTGGCCTGCGGCCCGGAGTCGTGGGAGGTGGCCGCCGCGTCGGAGGCCGCGCCGGCGTTCGAGGGCGTGGCCCTGCCGTGGATGCCGCTCACCGCACCCCGCCTGCTGCCCAGCGACGACGACTGGGTGCCGCAGCGGTGGCGCGACATGGCCATCGAGATGATGGCGGTCCCCTACGGCGGCGAGGCCTGCACGGTGGTGCTGGGCCGGTCCGGCGGGCCCGCGTACCGGCGCTCGGAGCTGCTGCGCCTGGTGCACCTCACCGGCATCGCGTCGACGGTCGCCGAGCTGCCCCCGGTCTGACCCGGCGCCAGGCAGTTCCGCTCGGGCCCGCAGTGCGGTGCAATCGCGGGCAAGGGATTCGCTCAGACGGCCCGGGTGGGTGACGAGGATGCGGCTCGGCGAGGCGCTCGATGCGGCGCGCGGCCGCACCTTCGTGGGACGCGACCGCGAGCTCGCCCTCTTCGACGAGGCCGTCGGCGGCCGGTCGTCCCGGAGGGTCTTCCTGGTCCACGGCGTGGGCGGGATCGGCAAGTCGTCGCTGCTCGGTCAGTTCCGAGCCCGCGCGCTGGCGGCCGGGCGCCCGGCCGTGCTCATCGACGGCCGCGAGGTCGACCCCTCACCCGACGGCGTCCGGGCAGCCCTCGCCCGCGCGCTCCCCGCCTCCGCGACCCGGTTCGACGACCTGCCTGCCCCTGCTCTCCTCGTCGACCACTACGAGCAGTTGACCGCCGCCGACGCGTGGATCCGCCGGGAGCTGCTGCCCAGCCTGCCCGACGACGCCGTGGCGGTGCTGGCCGGCCGCAATGCCCCGGACCCGGCCTGGCGGCGCCTGCCGGGGTGGCACGAACTCGGCGCGGTGCTGCGGCTGGACTGCCTGAGCGAGGCCGAGAGCGGTGAGCTCCTGCTCCGCTGCGGCGTCCCCGTGGACCGGCACGCCGGCCTCGTGCCCCTCTCCCGCGGGCATCCGCTGGCCCTGGCCCTGCTGGCCGGTGCCGCCGCCGAGGGACCCGTCCCCGCATCGCTGGGCGACGCGCCCGACCTGGTGTCCGCGCTGCTGGAGGGGGTCGTCAGCCAGGTCCCCGGCGAGGCGCACGCGGTCGGGCTGGCGACGTGCACGGTGGCGTGGGCGACGACCGAGGACCTCCTCGCGGACACGGTCGGCGACGCCGCACCCGAGGTGTGGGACTGGCTGGCCCGCCAGCCGTTCGTCGCGCACGGGACGCGCGGGCTGATCCTGCACGACCTGGCCCGGGACGTGCTGACCGCGGAGCTGGAGCGCCGCTCCCCCGACCGGCAGCGGCGGCTGCACCGCATCGTCCACGACCGGGTCGTCGCGGAGGTCCGTGGGGGCAGCGGTCCGGACCGCCAACATGCGGCCCAGCAGCTACTGTTCCTGCACCGGCACAGCCCGCTGACCAGCGCGATCTGGACCCTGCGCAGCCGAGGGTCGGCCGCCGTCGTCCCCGGAGCTCCCGGCGACCATCCGGCGGTGCTCGCGCTGATCGAGCGGTCCTTCGGCCCGGACAGCGCCGACCTCGCCCGCGGCTGGCTCCGGGACGTCCCGGAGGGACTGCAGGTGGTCCGGCAGTCCGCCGGCCTGTCCGCCTTCGCCCTCGGCCTGCTGCTCCCGGCCGGCTCGCCGCTGGAGCGACAGGACCCGGTCGTCCGCGCGGTGCTCGACCACGCCGACCGGACCGCGCCGGCCCGCCCGGGTGAGCTGATCCACGTCATGCGCTTCATGGGCGGCGCGGCGGAGTACGAGCGCGATCCGTACGCCGTCCTGGTCTCGTCGGTGGTAGCGCTGACCACCTGGCTGACCCGGCCGCTGGCCTGGTCGTTCACCTCGCCGACGGACGCGGAGTTCTGGGGTCCGTTCTTCGACTACCTCGGCATGGAGCGGATCACCGAGGTGCCGGTCGGCGGGCGGACCCACGTGATCTACGGGATGGACTGGCGCCGGCTGCCCCCGGACAGCTGGATGGACATGATGAACGACCGGGAGCGGACCGGTGCCACGGGCCCACCCCCGGCGCACCTCCTGCGGCCGGCGCCGCTCGGCTCCGAGGCGTTCGCCGCCGCCGTCCGGACGGCGTTGCGCGACCTGCACCGGGACGACCGGCTGCGAGCGGGCCCGCTCTTCGGCTCCCGACTGGCCCTCTGCCCGGACGGGCCCAGCCCGGCCCGGCTGCGGTCCGCCCTGGAGCGCGGCGTGACGGCTCTCGGGCGCCAGCCGCGCGGTGCGGAGCTGCGCCGGGTGCTCGACCGCACCTTCGTCCGGCCGGCGCCGACCCAGGAGGCCGCCGCCGAGGTCCTCGACCTGCCGTTCAGCACCTACCGCCGGCATCTCGCCGCCGCGCTGTCGGAGCTCACCGACCTGCTGTGGGCGGTGGAGACCGGCGCGATCACGCTGCCCGAGGAGCGCCCGACGACCGTCGTGGGCAGGAACTGAGCACCGGACGGCCACCGTCCGGCCTGGAGACCGGACAGCTCCGCTCCCCACCCTCTCGGCACACGGCACGCGAGAGGAGAGGGACATGGCGACGGTGGTGGTGCTCGGCGCCGGCATGAACGGCCTGACCACGGCGATGCTGCTGGCGAGGGACGGGCACGACGTGACGGTCCTGGAGCGGGACCCGGAGCCGCCGGGGACGGCGGTGTGGACGACGTGGCAGCGCCCCGGCGTGAGCCAGTTCCGGCATCTGCACTTCGCGCTCCCGCGCTGGCACCGCGAGATGGAGGCGGCGCTGCCCGAGGTCGTCGACGAACTCGTCGCCGCCGGGGGGCGGCCGCTCAACCTGATCGGCATGCTGCCCGAGCGCGTGCGCGGACCGCTGCGCGACGAGGACCGGCAGTTCGACACGGTGACCGCCCGACGGCCGGTGCTCGAGGCGGCCGTCGCCGCGGTGGCGGGGCGGACCCCCGGCCTGACGCTGGTGCGCGGGATCGCCGTCGCCGGGTTGGCGGTGCGCCCGGGCGAACTGCCCAGCGTTCCGCACGTGGTCGGCGTACGGCTGACCGGCGGCACGAGGGTCCCCGCGGACCTCGTCGTCGACTGCACCGGGCGGAAGTCGCGGCTCTCCGAGTGGCTGACAGCGGTGGGCGCGCGGCCGCCCGTGGAGGTGCGGGAGGCCGACGGCTTCGTCTACTACGGCCGGCACTTCTGGGCGCCGCCGGACCGGCAGCCCGCCGTCCTCACCCGCCTGCTCCAGCACTACGACTCCCTGACCGTGGTCACGCTGCCGGCCGACAACGGCACCTGGGCGGTCGGGCTGATCACCAGTTCCGCCGATCGGCAGCTGCGCGCCCTGCGCGACCCCGACGTGTGGCAGTCGGTGCTCGCTCGCTATCCGCTGGCCGCGCACTGGGGAGCACAGGCGGACGGACGCCAGGCGCTCACCGGGGTCGACGTCCTGGCGGGGCTCGAGGATCGGCACCGGCGGCTGGTGGTCGACGGCGAGCCGGTGGCGACCGGCGTCGTCGCCGTGGGCGACTCGTGGGCCTTCACCAATCCGGCGCTGGGCCGGGGCCTGTCCATCGGGATCGTGCACGCCCGCGTCCTGCAGCAGCTGCTGCGCGACGTCGACCTGGCCGACGCGGAGAAGCTGGTCCGCCGGTTCGACGAGGTCACGACGGCGGAGGTCGAGGCGCTGTACCGGATGACCGCGGCGTTCGACCGGCACCGCCTCGCCGAGATCGCCGGTGACGTCAGCGGCGTGCCCTACGAGACCGACGACCCCAGCTGGGCGATGACGCGGGCGCTGACGGCGGCCGGCGCCGTGGATCCCGAGGCCGTCCGGATGGGCACGAGCATCGGCTCGCTGCTCAGCACCCCCGCCGAGGTGTTCGCCGACCCGGCCGTCGCCGGCCGGATCATGGCGCTCGGCGCCGGTGCCCCGCAGTACCCCCTGCCGGGTCCGGACCGCGCCGGGCTGCTGGCCGCGATCGGGCGGTGAGCTACGCGCCGTCGCCGATCGTGGCGACGGCGCGGGCGGCCTCCGGGCCCTCCTCCAGGAGGACCCGGAAGCCGTCGTCGTCCAGGATCGGCGCCTTCACCTGCACCGCCTTGTCGTACTTGCTGCCCGGGTCGGCGCCGACGACGACGAACCCGGTCTTCTTCGACACCGAGCCGGTGACCTTGCCGCCGCGCTCCTGGATGGCGGCGGTCGCCTCGTCGCGGCTGTAGTCGCGCAGCGAGCCGGTGACGACGACGGTGACGCCGGTGAGCGGGCCGGGGCCGGCGTCCTCGCCCTCGTCGGCCATGCGCACGCCGGCCCGCCGCCACTTGTCGACGACCTCGCGGTGCCAGTCGACGTCGAACCAGTCGCGGATGGACCGCGCGATGGTGGGGCCGACGCCGTCGGCGGCGGCGAGCTCCTCCTCGGAGGCGGCCTCGATGCGGTCCATGGACCGGAAGTCGCGGGCCAACGCCTGTGCGGCGGTGGGCCCGACGTGCCGGATCGACAGCGCGACGAGCACCCGCCAGAGCGGGACGTCCTTGCGTGTCTCGAGGTTGACCAGCAGTTTCGCGCCGTTGGCCGAGAGCGTCCCGTCCTTCTTCGTGAAGAACGCGGTGCGCCGGAGCTTCTCCTCGTCGAGGAAGAAGATGTCGCCCTCGTCCTGCAGGAGCTGACCCTCCAGCAGCGCGACCGCCGCCTCGTAGCCCAGGTTCTCGATGTCGAAGGCCCCCCGCCCGGCGACGTGGAAGACGCGCTCCCGCAGCTGGGCGGGACACGACCGCGAGTTCGGGCAGCGGATGTCGGCGTCGCCCTCCTTCTCGGGCCGCAGCTCGGTGCCGCACTCCGGGCAGTGCGTCGGCATCTGGAACTCCCGTTCCGAGCCGTCCCGCGCGGCGGTCACCGGGCCGAGGACCTCCGGGATCACGTCACCGGCCTTGCGGATGACGACGGTGTCGCCGATCAGCACTCCCTTGCGCCTCACCTCGCTGGCGTTGTGCAGGGTGGCCAGCTGCACGGTGGAGCCGGCCACCTTGACCGGCTCCATGAAGGCGAACGGGGTGACCCGGCCGGTGCGCCCGACGTTGACCCGGATGTCGAGGAGCTTCGTCGTCGCCTCCTCGGGCGGGTACTTGAACGCGATGGCCCACCGCGGGGCCCGCGAGGTGGAGCCCAGCCGGCGCTGCAGGGCGTACTGGTCGACCTTGACCACGACGCCGTCGATCTCGTGCTCGACCGAGTGCCGCTGCTCCTGCGTGCGCTCGATGAACTCCTCCACCGCGGGGAGGTCCTCGACCACCCGGAACCGGTCGCTCACCGGCAGGCCGAGGGCCCGCAGCCGGTAATAGGCGGCCGACTGCCGGTCGACCTCGAAGCCGCGGTGCGCCCCCACCCCGTGCACCACCAGGCGGAGCGGGCGGGATGCGGTGACCCGGGGGTCCTTCTGCCGCAGCGAGCCGGCCGCGGCGTTGCGGGGGTTGGCGAACGGCGCCTTGCCCTGCTCCACCATGCCGGCGTTGACGTCGGCGAAGGCGGCGACCGGGAAGTAGATCTCGCCCCGCACCTCGAGCAGCTCCGGCACGTCGGGACCGGCCAGCTGCTGCGGGACGTCGTCCATCGTGCGGACGTTCGCCGTGACGTCCTCCCCCGTCGTCCCGTCGCCGCGGGTCGCCGCCCTGACCATCCGGCCGTTCTCGTAGACGATCGCGACCGCGACCCCGTCGACCTTCAGCTCGCAGAGGTAGGAGCCGGCGGTGCCGACCTCTCGCTCGACCCGCAGCGCCCAGGCCGACAGCTCGTCGCTGGAGAAGGCGTTGTCCAGGCTCTGCATGCGCTCCAGGTGCTTGACGGGCGCGAACGTGGCGGTGAACCCGCCGTTGACCTTCTGGCTCGGCGAGTCGGGGGTGACCAGCGCGGGGTGCTCGGCCTCGAGCTGCTTGAGCTCGCCCATCAGCTCGTCGTACTGGCCGTCGCTGATCAGCGGCTGGTCGAGCACGTAGTAGGCGAACGCGTACCGGTCGAGCTCCTCGGAGAGGTCGCGGTGCCGCGTCCGCGCGTCGTCCGGGACCTCGGTGACGTCCTCCCGGTCGGCCGCGGCGGCGACCGTGGGCTCGTCGACTTCCGCCTCAGTGCTCACCCGTGCACGGTATCCGCCGGGTACGACGGGCAACCGGGGTTCACCCGGACGGCGTCATTCCGGCTGAAGGAACTTCGCCGCCTCGCGGACGTGCGCCATGGCCTCCCGCGCGTAGGCGGGGGTGGCGCCGGCCAGCCCGCACGCGGGGGTCAGCGTGACGGCGGCGGCCAGGTCGTCGGCCGGGAAGCCGAGCTCCCGCCACCACGCCTGCACCGGCGACGCGGTCGCCTTCGGCGCGGCCAGTGCAGTGTCGGTCCCCGGGACGACACCGGGGAACAGGTGGGTCCCGCCCTCGATCGCGGTGCCCACGGCGTCGAGGTCCTGGACCAGCCCCAGGTCGAAGGAGACGGCGGCGGCACCGGCGGCCCGGAACAGCTCCAGCGGCGCCCGCGGAGCACAGCAGTGCACCACCACAGGCCCGGGCAGACCGCCCACGACGGCGGCGAGCTCCTGCTCCACCACCTGCGACTCGATCGCGGGCAGCTTGCCGAAGCCGCTGACGGTGGGCAGACCGCCCTGCAGGACGGCGGGGACCGACGGCTCGTCGAGCTGGACGACGACGGAGGCGCCGGGCACCCGGGCGGAGACGGCCGCCACGTGCGCCGCCAGGCCCTCGCCGAGGGACTGGGCGAGGTCGCGGCGGGCCCCGGGGTCGACGACGGCCCGGTCACCCCGGGTGCGCTCGAGACCGGCGGCGAGCGTCCACGGCCCGGCGGCCTGCACCTTGAGCGGGCCGGTCCAGCCCTCGGCCCCCTCGTACAGGGCGTCGAGGTCGCGCTCGAGGAACTCCCGCGCCCGCCGCTGGTCGAACCCGGCGCGGGGAACCAGCCGCCAGCCGGCGGGGGTCAAGTCGACGGCGAGGTCGACGAGCAGGGCGGCACTGCGGCCGATCAGGTCCGCGCCCGCCCCGCGGCCGGGCAGCTCGGGCAAGTGCGCGAAATCGGGGAGCTCACCGACCACGAGGCGGACGGCCTCGACCGGATCGGTGCCGGGCAGGGACCCGACGCCCGACGCCGGTCCCCACGGCACCGGAACCGCTCCCGGGTCGTCGGCGCTCTCGGTCGGGATGGTCACGGCCTCAGCGTCGGACCGCGCGGGAGCGTGCGCCCGCCGTCCGGACGGCGGCCTGTCCGAGCACCAGGTCGCCCCGCACCGGGTCCGGCAGGTACAGCACCGCGGACTGCCCGGGAGCGACCCCGCGCTGCTCCGCGGCCAAGTCGATCCGCAGTCCGCCGTCGTCGGCGACGACCTCGCAGTCGACCGGCGCCGCGTGCGCGCGCAGCTGCACCTGGGCCGCGAACGGCAGCTCCGGCACGGGGCCGGTCCAGGTGGGGACGCCGGTGCGCACCTCGGTGACCGCGGCCAGGTCGCGGGTGCCGATCGTGACCGTCCGGGACACCGGCTCGATGCCCAGCACGTAGCGCGGGCGCTGGTCGCCGACGCTCACCCCGAGCCCGCGCCGCTGCCCGACGGTGAACCCGTACGTCCCCTCGTGCTCCCCCACCGTGGCGCCGGTCGCCGCGTCCACGACCGGTCCGGGCAGGGCGCCCAGCCGTCGGGCGAGGAAGCCCCGCGTGTCCCCGTCCGGGATGAAGCAGATGTCGTGGGAGTCGGGCTTGGCGGCGACGGCGAACCCGCGAGCCGCAGCGATCTCGCGCACGCGCTCCTTGGTCATCGACCCGAGCGGGAACATCGCGGCGGCGAGCTGGGCGGGCGTCAGCACCCCCAGCACGTACGACTGGTCCTTGGCGGCGTCGACCGAGCGGCGCAGCTCGCCGTCGGCCAGCCGCGCGTGGTGCCCGGTGACGACGGCGTCGAAGCCCAGCGCCCGCGCCCGGTCGAGGACCGCGGAGAACTTGATCTTCTCGTTGCAGCGCAGGCACGGATTGGGCGTCCGGCCGGACGCGTACTCGGCGACGAAGTCCTCGACGACGTCCTCGCTGAACCGGTCCGCGAGGTCCCAGACGTAGAAGGGGATGCCCAGCTCGTCGGCGACCCGGCGCGCGTCGTGGGCGTCCTCCACGCTGCAGCAGCCGCGGGCGCCGCTGCGCAGGGTCTGCCGCTCCTGGGACAGCGCCAGGTGCACGCCCGTCACGTCGTGCCCGGCGTCCACCGCCAGCGCGGCGGCGACGGCGGAGTCGACTCCCCCGCTCATCGCGGCGAGGACCCTCACCGGGCGCTCACCCCGGCCCGCCGGGCCCGCTCAACCACCGGCGCGATGACCTCCAGCACGGCGTCGACGTCGTCGTCGGTCGACGTGTGCCCGAGGCTGAACCGCAGCGAACTGCGGGCACGATCGGCGTCTGCCCCGACGGCGAGGAGCACGTGGCTCGGCCGGGCGACCCCTGCGCTGCAGGCCGATCCGGTCGAGCACTCGATGCCCCGGGCGTCGAGGAGCATGAGCAGGGCATCACCCTCCGCGCCTGGGAAGGACAGGTGGGCGTTGCCGGGCAGCCGGCCGGGCCCACGGGCCACCCGGTCGTCCAGCGGCGGCCCGTTGAGCTGCGCGTCGGGCACCTCGGTGACGACGCCGGCGACCAGCCGGTCGCGGAGCGCGGCCAGCCGGGGGGCGCGCTCCTCGCGCGCGGCCACGCTGAGCGTCGTCGCCAGGGCGAGCCCGACGATCGCGGCGACGTCGAGGGTGCCCGACCGGACGTCGCGCTCCTGGCCGCCGCCGTGCAGCAGCGGGGTGCACTCCGCTTCGCGGCGCAGCAGGAGCACCCCGGCGCCCATCGGGCCCCCCAGCTTGTGCCCCGTCATGGTGAGCGCGTCGGCACCGCTGGCGGCGAAGTCCACGGGGACCTGCCCGACCGCCTGCACGGCGTCGGTGTGCAGGGGGACGCCGACCTCGTGGGCGACGGCGGCCAGTGCCGCCACGTCGCTGACGGTGCCGATCTCGTTGTTGGCCCACATGACGCTGGTGACCGCGACGTCCCCGCCGTCACCGAGCGCCTCGGCCAGTGCCGAGGGCGTCACCCGGCCGGTGGGCTCGACCGGCAGCCAGGTGATCTCGGCGCCGTCGTGCTTGGCCAGCCACTCGACGCTGTCGAGGACGGCGTGGTGCTCCGCGGGGCTGACCACGATCCGCCGCCGGCGGGAGTCGGCCTGCCGGCGGGCCCAGAAGAGGCCCTTGATCGCGAGGTTGTCGCTCTCCGTGCCGCCGCCGGTGAACAGCACCTCCGACGGGCGCGCGCCCAGCGCCTCGGCCAGCCGCTCGCGCGCCTGCTCGGCCGCCCGCCGTGCCGCCCGGCCGCTGGCGTGCAGCGAGGAGGCGTTCCCCACGCGGCCCAGCTGCTCGGTCATCGCAGCCAGCACCTCGGGGAGCACCGGCGTGGTGGCCGCGTGGTCGAGATACGTCATGGCGCTCACGAGGGTAGACGCGCGTCGAGCGCCGCCCCCGGACGGGGACGGCCCTCGACGGCGGCGCTGCGTTAGCCCTTGCGGGCGGTGATCTGCTCGGTCGCCGCGGGGACGACGGTGTTGAGGTCGCCGACGATCCCGAAGTCGGCCAGCTCGAAGATCGGCGCCTCGGGGTCCTTGTTGATGGCGACGATAGTCTTCGACGTCTGCATGCCGGCGCGGTGCTGGATGGCGCCGGAGATGCCGACGGCCACGTACAGCTGCGGCGAGACGGTCTTCCCGGTCTGCCCCACCTGGAAGGTGTGCGGGTAGAAGCCGGAGTCGACCGCCGCGCGGGACGCGCCGACCGCGGCACCGAGGGAGTCGGCCAGGGCCTCGATGATCGAGAAGTTCTCGGCGGAGGCGACACCGCGGCCTCCGGACACGACGATCGAGGCCTCGGTCAGCTCCGGGCGGCTCGACTTCTGCTCGACCACCCGGTCCACGACGCGGGCCAGCTTGGCGGAGTCGGACAGCGACACCGACACCGCCTGCTCGGCGCCGGCCGCCGGCGCCGGCTCGGGGGTGACCGAGTTGCCCCGCAGCGTGTAGATCGGGGTGCCCGCGGTGACCTTCGAGTGCACGATCGTCGCGCCGGCGAAGGCCACCTGGGTGGCGGTGCCGTCGGCGGTGATCTCGGTGACGTCGGTCAGGAAGCCGGAGTTCGTCTTGACGGCCAGCCGGCCGGCGATCTCCTTGCCCTCCGGGGAGGACGGGATGACGACGGCGGCCGGCGACTTCTCGGCCACCAACTGCGCGAGCACCTCGGCCTTGGGGGCGACGAGGTAGTCGTCGACCTCCGGAGACTCGGCCACGTAGACCGTCGCGGCGCCGTACTCCGCGAGGGCGTCCTTCACTCCGGCCGCCGTCCCGGGGCCGGCGACGACCACCGCCGACGGCTCACCGAGCGCGCGGGCGGCGGTGAGCGCCTCCAGGGTGGTCTTGCGGACTCCGCTGCCGGTCGGGTTGAGCTCGACCAGGACCAGGACCTCTGCCATGACTTCTTCGTCTCCTCTTCGATGGGGTCTAGGAATCCGGGCCGGGTCAGACGATCTTCTGGCTGGCGAGGTAGTCGACGAACTTCTGCGCGCCGTCGCCCTCGTCGGTGACCTTCACGCCCTCGCCCTTCGGCGGGCGGCCGGCGAAGTCGAGCACCTGACTGGTCGCACTCCCCAGACCCACGGTCGACGGGTCGACGCCCAGGTCGGCCAGCGACTTGGTCTCCACCGGCTTCTTCTTGGCCGCCATGATCCCCTTGAACGAGGGGTACCGCGGCTCGTTGATCGTGTCCCAGGTGGACACGATCGCCGGCAGCGGCGCCTCGACCGCCCAGTAGCCACCGTCGGTCTGCCGCTCGATCTTCGCCGTGGAGCCCTCCACGGTCAGCTTGCGGGCGCCCGACAGCTGCGGGATCCCGAGCCGCTCGGCCAGCAGGGCCGGCATCACGCTCATCTGGCTGTCGGTGGCCTCCGCCCCGCACAGCACCAGGTCGTACTCCAGCTGGGAGAGCGCGGCGGCCAGCACCGCCGACGTCTGCAGGGCGTCCGAGCCGTGCAGCGCGTCGTCCACCACGTGCACGGCCTTGTCCGCACCCATCGACAGCGCCTTGCGGATGGCGTCGGTGGCCGAGTCGGGGCCGACGGTGAGCACCGTGACCTCCCCGCCCTGCGCGTCGCGGACGGTCAGCGCCTCCTCGATGGCGTACTCGTCCATCTCGTTGATGACGTTGTCGGCCGAGGCGCGCGCGACCGTGTTGTCCGACGGGTCGAGCTTGCGCTCGCTCCCCGAGTCCGGAACCTGCTTCACAAGAACGACGATGTTCATCGCGCTGACCTTCCTCAGGACGCGTTCATGACGCGGGCACGGGGACCCGCCTGGCTCCGATCATGGATGTTACTGGTCAGTAACGCCGCACTCCGCCGTGGGTCCGGTGACGCACCTCACGCAGCCGTCCACTCCCCGGTCGCCGCGAACCGGCGGAGGGTCTCGGTGTGCGGGGCGAGGTCGAGGCCCTGGGCGGCGACCCAGTCGTCGGCGTAGTAGGTGTGGGCGTACCGCTCGCCGCCGTCGCACAGCAGCGTGACGACGCTGCCGGTCCGACCGGCCGCCAGCATCTCGGCGACCAGCTGGAACACCCCCCACAGGTTGGTGCCGGTCGACCCGCCGGCCCGGCGGCCGGTCACCCGCTGCAGCTCGCGCATGGCGGCGAGGGATGCGGCATCGGGGACGCTGATCATCCGGTCGACGATGGTCGGCACGAACGACGGCTCCACCCGCGGGCGGCCGATGCCCTCGATGCGCGAGGACCGGCCGGTCGCCGTCCCGGGGTCGCCGTCGCGCCAGCCCGGGAAGAACGACGACCCCTCGGGGTCGACGACCGCCAGCCGGGTCGGCAGCCGCCGGTACCGCACGTAGCGGCCGATGGTGGCGCTAGTGCCGCCGGTCCCCGCGCCGACGACGATCCACTCGGGCACCGGGTGCCGTTCGAGGGCCAGCTGGCTGAAGATCGACTCGGCGATGTTGTTGTTGCCCCGCCAGTCGGTGGCGCGCTCGGCGTAGGTGAACTGGTCCAGGTAGTGGCCGCCGCACTCGTCGGCGACCTGCCGCGCCTCCTCGTAGATGTCCGAGGGGCGGTCCACGAAGTGGCAGCTGCCGCCGTAGAACTCGATCAGCTCCACCTTCTCCGGGCTGGTGGAGGCCGGCATCACCGCGACGAACGGCAGGCCCAGCATCCGGGCGAAGTAGGCCTCGCTGACCGCCGTCGACCCGCTGGAGGACTCGACCACCGTGCTGCCCTCGGTGATCTGGCCGGAGCACAGGCCGTAGAGGAACAGCGACCGCGCCAGCCGGTGCTTGAGGCTGCCGGTGGGGTGGGTGGACTCGTCCTTGAGGTAGAGGTCGATCCCCCACTCGGGCGGCAGCGGATAGGCCAGCAGGTGCGTGTCGGCGCTGCGCCGGGCGTCGGCCTCTACGGCGGCGACCGCACGGTCGACCCAGGCCCGGCAGTCGGGGTCGGACCGGTCGACGTCGGTCGGCTCTCCGCCCGGTCCGGTCATCCCGCCGGCTCCGCCGGGACGACGAGGACCGGCCGCTCCGCGGGGACCACCCTCACCGGTGCGCCGGGGGTCAGCTCCCCGCTGGCGGCGCTGGCGACGTCCACCCGCACCTCCACGCCGTCGGCGAGTGCGACCAGCACCCGGGTGGACGCCCCCGAGAAGGTGCGGGTGACGACCCGGCCGGTTCCGGCGGGGTCGGCCGACACCACCAGCGACTCGGGCCGGAGCAGCGCCACCACCGGCCCGGGCGGCGGGGCCACGCCGGTCACCGGGCGCCTGGTCCCGAGCAGGTCGACCTCGCCGGCGGAGAGGACGGCGGGCACCCGGTTCATGGTGCCGACGAACTCGGCCACGAACGCGGTGGCGGGGCGCTCGTAGAGCTCGTCGGGGCTCGCCACCTGCTCCAGGCGACCGGCGCGCAGGACGCCCACCCGGTCGGCCACCGACAGCGCCTCCGCCTGGTCGTGGGTGACGAAGACGGTGGTGATCCCGAGCTCGAGCTGGATCCGGCGGATCTCCTCGCGCAGCTGCACGCGGACCTGGGCGTCCAGCGCGGACAGGGGCTCGTCGAGCAGCAGGACCTGCGGGGCGACCGCGAGCGCCCGGGCGAGGGCGACCCGTTGCTGCTGCCCACCGGACAGCTGGTGCGGATAGCGGTCCCCCCGGTCGGCGAGGCCGACCAGCTCCAGCAGCTCGGCCGCCCGGCCCGCCCGCTCCGGCTTGCCCCGCCGGCGGACCCGCAGCCCGAAGGCGACGTTCTCGGCGACCGTCAGGTTCGGGAAGAGGCTGTAGGCCTGGAAGACCATGCCCATGTCCCGCTTGTTCGCCGGCGTGCCGGTGATGTCGCGGCCGCCGAGCAGCACCCGCCCGGCGTCGGGCCGGTCGAACCCGGCGATCGCGCGCAGCGCCGTCGTCTTGCCGCAGCCCGACGGGCCGAGCAGGGCGAGGAACTCGCCGCCGGCGATGTCCAGGTCGAAACCGTCGAGGGCGAGGACGGAGCCGTACCGCCGGGTCAGAGCCTCCAGCCGGATCGGCACGCCCGGCCGGGCCCGGAGGTCCTCCGGCGCGCGGGCGTCGACGGCGGTCATGCGGTCTCCTTCGTGCCGCGCCGGCGGTCCAGCGCGGAGATCATCATCAGCAGCACCCAGGTGACCAGCAGCGACAGCACCGAGACGGCGACCGACAGCACCGGCTGCGACCCGGAGACGCGGACGATCCACGTAGGGAAGGTCTCGAACCCGAGGATGGCGGCGATCGTGTACTCCCCCATCACCAGGGCGAAGGCGAGGAACGAGGCGTTGAGCACCGACGTGCGCAGGGCCGGCAGGACGACCGAGACCAGCACGCGCGGCCACGAGGCGCCGAGGTTGCGGCCGGCCTCGGTGAGCGTCTTCAGGTCAGCGCCCCGCACCCCGGCGTCCAGCGCGCGGTACACGAACGGCAGGGCCAGCACCACGTACATCAGCACGAGGATCCAGGGCAGCGCCGGCTCCTGGAGCGCGAAGAATGCCTCGGCCAGCGGGGTGTTCAGGAAGTAGTCCGGCGCCCAGGCCAGCACGCTCCGCACCCCGACCACGAGCGCGATCGGCGGGAGAACCAGCGGCAGCAGCGTGAGCAGCTCGACCGTCGTCCGCAGCCGGGGCAGCCGGAGCTCGACGAGCACGACCGTCGGCACCATGAGCAGCAGCGACAGGACGACGGTGAGGCCGGCCAGCCCCAGCGAGCGGGTGAACGCCTCGGCGAATCCCTCGGAGCCGGGGATCGCGATGTAGTGCTCGAGGGTGACCCCGCCGCGGACGCGGTCGCGGATGGTGAACCAGACCGAGGCGGCGATGGGGACGACGAAGTAGAGCCCGAGCAGCAGCAGGACGGCGTACCGCCACGCACCCGTGCCCCGTCGCCGTCCGGCCCTGACGGGGGTCTCCGGGGCGACGCTCCCGGCCCCGGTCACCCCGGTCGCGAGCGAAGTCACGACAGCCACCGCTGCGTGCGCCGCTGCACCCAGGCGTAGAACAGCATGACCAGACCGATGAGCACGACCATGCCCAGCGCCAGGGCCTTCCCCAGGCTCTCCGAGCCGACGACGACGTTGCTGGACAGGGCGTCGGCGATCTGCAGGGTGACCAGCGGGATGCTGCTGCCGACCAGCGCCCTCGCCGTGGCGTAGGCGGCGAACGCGCTGGCGAACAGCAGCATCGTCGCGCCGATGACCGGAGGCGCCAGCACCGGCCCGCCGACGTAGCGCCAGTACTGCCAGCCGCTCGCGCCCAGGTTGTCGGCCGCCTCCCGCCACTGCGGCCGCAGCGCCTCGAGCGCCGGGGTGATGGTGAGGACCATCAACGGGATCAGGAAGTACAGGTAGACCAGGGCGAGGCCGGTCATCGAGTACAGCGAGAAGCCGCCCAGGCCGAGCCCGAAGGTGTCCTGGAGCAGAGCGGTGACAACGCCCTGGGTGCCGATCGTGGCGATGAAGGCGAACGCCAGGGGGATGCCACCGAAGTTGGCCAGCACGCCCGAGGCGGTGAGCGTCAGCCGGCGGAGCAGGCGGCCCCGCTTCGCCCGCAGGATGGCCACGGAGAGCGCCAGGCCCAGGATCGTCCCGAGGACCGCCGTGATCGCCGACAGCTGGAGGCTGCCGAGGTAGGCCCGGCGGTAGGCGCCCTCGGTGATCGCGGTGATCGAGCCGGTCGACCAGCTCTCGTCGAAGCTCACCGGGTCTGTGGCGCGGAACGCCTCGACCCCCAGCACCCCGACCGGCAGCAGCAGGAAGACGCCGACGTAGAGGAAGAACGGGAGCGCGCCCAGCGCGGCCAGCGCACCCCCGCGCCGGCCCCGTCGCGGGGCCGGCGCGGCAGTGGACGTGCTCGCCGTACTCAGCCGGAGATCTCCGCGTTCCACCGCTCGGCGATGACCTGCTGCGCGGCCGTCTGCTGCTCCTCCGTCGGGAACTCGGCGGTGCCCTCGACCTCGGGCAGGGCGGCGAGCGCCTCCTCGTCGGCGGAACCGGCCTCCTCCATGACGGGCAGCCGCACGGGGCGGGCGCCGCCCTTCAGCCAGATGTTCTGGCCCTCGTCGCTGTAGAGGAACTCCTGCCACAGCCGGGCCGCGGCCGGGTGCGGGGCGAACTTGCTGATCGCCTGGCTGTAGTAGCCGCCGAACAGCCCGTCGCCGGGCACGTTGACCTGCCACTCGACGCCCTGGGCCTTCAGCGTCTCGGTGAGGCCGGCGTTGAGGTAGTCCCAGTCGATCGCCAGCGGGGTCTCCCCGCTCTGGATGGTCGCCGGGGTGATCTCGACCGGGTTGAAGTTGCCGACGTCCTTCACCTGCTTGAAGAAGTCGATGCCCGGGCCGATGTCGTCGAGGCTGCCGCCGTTGGCCAGCGCCGCGGCCCAGACGCCGCTGAACGCCGCCGCGGCCTGCGTCGGGTTGCCGTTGAGGGCCACCTTGCCCGCGTACTGCGGGTCGAGCAGGTCCTCGATCGTCGTCGGGCACTCGGCGATGACCGCGGCGTTGCAGCCGATGGAGATGTAGCCGCCGTAGTCGTTGTACCAGTGGCCCTCGGCGTCCTTCTGGTCCTCGGCGATGTCGTCCCAGGTCTCGACCTTGTAGGGGGCGAGCAGGTCCTGACCCTGCGCCTGCCGGGCGAACGCCGTCCCCAGGTCGAGGACGTCGGGGGCGCGGTCCTGGCCCTTCTGGCTGGTGACCGCGTTCACCTCGTCCTGGCTCGAGCCGTCCGGGTTGGCACTGTTGATCTTGATGTCGTACTTCTCGCTGAAGCTGCTCAGCATCTCCTCGTAGTTCGCCCAGCTCGGCGGGAGCGCGATGACGTTGAGCTCGCCCTCCTCCTGCGCGGCCTCCACGAGGGCGTCCATGCCGCCGAAGTCCTCGGCGCTGGTCGCGGTGGCCGCGTCGGAGCCGCCGCCTCCCCCGCCCGAACCCCCGTCGTCGTCCGAGCCACCGCACGCGGTGAGGGCCAGACCGGCGGTGACGACCGCGGCTACGGTCCGGAAGGTGCTTCGACGCACGTGTCCTCCAGGTAGTGGTACCGGCCCGTTCGTCACCCCGTTGGCGACAGACAGCCGGCCTCGCGATTGTGGCGGACCCGGCCAGCCT
>DATHAK010000269.1:0-8090 GCA_035296685.1 Blastococcus sp.
GTGCGGCTTGGGCACGAAGCCGCCGATCGAGACCGTGCAGCGGATGTCCTTGCGGCCGCTGGCCTCCCGGCCGGCGCGGATGACCTCGACGGCGAGGTCGGCGATCTCGAGGACGTCCTCGTCGGTCTCGGTGGGCAGGCCGCACATGAAGTAGAGCTTCACCTGCTGCCAGCCGTTCGCGTACGCCGTCGTCACCGTGCGGACGAGGTCCTCCTTGGACACCGTCTTGTTGATGACCCGGCGGATCCGCTCGCTGCCGCCTTCCGGGGCGAACGTGAGACCGGACCGCCGGCCGTTCCGGGACAGCTCGTTGGCCAGCGTGACGTTGAAGGCGTCGACCCGGGTGCTCGGCAGGCTCAGGCTGGTGTTGGTGCCCTCGTAGCGGTCGGCGAGCTGCTTGGCCAGCTGGCCGATCTCGGAGTGGTCGGCGCTGCTCAGGCTGAGGAGGCCGACCTCCTCGTAGCCGGTGGCCTTGAGTCCCCGCTCCACCATCGAGCCGATGCCGGTGATCGTCCGCTCGCGCACCGGGCGGGTGATCATCCCGGCCTGGCAGAAGCGGCAGCCGCGGGTGCAGCCGCGGAAGATCTCGACGCTCATCCGCTCGTGCACGCTCTCGGCCAGCGGCACGATCGGCGTCTTCGGGTACGGCCACTCGTCGAGGTCCATGACGGTGCGCTTGCCGATGCGGGCCGGGACGTCGTCCCGGGTGCGGGTGACCGCCGCGATGGCGCCGTCGGCACCGTAGGAGACGGAGTAGAACCGCGGCACGTAGACGCCCTCGACGCGAGCGAGGCGGGCCAGCAGTTCCACCCGGCCGCCGGGGCTCCCCTGCGCCTTCCACGCCTTGACGACGTCGGTGATGTCGCCGACGGCCTGCTCGCCGTCGCCCAGAACTGCTGCGTCGACGAAGTCGGCGACCGGCTCGGGGTTGAAGGCGGCGTGCCCGCCGGCGACGACGACCGGGTGGGTCTCGTCGCGGTCGGCGGCGAGGATCGGGATGCCGGCGAGGTCGAGCGCCTCGAGCAGGTTCGTGTAGCCCAGCTCGGTGGCGAAGCTGACGCCGAGCAGGTCGAAGTCGCGGACGGCGCGGTGCCCGTCGACGGTGAACTGCGGAACGCCGTTCTCGCGCATCAGGCCGGCGAGGTCGGGCCAGACGGCGTAGGTGCGCTCGGCCAGGGCGTCGGGGCGCTCGTTGAGCACCTCGTAGAGGATCATCAGGCCCTGGTTCGGCAACCCCACCTCGTAGGCGTCGGGGTACATCAGCGCCCAGTGCACGGCCGCGCCGTCCCAGGGCTTGACCTGCGCGTTCAGCTCACCGCCGACGTACTGGATCGGCTTCTGGATCTGCGCCAGCAGCGGTTCGAGGCGGGGGTAGAGAGTCTCACCAGTCATGACCGGTCCAGCGTAGACGCCGCCGATTCCGCAGTTCTGGCCATGACTGCGAATCGGGCCCGGGCGGTCAGCGCCTCCGTCTCCGAACAGCGAGATCGGCGATGTGGGCGCCAAGACGGCCCCTTTGCGACCAGATCGCCGATCTCGCCCCGGAAGACTCAGCCCAGGTCGGAGAAGAAGAGCTTGACCTCGCGCTCGGCGGACTCGGGCGAGTCCGAGCCGTGCACGATGTTGTTCTGCACCTCGAGCGCGAAGTCGCCGCGGATGGTGCCCGGGGTGGCCTTCACCGGGTCGGTGGCGCCGGCCAGGGCGCGGAACGCCTCGATCGCGCGCGGGCCCTCGACCACCAGCGCCATCAGCGGGCCGCCGGTGATGAACTCGACCAGCGAGCCGAAGAACGGCCGCTCCCGGTGCTCGGCGTAGTGCGTCTCGGCGGTCTCGCGGGTCAGCGTCCGCAGCTCGGCGGCGATCAGCCGCAGGCCCTTGCGCTCCAGCCGGGTGATCACCTCGCCCACGAGTCCACGGGCGACACCATCGGGCTTGACGAGGACGAGAGAGCGTTCGGTCACGGGGCGGCAGCCTACGGGGTGGGCGGATCCCCCTCGTCGGGCTAGCGGACCCGCGGGGCCCCGAGCGGCGAGCCGAGCAGCTCCTTGCGGATCTGCAGCAGGTACGCCCAGATCAGCACGAAGGCGCCGGCGACGAACCACATGACGCTGTCCAGCAGGCCGGTCAGCAGCAGCGGAACCTGTAGTGCGGTGCCGACGAGCACCCCCTGCGGACGACGTTGCAGCCCGGAGGCCAGCACCAGCACGACGGCCAGGACCAGCAGATAGGTGAGCCGGCCGCCGGTCAGCCCCTCACCGGTCTGCGCGATCCCGCGGGGCACGAACAGCGTCGCGATGCCCTCCAGGACGAGGATCGCCGCCGCCGCGCCACCGAGCGCCCGTGCCGCCCGCACCGGGTCCGGCGCGGTCACGCCCGCCGTCCGAGCATCAGCGTGCGGGCCTCCCCCGCGGTGATCACGCTGCCGGTCACCAGCACGCCCGAGCCGCCTAGGGCGTCGTCCGGCCCGGCCTCGGCGAGCTCGATGGCCTCCTCCAGCGCGTCCGGGAGCCGGGGCGAGACGCTCACCCGATCGGCACCGAAGACGTCGACGGCCAGGGCGCCGAGCTCGTCGGCCGGCATCGCGCGCGGCGAGCTGTTCTCGGTGACCACCAGCTCGGCGCAGACGTCCTCGAGGGCGGTGAGGATCCCGGTGACGTCCTTGCCGCTGACGCAGCTGACCACGCCGATCAGCCGGGTGAAGTCGAACGACTCCTTGATCGCGTCGACGGTCGCCGCCATCCCGGCCGGGTTGTGCGCGGCGTCGACCAGCACGGTCGGGCTGGTGCGCACCCGCTCCAGCCGGCCGGGCGACCTGACGTTCGCGAACGCCGCCCGCACCGTCTCCTGCTCGATCGGGCCGGTGGCGGCGCCGGCGCCGAGGAAGGCCTCGACCGCGGCGAGCGCGGTCACTGCGTTCTGCGCCTGGTGGGCGCCGAAGAGCGGGAGGAACACCTCCTCGTACTCGCCGCCGAGCCCCTGCAGGCGCACCTGCTGCCCGCCGACGGCGACCCGACGCTCGAGGACGCCGAACTCGGTGCCCTCCCGGGCGACGACGGCCTCGACCTCGACGGCCCGGCGGACCAGCGCGTCGAGCGCGCCGGGCTGCTGGTGGGCGAGGACGGCGATCGCGTCGGCCTTGATGATCCCGGCCTTCTCGCCGGCGATCGTGGTGACGTCGGGCCCCAGGTATTCGGCGTGGTCGAGGTCGACCGGGGTGACGACGGCGACGCGCGCGTCGGCCACATTGGTGGCGTCCCAGGTGCCGCCCATGCCGACCTCGATGACCGCGACGTCGACCGGGGCGTCGGCGAACAGCGCGTAGGCCGTCCCGACCGTGACCTCGAAGAAGGACATCGGGATGCCGGCCGCGTCGACCATCTGCACGTAGGGCGCGATGTCGTCGTAGGTCGCGACGAACCGCTCGGCGTCGACCGGCTCGCCGTCCAGCACGATCCGCTCGCGGATGGACTGCAGGTGCGGGCTGGTGAAGCGCCCCACCCGCAGGCCGAACCCGCGCAACAGCTCGTCGATCATGCGCGCCGTCGTCGTCTTGCCGTTGGTGCCGGCCACCTGGACGACGGGCATGGCGCGCTGCGGCGATCCGAGCAGGTCGACCAGGGCATGGATGCGGGCGAGCGAGGGCTCGAGCCGGTTCTCCGGCCAGCGCGCCAGCAGCTCCTTCTCCACCCGGGCCAGGTCACCGGTGCCGCCGCTGCTCATCCTGCTCAGGATGCCAGTCGCTCACCTACCTACGATGAGGGGCATGACGACCGACATCTCGCCCCCGGACACCACTGTCCCCGCGGCGGGCGTCGTCGTACCCGAGAAGCCGACGCTCGACGGGCTCGAGGAGAAGTGGATCGCCGAGTGGGCGTCGTCCGACGTCTACGCGTTCGACCGCGCCGCCGCGCTGGCCGCCCCGCGCGACCGGACCTGGTCGATCGACACTCCCCCGCCGACCGCCAGTGGCTCCCTGCACGTGGGCCACGTGTTCAGCTACACGCACACCGACTTCGTCGCCCGCTACCGGCGGATGCGCGGCAAGCACGTGTACTACCCGATGGGCTGGGACGACAACGGCCTGCCTACCGAGCGCCGGGTGCAGAACTACTACGGCGTCCGCTGCGACCCGTCGCTGCACTACGACGCGTCGTTCGAGCCGCCGGACAAGCCGGGCAAGGAGCAGGTGCCCGTCTCGCGGCGCAACTTCGTCGAGCTGTGCATGCGGCTCACCGAGGAGGACGAGGCCGAGTACGAGAAGCTCTGGCGCCGGGTCGGTCTGTCGGTGGACTGGTCGGACGTCTACCGGACGATCTCCGAGTCCTCCCGGGCCACCGCGCAGCGCATGTTCCTGCACAACCTCGCCCGCGGTGAGGCCTACGCCCAGGAGGCGCCGACCCTCTGGGACGTCACCTTCCGGACCGCGGTCGCGCAGGCCGAGCTCGAGGACCGGGAGCGCCCGGGCGCCTACCACCGGATCGGGTTCTCCAGCCGCGAGGGCGTGGTCTACATCGAGACCACCCGCCCCGAGCTGATCCCCGCCTGCGTGGCCCTCGTCGCCCACCCCGACGACGAGCGGTACCAGCCGCTGTTCGGCAAGACGGTGCGGACGCCGCTGTTCGACGTGGAGGTGCCAGTCCTGGCGCACCGCCTCGCGGAGCCGGACAAGGGCTCGGGCATCGCGATGATCTGCACCTTCGGCGACCTCAACGACGTCACGTGGTGGCGCGAGCTGCAGCTGCCGACCCGCCCGATCGTCGGCTGGGACGGCCGGATCCTGGCCGACCCGCCGCCCGGGGTGCCGGCGCGGCCGTACGACGAGCTGGCCGGCAAGACGGTGTTCAGCGCCCAGCAGCGGATCGTCGAGCTGCTGCGCGAGTCGGGTCACCTCGACGGGGAGCCGACGCCGATCACCCACCCGGTGAAGTTCTTCGAGAAGGGTGACCGGCCGCTGGAGATCGTCACCACTCGGCAGTGGTACATCCGAAACGGCGGCCGGGACGCCGACCTGCGCGACGCCCTGATCGCGCGCGGCCGGGAGATCCAGTGGGTGCCCGAGCACATGCGGCACCGCTACGAGAACTGGGTGGAGGGGCTCAACGGCGACTGGCTGATCAGCCGGCAGCGGTTCTTCGGCGTCCCGTTCCCGGTCTGGTACCGGCTGGACGACGAGGGCGAGCCGCTCTACGACGACCCGATCCTCGCGCCCGAGGAGACGCTGCCGGTCGACCCGTCGTCCGACGTGCCCGCGGGGTTCACCGAGAGCCAGCGCGGCAGGCCCGGCGGCTTCATGGCCGACCCCGACGTCATGGACACGTGGGCGACGTCGTCCCTGTCGCCGCAGGTCGCCTCGGGCTGGGACACCGACCCGGAGCTGTTCGCGCACGTCTTTCCCATGGACCAGCGGCCGCAGGCGCACGACATCATCCGCACCTGGCTGTTCTCGACCGTCGTCCGCTCGCACTTCGAGTTCGGGTCGGCGCCGTGGTCGCACGCCACGATCTCCGGCTTCGTCGTCGACCCCGACCGCAAGAAGATGTCGAAGTCGAAGGGCAACGCCACGACGCCGATCGACGTCCTGGAGCGCTACGGCACCGACGCCGTCCGCTGGCGGGCCGCGGGCGCCCGCCCGGGAGCGGACTCGCCGTTCGACGAGACGCAGATGAAGGTCGGCCGGCGACTGGCGATCAAGATCCTCAACGTCGGCAAGTTCATGCTGGGCCTCGGTGCCTCGGCCGCCCTGTCGGCCGACCAGGTCACCGAGCCGATCGACCGGGCCCTGCTGGCCACGCTCGCCGGCGTGGTCGACGAGGCCACCGCCGCCTTCGAGGCGTTCAACTACACGCGCGCGCTCGAGGTGGCCGAGTCGTTCTTCTGGTCGTTCTGCGACGACTATGTGGAGCTGGTGAAGTCGCGGGCCTACCGCTCGGACGCGGCGGCCCAGTCCGCTCAGGCGACGCTGGCGATCGCGCTGTCGGTGCAGCTGCGGCTGTTCGCGCCGGTTCTGCCGTTCGTCACCGAGGAGGTCTGGTCGTGGTGGCAGGCCGGCTCGGTGCACCGCGCGGCGTGGCCGGTGGCCTCGGAGCTGCCGTCCGGCGGTGACCCGGCGATCGTGACCGTGGCGGCCGAGTCGCTGGCCGGGGTGCGCAAGGCGAAGTCCGACGCGAAGGTCTCGATGCGCGCCGACGTCCAGACGGCGACGATCATCGCGCCGGCCGAGCAGGCACCCCTGGTCGAGGCGGTGCGCTCCGACCTCACCGACTCCGGCCGGATCGCCCAGCTGTCGGTCCTCGAGGGCAGCGGCCCCCTCACGGTCCAGGTCGTGCTGGCCCCCGCCGAGGAGTGAGTGCCCCGGCCGGGGACGGCGCCGCCCACGTTCCGGTGACGTACGAACGGTGCGGGCACGTGACCGGACCCTTCTTCCACGGGACGAGAGCCGTCCTGGAGGCCGGCGACGAGCTGGTCCCCGGCCACGGCTCCAACTTCCAGGAAGGGCGGGTGTCCAACAATATCTACTTCACCGCGCTGGTGGACACCGCGGCCTGGGGAGCGGAGCTGGCGACCGCGCTGGCCGGAGACGAGGAGCGGGGACACGTCTACGTCGTCGAGCCCCAGGGCCCCTTCGAGGACGACCCGAACGTGACGAACAAGAGGTTCCCCGGCAACCCCACCCAGTCCTACCGCACCCGGCATCCGCTGCGCGTCGTCGGAGGGGTGGACGGCTGGGCGGGTCACTCCCCCGAGGTGCTGAAGGAGATGCTCGCCGGCCTGGCGCGGCTGCGGGAGCAGGGACTCGACGTCATCGAGGACTAGGAGCCAGGTGGTGGTGATCCACGTCGCGGAGCACGGGAGCGGTCGACCCGTGCTGGTGCTCCACGGCGCCGGCGTCGACCACCGCGAGGCCGAAGCCTGCTTCGAGCCGGCCCTGGACGGTGTCCCGAAGCTGCGGCGGATCTATCCCGACCTGCCGGGCATGGGCCAGTCCGTCGCCCCCGACACGATGGGCGGCGCCGACGACGTCCTCGACGCACTGCTGCACTTCGCGGACGAGGTGACCGGCGGGAGCCCCTACCTCCTGATCGGCCACTCGGCGGGCGGCTACTACGCGCAGGCCATGGCCGAGCGTCGACCGTCCCGGGTCGCCGGCCTGGCGCTCGTCTGCCCGCTGCTTCCCGGCCTGCGCGACGTCCCGGGGCACCGCGTGGTCGCCGGCCCGGGTGGGATCGGGAACGAGGACTTCCGGAGCTACTTCGTGATCCAGACCCCGGAGATGCTCGACCGGTACGAGCGGTTCGTCGCCCCGGGCGCCGCGCTGGCCGACCAGGCGGCGCTCGACCGGATCGGCGAACGGTGGCAGCTGAGTCTCCACGACGGGCACGCCTACCCGGGTCCGACGGTGATCGTCGCGGGGCGGCTCGACTCGACGGTCGGGTACGGGGCCGCTGCCGACCTCCTCGACCACTATCCGCACGCGACGCTCGCCGTGGTCGACAACGCGGGGCACGCCCTGCCGCACGAGCAGCCGGAGCTCCTGCGGGCGCTCCTCGCCGAATGGCTGGCCCGGGTCGAGCGCTCCGACCGCTGAACGCCGAGAGGCCCAGAACCCTCGCGGGTTCTGGGCCTCTCCGGTTCAGTGCGCGCTACGCGGACTTCTCGCGGCGCTCGCGGGTGGGCTTGCGCGGCACGATGGTCGGATTCACGTGCTCCAGGACGACGTCCTTGGTGATGACGACGGAGGCGACGTCGTCCCGCGAGGGGACGTCGTACATCACCGACTGGAGCACCTCCTCCATGATCGCGCGGAGCCCGCGGGCGCCGGTGCCACGGAGGATGGCCTGGTCGGCGATCGCCTCGAGCGCGTCGTCGGTGAACTCCAGGTCGACGCCGTCGAGCTCGAAGAGCTTGCGGTACTGACGCACCAGGGCGTTCTTCGGCTCCGTGAGGATGTTGATCAGCGCCTCGCGGTCGAGCTTCTGCACGCTGGTGATCACCGGGAGCCGGCCGATGAACTCGGGGATCATGCCGAACTTGAGCAGATCCTCGGGCATGACCTCGGCGAAGGCGTTGGCCTCGGCGATCTCGGCCTTGCC
>DATHAK010000270.1:0-33497 GCA_035296685.1 Blastococcus sp.
AGGTCGACGAACGAGCCGTAGCCGTCGTGGGTGTTGGCGAAGCTCTCGAAGGCGATCTGCGGCAGCTGCAGCCAGGGAAAGGCGCCGTAGGGCCGGTTGAGCACGTTGACCCGGATCTCCTCCTTCACCACGTCGATCTGGTTGCGGAGGTTCTCCTCGGTGATCGCCGGCGCCGCCATGCGGTCGGCCTCGAGGAACAGGGCCCGCTCGAGCGCCTCGGCCGGCAGCGCCTCGAAGTAGTTCGTGTAGTCCTGGTGGGTGGAGCCGTTGAAGGTGCCGCCCGCGGCCTGCACCAGCCGGGCGTGCTCCATCTTGGGGACGTTGGCCGACCCCTGGAACATCAGGTGCTCGAAGAGGTGCGCGAAGCCGGTGCGCCCCTCCGGCTCGTTGCGCATCCCGACGTCGTAGAACACGCTCACCGCCACGACGGGCACGCTGCGGTCGGGCGCGAGGACGACGCGCAGACCGTTGTCCAGCGTGAACCGCTCCACCGGGTGCCGCAGGGTCAGTTCGGCGCCGGCTGTTGTCACGATCCGACAGTAACTGTTGGCGGGCGACCGACGAGTGCGGCCCGGAGGGTCGCCGAGGAGGGAAGCGAGCGCAGGGCTCCACCCGTCAGGGGAACGGCACCTGACCGCGGTGTCGTCCGGAGGACGACGGTGTCTTAGCGCGTCGGTTCGCTCCTCGGGGACCCTCCGGGCCCCCTCGTCACTCACAGCACGTCGACGGACTCGATCAGCCGGTCGATCGCCCCGTACAGCTCCGCGTGGGTGTTGGGGATCGAGATGTACAGCAGCGCCGGTGCCGGACGTCCGACGTCGATGAGCAGCAGCGCCGCCCGCTCCCCGCTGGCGTCGTAGCCGGGGACGTCCCACGAGAGCTGAAACTCATACAGGTACGCGGGGTGCCCGTCGACCTCCCGTGCCTCCTGGCGCAGCAGCTTCCGCTCGTTCGGGCCCGGGTAGTAGTTGGCCCGCACGCTGTCAGCGATCGTGGCCGTCGTCGACTCCAGGGTCGCGGCTCCGCCCCACCCGTAGCCGTCGGCGAGCGGGCCGGAGGTGCACTGGGCGATGAAGGTCGTCCCGTCCGGCGTGAGCTCCTGGGTCGTGAAGTACTGGCCGGCGATCGCGGTGACCTCTTCCTGCCGGCCCAGGTCGAACTCGTACCAGCCGTCGCCCATGAACGGGTAGGAGATCCCCGACTCCTCGTCGATGATCCGCACCGTGCCGGGCGGGAACGTCGATCCGGCCGGCGGGCCCGGCTCGACCGGCCCTGCCGTGGCCTCCGCATCGGACGTGGAGCTGCCGGAATTGCCGAGGAGGAACGCCGCCCCCACCACCGCGACGAGCGCGATCAGCGAGATCGCGACGACCCAGCCGGTGCTGCTGCGGCCGCCGGTGACCGGGGCGGGCGGCGGCACGGCCGGCGGTACGTCCCGGGAGGGACCGGCCAGCACGGGAGAGGTCTGGACGGCGACGCCCGGGCCGGCGGGGGTCGCGACGTCGGACCAGCTCACGCCGTTCCACCAGCGCACCATGCCCGGCGCGCCGTCGGGGTCGGGGTACCAGCCCGGCGTCGGGGCCGGCTGGCCAGGTCCGGTCACGGCCCCACCCTAGGACGGCGGGAACGGGTAGCGTCCCCGCGCCATGACCGTGCCGCCCGCCGAGTCCGCCGTCGTCGACCGGTTGCGTGCCGCGGGCTGTGTGTTCGCCGAGGACGAGGCGCGGCTGCTCCTCGCCCAGGCCCGCTCGGCGGGCGAGCTCGAAGCGCTGGTCGAGCGCCGGGTGGCCGGCGAGCCGCTCGAGCACCTCCTCGGCTGGGCCGCGTTCTGCGGCCTGCGGATCGCCGTCGACGCCGGAGTCTTCGTCCCGCGCCGGCGCAGCGAAGCGCTGGTCCAGGAGGCCGTGGCCCTGGCCGCGCCGGACATCGTCGTCGTGGATCTGTGCTGCGGTTCCGGCGCCCTCGGTGTGGCTGTCGCCTCCGCCGTCCCGGGCGTCGAACTGCACGCCGCGGATCTCGACGCCGCCGCCGTCGCCTGCGCGCGGATCAACGTCAGCCGCGTCGGTGGTCGGGTGCACGCAGGGGACCTTTACGCGGCGTTGCCGCCGACGCTCCAGGGGCGCGTGGACCTGCTGCTGGCGAACGTGCCGTACGTACCGAGCGAGGCGATCGCGCTGATGCCACCGGAGGCCCGCCTGCACGAGGCGCGGGTCGCGCTCCACGGCGGGGCGGACGGCCTGGACGTCGCCCGGCGGGTGGTCGCCGAGGCGCCGGTCTGGCTGGCCCCGGGGGGATTTCTGCTCGTCGAGACGAGCGAGCATCAGGCGGCCGCCGCCGCCGGCATCGTGCGGGCCGCCGGGTTGGCGGCGCGGGTGGTGACCGACGACGACCGCGGCGCCACGGTCGTCGTCGGCAGGAGGACGTGAGTCAGCCGCTCGTGCCGAGTTGGCGGGCCAGCCCGGCCTCGTCCAGCCGGCCCCAGCGCTCGACGATGCGACCGCCCTCGATCCGGAAGATGTTGACGCCCTTCAACTCGAGCGGCGCCCCGGTGGGCGGCGCACCCATCAACGATCCTCCAGTGCGGGTGCCACGGGCCGTGAAGCGCTCGACGACCACGTCGCCTTCCTCGACGAGCTGCTCCAGGTCGCTGTGCCAGTCGGGGCAGGCGTCACGGAACAGCGCCGCGGCCTGGCGCATGCCCTCCCGGTCTTCGGGGCCACCCGGAAACGGGGGGTCGTGATTGACGAAGGCGGGTGACAGGTACCGGTCGGCGGCGCTGAGGTCGCCCTGGGTGAAGAGCTCCTGGATGAACGAGTCGACCAGGCGCTTGTTGGCGGTGTCCGGGTGGGTGCTGGTGATGGTCATGACCGCCATCGTGGGGACCGGCGGCTGTCCGGCCCATCCCATCCGACTGGGATCCCCACGAGCCCGGTTGGGGAGAAGGATGGCCTACATGCCGACGCGGGACGGCGCACAACTGGCGGAGCGGGCAGTCGTGCGGGCCTGCACCTCGGGGCTGGAGGTTCCGGCCCTGCAGCGCGAGGTGCTGGGCACGCTGCGCCGGCTGATCCCGGTGGATGCGGCGTTCTTCGCGACGGCCGACCCGGAGACGCTGCTGTTCACCGGCGCCGCGGCCGAGGAACCGCTCGACCGGGCCACGCCCGAGTTCATGGCCAACGAGTTCGGCGGGAAGGACGTCAACGCGTTCGCCGTCCTGGCCGGCTCCCGCGTGCCGATCTCGTCGCTGGACACCGCCACCCGTTCGGACCGGTGGGCGAGCCCGCGGTACCGGGACATCATGCGGCCGCTCGGACTGGGGGACGAACTGCGGGCCGCGCTGGTCGCCGGCCGGGACTGCTGGGGGTACCTGTGCCTCCACCGCGAGGACGCGGAGCGGGGTTTCGCGGCGACCGAGGTGGCGGCGCTGGCCAGGCTCGTCCCGCACATCGCGCAGGGGCTGCGCTCCGCCGTCCTGATCGCCGGTGCTGGTGAGCGGCACCATTTCGAGCGCCCTGGCGTCGTCGTGCTCACCGACGAACTCGACGTCGTGGCGGTCACCCCCGAGGCAGAGGGGCTGCTGGCACTGCTCCCCGGGGCCGAGCATGGTTTGCCGATCACCGTGCCGGCCGTGGCCCGGGCGCTCGTGGTGGCCGAACGGGACGGCGCCACCTCGCGCCCTCCCATGGCGCGCGTGCCGACGCTCCGCGGGGGCTGGCTGCTGGTCTCGGCGTCCCGGCTCAGGGGACCGGCGGACGAGCGGCGGATATCCGTCGTCCTGTGCCCTGCGCAGCCGGCCGACACCGTCCCCTTGCTGCTCTCCGCGCACGGGTTGACCGATCGTGAGGCCGAGGTGGCTCGGCTGGTGCTCCGCGGCACGTCCACCCGCGGCATCGTCGGCGCGCTGCACATCTCGAGCTACACCGTCCAGGACCACCTGAAGTCGGTGTTCGACAAGGTCGGCGTCCGGAGCCGTGGGGATCTGGCCGTGCGCCTGCTGGGACGTTAGGCCTTGAGCTGACCGAATTCCCGCCACAGGTGGGCGGCGCCCTCGGCACCGCGGTACAGCATCGGCAGCAGCACCCGCTCGTTCGGCGAGTGGATCCGGTCGGTCGGCAGGCCCGCCCCGAGGAAGACCAGCGGCGCGCCGAGGACCTCCACCAGGTCGGCCTCGGGCCCGCTGCCGCCCTCCTTCAGGAACAGGACGTCGTCCGGCCGGGAGTCCCAGGCCTGGGCGACCGCCGTCAGCAACGCGGCCATCCAGGGCGAGTCGAGGTCGCTCACGGCCGGGGAGACGCCGCCGGGTGGGGTGTGCACCTCGGCCTCGATGCCGTCGGGGAGGTTCGCCTCCACCCAGGCGCGCACCTGCGGGGCGACGTCCTCCGGCCGCTGGTCGGCGACCAGCCGGAAGGTGAGCTTGGCGTGCGCCTCGGCCGGGATGATCGTCTTGTGGCCGGGGCCGGTGTAACCGCCCCACATGCCGTTGACCTCGGCGGTCGGGCGGGCGCCGATCCGCTCCAGGGTGGTGAACCCGGCCTCCCCGGCCGTCGTGCGTGAGGCTGCGGGGCCGGCCAGCCAGGCCTGCTCGTCGAACGGCACCCGGCCCATCAGCTCCCGCTCCCGGTCGCCGAGCGGGCGCACCTTGTCGTAGAAGCCGGGGAGGGTGACCCGGCCCTGCTCGTCGTGCAGGGACGCGAGCAGCCGGGCCATGGCGTGCAGCGGGTTGGGCACGGCTCCGCCGAACGAGCCGGAGTGCAGGTCGACGGCGGGGCCGCGCAGCGTGATCTCGGCGTCGGCGAGGCCGCGCATCGAGGTGACCGCGCTGGGCAGGTCGGGCGCGGCCATGCCGGTGTCGCTGACCACGACGACGTCGCAGGAGAGCCGGTCCCTGCGCTCCTGCAGCAGGGGGGCGAAGTGCAGGGAACCGGACTCCTCCTCGCCCTCGATCAGCAGCTTGACGGTGACGGCGGGGGTGTCGCGGCCGGTGGCGGCGAGGTGGGCGCGCATGCCGAGCAGGTGGAAGGCGACGTTGCCCTTGTCGTCGATGGCGCCGCGGGCGTGCAGCTCGGGGCCGTCGGGGCCCTCGACCACGGTCGGCTCGAAGGGCGGGTGCACCCAGAGCTCCGGCGGGTCGACCGGCTGCACGTCGTGGTGGCCGTAGACGAGGGCGACGGGTGCGTCCGGGTCGGCGCTCGGCCACTCGGCGAAGACGGCGGGCGCGCCGGGGGTCGCCCAGATCTCGACGGTCGGGAAGCCGGTGCGGCGCAGCGCCTCGGCGAGCCATTCGGCGCTGCGCGCGACGTCCGCGGCGTGCACCGGATCCGCGGAGATCGACGGGATCCGCAGCCACGCGTCGAGGTCGGCGTGCAGGTCGTCGAGGTGGGCGAGGACGAACTCGCGCTCCGGGTTGCTCACGGCGGCGACGCTAACGCGCTGGAGCGGACGCCTCGTCGCCCGGCTAGCGTCCGAGGCATGGCTGAGCTGCTGCGCGTCGACGTCGGCGACCTGACCTTCGACGTCCGCGCCGACGGACCGGAGGACGGGCGGCCGGCGCTCCTGCTGCACGGCTTCCCGCAGACGTCCGCGTGCTGGGGCGCGGTGACCCCGCTGCTGGTGCGAGCGGGGCTGCGCACCTACGCGCCCGACCAGCTGGGCTACTCCCCCGGCGCCCGACCGGATGAGGTGGAGGCGTACTCGACGCAGAACCTCACCCAGGTGACCGCGGACCTGATGACGGTGCTGGACCTCCCGCGCGCGGACGTCGTCGGGCACGACTGGGGCGCGAACGTCGCCTGGGCGCTGGCCGCCTGGCACCCCGACCGGGTGCGCTCGCTGACCGCGGTGTCGGTGCCGCATCCCGCCGCCTACACCGCGGCGTACCGGGCCGACCCGGAGCAGAAGGAGCGGTCGGGCTACATCCGGCTGTTCTGGCAGGCGGGCAAGGCCGAGGAGGTGCTGCTGGCCGACGACGCCCGGCGGCTGCGCCGGATGCTGGGCGGCAGCGACGACGAGACGGGCGTCCCGGCGGAGGCGATCGACGAGTACGTGGCGGTGCTGTCCGCGCCGGGTGCGCTCACCGCCGCCCTGAACTGGTACCGGGCGATGAGCTCGGAACCGAAGGTGGACGCCATCGGCGTGCCGACCACCTACGTGTGGAGCAGCGGGGACGTCGCCATCGGACGGACGGCGGCCGAGGCGTGCGAGGCCCATGTCACCGGCGACTACCGGTTCGTGGAGCTGCCGGAGGTCACACACTGGATCCCCGAGCAGGCGCCGGATGCGTTGGCCGCGGCCATCCTGGACCGCATCAACTCGACGTGAGGCGGGCCCGGAGTCCAGGTCCTAGCGGGAATTCCACCGGACGATCAGTACGACGACTGCTTGGCCTCCAGACCCCTTGAGGTAAAGGGATGTTCTTGCGATTGTCCCAGAAGGCGGCCTAGGGGCAGTTCGCTGGTGATGACCAGGGCCGCCCTGCTGCCCGGGGTGGTCGTCCGTGCTTTGCCACGCCGATACCTCCCGGCCGACTTCCTCCGGCGGCCGTGCTCGCCGTGAGCTCGGCTTCGGCCGTTGTCCTGCTCGTTCGGTCCCTGATGCGGTGACCGATGAGTCCCAGCAACAGCAGGAGTCAGACCCCCATGCCCAAGGTCACCGCACACCTGTCCATCTCGCTCGACGGCTACGTCGCCGGCCCCCACCAGACCCGGGAGGAGCCGCTCGGCGTTCTCGGCGAGGACCTGCACCTGTGGCATCTCGGCCAGACCGACAACGACGTCGACCGCGCGATGACTGCGCGGGTCCTCGCGCCCCGCGGCGCCTACGTGATGGGTCGCAACATGTATGCCCCCGATCGTGGCGAGTGGGCCGACGCCGCCGGTGGGAAGATGTGGCGCGGCTGGTGGGGCGAGGACCCGCCGTACCACGCGCCGGTTTTCGTGCTGACCCACTACCCGCACGACCCGGTCGAGATGGACGGCGGCACCACCTTCTACTTCGTCACTAGCTTCGAGGAGGCGATTGGGCGCGCACTCGAGGCGGCGGGTGATGACACGGTCACCATCGCCGGAGGAGCGAGTGCGGTCCGGCAGGGCTTCGAGGCGGGCGTGATCGACGAGGTCATGCTCAGCCATGCGCCGATCGTGCTCGGCGGCGGCGAGTCGCCGTTCGCCGGCCTCGCCAATCTCCGGCTGAAGCCGATCGAGGTGCACGCGTCGCCGAACGCGACGCACGTCGTCTACTCGACGCGGGACTTGGGAGACACGTCCTAGCTGCCGAACGCCGAGGGCTGGTTCCACGTCATCTTCGAGCAGCGGGCCTGGCCGGTGTACTAGGCGGCCTGCGGCAACCCAGGTGTCCCTAAATGGGCCGCTTAGGGACACATGACGCCGCTGAGGCGGGCCATTTTGCTGACGTCAATCTTCGGCGCCGATCACGAGATTCAGCAGCCCGGTCTCGTCGAGCAGGTCGACGGGGCGCAGGGTCACGTCCGCCGCGACGTGGTGGAAGCCGGCGCTGACCCGCTCCACTGGTACCCCGGCCAGGCGGGACCAGCCGATCCGGTAGGCGGCCAGCTGGACGGCAGCCGCGGCGAGCTCGGCGCCCGAGGGCGGCGGGCCGGTCTTCCAGTCGATCACCTCGAACCCGCCGGCGCCGTCGGCGAAGACGGCGTCGATCCGGCCGCGCAGGGTGAGCGGCCCGAGCGGCGTCTCGAAGGGCACCTCCACCTCGGCCGGCTGCCGGTCGGCCCACTCGCTGGCGAGGAACGCCTCCTGTAGCGCGGCGAGCGCGCCGTCAGGGGCGGCGAACTCGTCGCCAGAGCCGGGCAGCTCGTCGAGGTCGACCAGCTTCGCGGCACCGAACCGCTCCTCGAGCCAGGCATGGAAGGCGGTGCCGCGCCGGGCCTGGGGCGCGGGCGCGGCCGGCATCGGACGGCGCAGGCGGCGGGCCAGCTCGGCCGGGTCGCGGCGCAGAGTGACCAGCGCCGACACCGACAGGTGCGAGGGCAGCGGCACGTCGACGGTCGGGCTGCTCTGCCGGGCGCGCTCGCGCAGCAGCAGATCGGCGTCGCGGACCCACTGCTCCACCAGCGGGTCGCCGCCGTCGAGGACGAGCTCCGCGTCGAGCGGGTGCGGGGCCGCGGCGGTGACCAGGTCGGCGGCGGCGGTGAGCGCGCGACGTCGTCCGGAGGTGAGCGGGTCGGCCGGCCACACGCCGATCGGCCACTCCTCCAGTGCCGGATTGGTCGCGTCGTCGTCCGGCGCGTCCGCCCAGTGCACGACCGTGCCGGCGCCGTCCGCGCAGGCCTGCCGGACGGTGAGCAGCAGCGGCGACGGGCCGCACGGCTTCACGCCGTCGCGCCACCAGCTGCCCGAGCAGAGCAGCAGGTGCCGGGCCCGGGTGACCGCCACATAGCCGAGGCGGATCTCCTCGGCGGTGCCGAAGTCCTTCCACTCCTGCACGTAGTCCTCGAGCGCCTGCTTGACCACTGCCTGGTCGCCCGAGCCGGGCACCGGCAGGCGGAGGCGGGGCAGCTCGTCGCGGTCGGTGAGCCGCAGGTCGGCGGGGACGGCGCCCGGGTCCTTCACCCAGGAGTCACTGGTGTCAGTCTTCGCGGGGAACTGGTCCCTGGTCATGCCGGGGACGGCGACGACGTCCCACTCCAGCCCCTTCGCGGAGTGCCCGGTCAGCAGCTGGACCGCCTCCGGGTTGACCGCCACCTCCCCCGGCTCGAGGCCGCGCTCGCGTTCCTCCGCGTCCTTGAGGTAGCCGAGGAACGCTGGGAGGGAGGGCAGCTCGGCCAGCTCGGTGAACTCCGCTGCCACCCCATGCAGGGCGTCCAGGTGCGCGCGGGCGCCGGCCGGGCTGGCGCCCGGGGCGCTGGCCAGCTCGGTCTCCAGCCCGAGCGTGCGGGCGACCTCGTCGACCAGGTCGGGCAGCGACTCCGACAGCCGGGTGCGCAGGTGCGCCAGCTCGGCGCCGAGGCGCTTCAGCCGGCGGTATCCCGCCGGGGAGTAGGCGTCGGGGCCGCCGAGGTCGTCCAGCGCCTCCACGATGCTGCCGCGCTCCTGCGGCGGGTCCTGCCCCTCTCCGGGACGGGCCGGCCGACGGGAGCGCACCAGCGCGCGGGCCCGGGCCTCCAGCGCCGCCAGGTCGCGCGGCCCGATCCGCCAGCGGGCCCCGGTGACGAGCCGGCCCAGAGCGTCGCCGGCGGTCGGGTCGACCAGCACGGTCAGCGTGGCGACGACGTCGGAGACCTCCGGCACCTCGAGCAGCCCGCCGAGCCCGACGACCTCCACGGGCACGCCCCGCTCGCGCAGCGCGGCGGCGATCCCGGGGAGCTGCTTGCGGGCACGAACGAGCACCGCGACCGTCGGGCGGCGGCCGTCGGCGAGCGGGGCCAGGGCGGCGTCCTCGCCGTTCCAGCAGGCGGCCAGCCGGTCGGCGAGCGCCGCGGTCTCCTCGGCCACGGTCGTGTACAGCCTGACGGTGACCGCTCCCCGGCCTGCGCTCGGCGCGGGCGCGAGGTCGGGCAGCGGCTGCGCGGGCGGCGGCAGCATCCCCGAGACGGCGTTGGCGACGGCGAGGACCGCCTGGTCGTTGCGCCAGCTGGTCGCGAGCGTGAGCCGCTCGGGACGGCGCCCCGGCGCGCCGGGGAACGTGCGGGCGAAGCGCTCGATGGTGCCGGCCGACGCCCCGCGCCAGCCGTAGATCGACTGCCTCGGGTCGCCGACCGCGAGCACGGGATGACCGGTGTCGCCACCGAACAGCGCCTCGAGCATGCGCAGCTGGCCGACGCTGGTGTCCTGGTACTCGTCGAGGAGCACCACCTTCCAGCGGGCCCGCTCGCGGCGGCCGACCTCCGCCGACGCCACGGCGATCCGGGCCGCGTAGGCGACCTGGTCGGCGTAGTCAATGGCGCCAGCGGCCTTCTTGCGCGCCTCGAACGCCTCGACCAGCGGGAGCAGCGCCACCCGCGCCCGCTGGCGGGCGAGCATCTCCAGGACGGGTGCGTAGGGACCCTTCTTGCGCGCGGCGTCGGCGTAGCCGGCGATCTGCGCCTCCAGCCGGGCCGTCCAGTCCCGCAGCCGCGCCGGGCTGATGTCGTGCTCGCCGAGCTCGGTGGCCAGCGCGAGCACGTCCTCGACGGTGGTGAGCAGCGTCAGCGGGACGTCGCTCATGTCGCCGGTCCAGGCGGCGACCACCGACGCGGCCTGCCCCCAGCACATCGCCGGGCCGAGCACCCCGGCGCCGGGCTCGACGCCGATCCGCAGGCCGTGCTCGGCGACCAGCGAGGCGGCGTACCCGTGGTACGTCGAGACGGTCGGCTGGGCGACCGCGAGACGCTCCCGCAGGGCCGGGTCGGTCTGCGGATGCCGGGCGAGCGCGCCGAGCCGCAGCCGCACCCGCTCGTTCAGCTCGCTCGCGGCTTTGCGCGTGAAGGTGAGGCCCAGGATCTCCTCGGGCGCCACCACCCCGTTGGCCACCAGCCAGGAGACCCGGGCGGCCATCGTCTCGGTCTTGCCGGAGCCCGCGCCGGCCACCACGACCAGTGGCCGGTCGGCGGGCGCGGACACGACCCGGGCCTGCTCGGGGGAGGGTGCGTAGGACAGCCCGCAGCGGGCGGCGACCTCGGCCGGGTCGAGCAGCCGCCGGGGCGCGACGGGCTCGGCGGGTCGGTCGCCGAACAGGTCGTCGAAGGACAACTGGCCGTCGTCCTGCCGCAGCTTCATGAGGTCACCTGCCGGCCGGACTCCTGCAGCGGGCAGCTGCGGCGGGCCGGGCATCGCTGGCAGTGCGACCCGGTGCGCACCTCGAAGGTGGCCGCGCCCATGCCCTCGCCCACGGTGGTGATCAGCTGCCCTGCCCACGTCCGCTCGAGCGGCACGTCGGCGGGCAGCGGCTCCTGGTGCTGCTCCTTGGCCTTGGCGCCGGTGCCGACCTGCAGCAGCGCGGCGCCACCCGGAACGCCGCCGTGCTCACCGAACCCGCCGGCGGCGACCGCGACCTGGTAGGCCGCCAGCTGCCCGTGCTCATCGGTGTTCTTGGCCGGCGTCTTGCCCGTCTTGAGGTCGACCACCACCAGCCGTCCGTCGGCGTCGCGCTCCAGCCGGTCGACCTTGCCCCGGATGACGACCCGGCCGACGGTGGCGTCGAACTCCACCTCCGCGGCCACGAGCTGACGGCCGCCGGCGGTGTGCCAGGCGAGGAAGCGGCCGAGCATGTCCTGCGCCGACTGCCGCTGCCGCTGGTCGGACCAGCCCGGCCCCAGGTCGAGCTGGTCGAGCTCGGCGTCCAGGGCCGCGGGCGCCTCCTCCGGCGGGAGGCCGTCGGCGACCTGCTGGGCGACGTCGTGCACCGCCGTCCCGACGGTCCGCGTGGTGTCCGGCGACGCCTCGGCCCCCACGGCGCTCAGAACCCATTTCAGCGGGCATCGCTGGAAGGTCTCGATCGCCGACGGCCGCACCCGCACCGGCGCCTCCTCCGGTACCAGCGGTGCGTCGTCCGAGAGCGGGGCCAGGCCCCACCAGCCGGCCGGGCCCGCTCCGGGGACGCCCTCGTCGGCGAGCCGCCGGAGCACCGACGCGGCGGCGGCGCGGCGGTCCGGCGGGGTCTGGGGGTCGGTCAGCGCGCGGCGCAGGTCGGCGACCAGGGCGGGCAGGGTGAGCGAGCGGGGCAGCTCGGTGAGCGGGCGGCCGTCCTCCGGCGGTGCCGCCACGAGGTCGAGGAAGCGGGAGGCGGTCGCGCCCGCGTCGGCGCCGTCCAAGGCGCCTTCGACGGCGGTGACGACGAGCCGGCGCCGGGCGCGGGTGCAGGCGACGTAGAACAGCCGCCGCTCCTCGGCCAGGGCCAGGGTGCGCCGGTCGACGGGCGCGCCGTCGATGCCGGACGCACGCTCGACGAGCTCCTCGGTGCCGAGCAGCGACGTGCGTTCCCGCAGGTCGGGCCAGACGCCCTCCTGGACGCCGGCGACGCAGACCAGGTCCCACTCCAGGCCCTTGGACGCGTGCGCGGTCAGCAACCGGACCGTGTCTCCCGCGACCGCTCGCGCCGCGCCCGTGTCGCCGGGCAGCTCCTGCGCGGAGAGGTGCGCGACGAAGGCCCGCACATCGGCCGACGGCAGCCGGTCGACGAACCCGGCGGCGGCGTCGAAGAGCGCGACGACGGCATCGAGGTCGCGGTCGGCGACGGCACCGGACGGTCCACCGGCAGCGCTGGCGCGGGCCCACCGGGTGGCCAGGCCGCTGCGCTGCCACATCGCCCACAGCACGTCCTCGGCCGTGCCGTCTTGCGCCAGGGCGATCCGGCCGGCGTCGAGGACGGCGGCGACCTTCCGGGCCGGCCGGGAGACGTGCTCGGGCAGCGCCTCCAGCAGCATCTCGTCGAGCAGCGCCGTGGCCAGCGGGGCGCCGCGCTCGGCCGCGTCGACGCCCTGCCGCGCCAGCTCGATCCGGACGGCGCGCCGCAGTCGCCGGAGGTCGAGGACGGTGGCTCCCCCGAGGGGTGAGGCGAGCAACGCCTCGGCGGCGGGCTCGTCCAGACCCACGGCCGCGCCGTCGGCCTCCGGCCCCGAGGCCGACGCCGGCAGCAGGGCCGTGAGCGCGCTGAGGAACGGGGCGACCGCCGGCTGACCGGCCAGCGGGAGATCGTCAGCCGAGACCGCGACGGGCACGCCGGCCGACGCCAGCGCGCGGCGCAGCGGACCCAGCGCACCGGCGGTGCGGACGACGACCGCCATCTGCGACCACGGCATCCCGCCGAGCAGGTGCGCCCGGCGCAGCACGTCGGCGAGGTAGGCGGCCTCGACGGCGGTGGAGGAGAAGACGTGCACCTCGGCCGCGCCGGGGTCGCAGCCATCGACCGGCGTCAGCCGACGGTGCTCCCACGGACCCGGCAGGCCCTCGGCGACGGTCCGGCTGATCCGGAGCAGTTCCGCGCCCGACCGGCGGCAGATCCCGAGCGACACCCGGCGAGCGGGGCGGCCGTCGGTGTGCCGGAACCGGTCGGGGAACTCGACGATGCCCCGGGGCTCGGCACCCCGGAAGGCGTAGATGGCCTGGTCGGGGTCGCCGACCGCGACCAGGTTGCCGCCACCGCCGGCCAGCAGTTCCAGCAGCTCGACCTGGGCCGGGTCGGTGTCCTGGTACTCGTCGACGAACAACCAACGGGCGCGCTCGCGCTCCTGGCGGAGCAGCTCCGGATCGCCGTCCAGCTCGGCGATCGCAGCCCGCACCAGCTCGGCCGGGTCGTAACCGGAGGCGTCGCCTTGGCCGTAGGTGGAGAAGGCGGTGACCGCCTCGTACTGCTCCTGGAACGCGGCAGCGTGCACCCAGTGGTCACGGCCGCTCTCCCGGCCCCAGGCGGCCAGCTGCTCGGCTCCGATACCGCGCTCGGTCGCCCGCAGCAGCAGCTCGCGCAGCTCGGTGCGGAAACCCGCCGTCCCCAGCGCCGGGGCCAGGCCGGCCGGCCAGCGGACCGCGCCCTCCTCCTCGGCGTCGCCGCGGAGCAGCTCGGCGAGGACGGCGTCCTGCTCGGCGGAGGTCAGGAGTCGTGGCGGGGCGTCGCCGCGGAGCAGGGCGGCCCGGCGCAGGACGCCGTACGCATAGGAGTGGAAGGTGCGGGCCAGCGGCTCCCGGATGGTGCGGGCCACCCGGCCGGTGATGCGGGAACGCAGCTCGGCCGCGGCCTTGCGGCTGAAGGTGAGGACGAGGATCTGCTCGGGGTCGACGCCGGCGTCGATGCGGGCCGCAACGGCCTCGACGATCGTCGTCGTCTTGCCGGTACCCGGGCCGGCGAGCACGAGCAGCGGGCCGCCCGGGTGGTCGACGACCGCCTGCTGCGTGGGGTCGAGGGCCGGCACCGCCGCGGCCTGGGGCTCCGGATGTACCAGCCGGTAGACCGGCGCCGCCTCGCTCCCCCGAACTGCCACGCCTCGATGGAAGCACGGCCCGGTGACAGTTCCGGGACAGCTGGGACGGATGGGAGGACGTGCCTCAGATCGCCGTGCGTCAGATGAAGGCGGCCTCCCGCAGCGCGTACTCCTTCATGAGGTCGGCAGCGGTCGTCAGCCAGCCCGCGACGAGCAGCAGCGGCCCTGCGTCCTCGTGGTCGAGGGACGCCGTCGCCGCGGACAGACCCGCCTGCGTCACCGCCCTGCACGCCCTCAGGTCGGCAGCCACGACCCGGAACTGAAGGCATGACACGGAACTGGGCCGCACGGGACGACCGGACACATGCCGGCAACACCGTCAGTCGGGCCAGCCGACGGCGGCGAGGTCGACCCGGCCGTCGCGCACGGGCACACCCTCGCCGGCAAGGAGCTCCAGCTGCCGCACCCGCACCGGCTCGGCCGCCGTCCCGTCGGCGCGCACCACGCGGAACCAGGGCACTGCCCCGCCGCCGCCGGAGGACAGCGCCCGGGCCACCCGCCGGGGCCCGATGCCGATCAGCCGGCCGATCGCGCCGTAGGTGCTCACCCGGCCCGGCGGGATGCGCTCGACGACGTCGAACACCGCCTCGTCGACGTCGGCCGGGTCGCTCACCCCGCCATTGTCGGCCGACGGTGTGCGCTGATGCGCAGGTCCGGGCCGCGGAACTGCCGGTCAGCGCACATCGTGGGCCCCCGGCTCAGATGGCCTTGCGGCCGAACCGCGCGAGCAGGCGGGTCTGCGGGTCCGCGGCGGCGGAGACGTCCAGAGGCGGGTCGATGAGGCCGGGGACGCCGTCCTCGGGCAGCCGCTCGGCGAAGACCAGCGCGGCCGTGACCAGCTCGCCGTCCAGCTCGATGTCGCCGTCGGTCGCGCGGGCGAGGTCCCACGCGTGCACGGTGAGGTCAGTGATCAGGTCCTCGATGTACTCCGTCGCCGGCGTCGGCCCCCGCGAGAGGCGCACGGTGCGGATCAGGGCGTCGTCCTCGGCGAACGCCGACAGGGCGCCGTCGGCCGCGGTCTCCCAGCCGGTGAACGGGTCGTCGCCGAGCAGGTCGTCGGTGTCCTCGGGGAACCGTCCCTCCGCGAACGGCTCACCGGCCAGCAGGGGCGGCACCCACAGCTGCTCGCTGACCATGTGCGCGACCAGATCGGCGACGGTCCAGCCGGGCAGCGACTCGTCCTCCCACTGGTCCGGGGCGACCGCGTCCACGCGGTCGGTGAACTGGTTCTGGGCACGCTGGAAGAGCTCCAGCAGCTCCACAGGTGAGAAGTCGGCCATGCCGCCAGTCAAGACGACGACGGCCCGGCCCGCTCCTCGAGGGAGTCGGACCGGGCCGTACGGCCTCGTCCCAGGGGCCCGCGGCGCGCGGAGCGTGTCGTGGGGAGGGACGAGGTCCTTAATAGGTGGGCAGCGTCTTGTCGATCCGCGTCGCCCACGCCGTGACGCCGCCCTGCACGTGCACGGCGTCGCGGAAGCCGGCGTTCTTGACCGCCGCCAGGGCCTCCGCCGAGCGCACACCGGTCTTGCAGTGCAGCACGATGGGCTTGTCGTTGGGCAGCTGGGCCAGCGCCCGGCCGGAGAGGATCTCGTCCTTGGGGATCAGCTTCGCGCCCGGGATCGACACGATCTCGTACTCGTTGGGCTCGCGGACGTCGATCAGCTCGAAGTCCTTGCCCGCGTCCATCATGTCCTTGAGCTCGTCGACGGTGATCGTCGAGCCGGCGGCAGCCTCCTGGGCCTCGGCCGAGACGACGCCGCAGAAGGCCTCGTAGTCGATCAGCCCGGTGATCGGCTCGCCCTCGGGGTCCTTGCGCACCTTGATCGTGCGGAAGGTCATCTCCAGGGCGTCGTAGACCATGAGCCGGCCGAGCAGGGTCTCGCCGATGCCGGTGATCAGTTTGACGGCCTCGGTGGCCTGGATGGCGCCGATGGTGGCGCAGAGGACGCCGAGCACGCCGCCCTCGGCGCAGCTGGGCACCATCCCGGGCGGCGGGGGCACCGGGTAGAGGTCGCGGTAGTTGGGCCCGTGCTCGTTCCAGAAGACCGAGACCTGGCCGTCGAAGCGGTAGATCGAGCCCCAGACGTAGGGCTTGTTCAGCAGCACGCACGCGTCGTTGACCAGGTAGCGCGTGGCGAAGTTGTCGGTGCCGTCGACGATCAGGTCGTACTGCCCGAAGATCTCCAGCACGTTGTCGCTGTCGAGCCGCGTCTCGTGCAGGCGGACGTCGATCAGCGGGTTGATCTCCTTGATGGAGTCCCGCGCGCTCTCGGCCTTGGACCGGCCGACGTCGGACTGCCCGTGGATGATCTGGCGCTGCAGGTTCGACTCGTCGACGGTGTCGAACTCGACGATGCCGAGGGTGCCGACCCCCGCCGCGGCCAGGTACAGAAGCACCGGCGAGCCGAGCCCGCCCGCGCCGACGGCGAGCACCTTGGCGTTCTTCAGCCGCTTCTGCCCGTCCATCCCGACGTCGGGGATGATCAGGTGGCGGCTGTAGCGGCGGACCTCGTCGATCGACAGGTCGGCGGCGGGCTCCACCAGGGGTGGCAGGGACACGAGTTGCTCCTCAGATCTGCTCGACAGCGGCCGCACCCGGGCCGTCGTTCATGCGCACAACAGCGTGGCACGGCCCAGTAATCCCCTGACATGGTCACCCTCCGGGCGACACCGCGGCCAGCTGCCGTCCCCCCCTCGTCACGACCTCACATCCCGCCGCGCGTAGCCGTACAGCCCGAGGACGGCGAGGAGCAGCGCCACGGCCAGCATCCCCACGGCGCCCGCGAGGTCCCACGGCTCGGCCGGCACGGCGGTGAGGTGCGCGAAGGGCGACACCCCGCGCACCCACCCGGGCCACCGGAACGAGTCGGCGAACACCAGCAGCAGGTAGCCGCCGGCCGCGGGCAGGACCCCGAGCGCGAGCACCGTCTGCGGCACCCAGCCGAGGGCCGCCAGCGCCGCGCCGAGGCAGACCAGCGCCACCGGGACGACCGCCTCGGCGCCGGCCACGGCATCCCCCAGCCCGAGCGGCGCCCCCACCGCTCGGGCCCCGGCCCAGGTCGCCAGCCCGGCGACCGCGGCGAGCAGGGCGCAGCCGATCGCCGTGGCCGCGGCCTCGACGGCCGCCCACCGCGCCCGCGCGACCGGCAGCGAGAACAGCAGGGACAGCCGCCCCGCGGTCTCGTCCGCCGACGCCGAGGCCATCCGGCTGGCGGCGAAGGCGCCGATCGGGATCGCCAGCAGCGAGAAGAGTGAGGCCGCATACCCCTCGACGCTGGCCAGGCGCGCGAACCCGGCCGCCGAGGCGAGTTCGGCGAACCCCGGGTTGTCCCGCAGGAAGTCGAGCATCGTCGTCGACAGGGTGCCGATCAGCAGGAAGTAGACGGCCAGGCCGGCGCCCCAGCCCAGGAGCGGACGGCGGACCCGGTGCACGGCCAGCGCCGGCAGCGAGCCGAGCAGCCCGCTCCCCCGCCGGCGGACGTCCCGGCTCGCCAGCAGCCCCGCCCGGGAGTCGCGGCGACCGGCGAGGACGAGGGCCAGCACCACGAGGACGACGACCCCGCCGGCGAGCACGAGCAGCGGCGGCCAGCGGTTCGCGGCGTAGGGCTCGACGCGGGTCAGCAGCCCGAACGGTGTCAGCCAGTGCGCCCAGGCCAGCGCGGGGACGCCGTCGGCGACCATGCGCAGCAGCAGGCCGGCGAGCAGCACCGCCACGCCGAGCCCGGAAGCCGCTCGTCGTTCGCCGAGCAGCTGGGCCGCGACCGCGCCCAGCCCGGCTCCCACCATGCCGGTCCCGCCGATCGCCGCCCCGAACAGCAGCGCGCCGCTTGGCGGGGTCCCGGCCAGCAGCATCCCGAGCGTCACCGCGACGCCCGCGAGCGCGGCCGAGGCCAGTGCCACCCCGAGCGACCCGGCGACCAGCGCCCGCAGGCGGATCCGGCCGGCGAGCAGCAGGTCCCACCGCCCGCTCTCCTCCTCGCCGCAGGTGAGCCGGGTCGCCGCGAGCACCGCCCACGTGCCGACGAGGACGGCGAGCACGGTGCCGGTGCGCCAGACGGTGAAGCCGCCGGCGCTGTCGAGGGCCACCGGCCGGCCGAACAGCGTGCGGATGGCCGGGTTCTCCGCCAGCGCCTGCAGCGACGCGGCCCCGACCACGTCGGCGAAGGTGTCCCGGTACTCGACCGCCACGAACGCCGCGAGGCCGCCGGAGATGACGGCGACGACGACCGCACCCCGGCGGACCAGCCGAACGGCGACCCCGGTGGCCACGCGGGTGGGCCGCCGCTCCCCCGCCGGCCGGGCAGGGGCGGCGGGGCGGGCGGCGGTGCCGGTCGTCACGCGGCGTCCTGGCCGTAGTAGTCGAGGAAGATCTCCTCCAGCGACGGCTCCCGGACGTCGAGCCGGGCCACCTCCGCCGTCGCGAGTGCCCCGAGCACGTCGCCCGGCGGGCCGATCAGCGACAGCGTGAACCGCAGGTCGGACTCCCACCGCAGATCTGCGACGTCGCCGAGGTCGGCCAGCCGCCGCAGTTCGGGCGCCGGCCGCACCAGCTCGACGGTCATCTCGGAGCGGCGCAGCCTGCGCAGCTCCGCCAGGCCGGCGACCTCCGCGAGCCGGCCCGCCCGGAGGATTCCCACGCGGGAGCACACCGCCTCCACCTCGGCCAGCTGGTGGGAGCTGAGGAAGATCGTCTGCCCCCGCGCGGCCGCCTCGGCGATGCACTGCCGGAACTCGCGCTCCATGAGCGGGTCGAGGCCACTGGTCGGCTCGTCCAGGACCAGCAGCGGAGCCCGCGTGGCGAACGCCGCGACCAGCGCCACCTTCTGCCGGTTCCCCGTGGAGTAGGTGCGGGCCTTGCGGTCGGGCTCCAGCGCGAAGCGCTCGACCAGCTCGTCGCGGTAGGCCAGATCGGTGCCCGGCCCCACACCGGCCAGCAGGTCGAGGCACTGCCGTCCGGTCAGCGACGGCCACAGGGCCACGTCGGCGGGTACGTAGGCGAGGCTGCGGTGGGCGCGCTCGACGTCGCCGACCGGGACGCCGAACAGCTCCGCCGTCCCGCCGGACGGTCGCAGCAGGCCGAGCAGCATGCGGATCGTCGTGGACTTGCCCGCGCCGTTGGGCCCGAGGAAGCCGAACACCTCACCGGCCGGCACGGTGAGCGAGAGGTCGTCGACCGCGACCGTCGTCTGGAAGCGCTTGGTCAGCGACTCGGTGTGGACGGGTGGCGGGGTGGCCATGGGTCCTCCCTGGCAGCCGGGATCACGACTGCCGACCAGACTTCCCGGCGCACCGGGAGGAACCGTAGACCCCGGTCACGGGCAGGGCCTATGGGTAGGGCCAGGCGTTCTTGAGGCACCCGTCGAGGCCGAGGGTCTGCTGCTGCATGACCGGAGCGAGCTGACCCGGCCCGGGACAGGGCGGGTGCTCCCGGTTGCCCAGCGCGTGGCCCACCTCGTGGTTGATGACGTAGAGCCGGTAGGTGGCGACGTCGCCCTCGTAGTCGGGCACGGCCGTGGCCCACCGCGCCAGGTTGATGACGGCGCGGTCGCCGTAGCGGCAGGACGTGTAGCCGCCGGTGCCGACACCCGGGCAGTAGGTCTCCATGCTCCCGGGGCTGACCAGGCCGACCTTGAAGTCGAACTGGCCGGCCGCGGCCTCGGCGACGCCGACCCGCTGGAATGACCGCCGGCCGCCGTTCCCCCACGAGCGGGGGTCACCGAGCGTGGCCTCCACCGCCGCGGCGAACCCGGCACCGTCGACCCCGATGCCGTCCTCCACCTCGACGATGAAGCGCGTCAGCGGCCCGGTGCCGAGCACGGGCGACGAGCCGTCGACGACCGAGAGGGTGCCCGCGCCCTTCTCGACATAGGTCTCCTCGCCGACCACCTGCGGCGCGACGCTCGGGCCGACGTCGCCCTGGGCCGGCGCGGTCGGCACCGGCTCCGCGGTCGGCGACGGCAGCTCCACGGCCGAGGGGGCCGACGGGGAGACCTGCGTCCCCGCGCTGGTGGAGCTGCTCGACGGGGTCGTCAGCGGCGTCCGCGCCAGGTCCAGCAGGACGACGACGGTGGCGATCGCCAGCAGGGGGACGGCGTAGGCCCGCCAGCCGTAGCGCTCCACGAACCCTCGCACCCGCCCGTGCCGGGGACGGCCGTAGACGCGGCCGCGGGGCCGGTCGAGCAGGTCGGTCCGGGCGACCAGGGGCGTCCGGTCCGGGGCGGCCGTCGTCCGGGGGATCACACGGCGGCCGAGCGGGGGGTCCGGCGCATCGCCGAGCTCGGGGCGCACGCCACCGGCACGACCGCCCGGAGGACGGCCGTCCGCGGGGTGTCCACCCACTGGGCGCACTCCAGCACCTCGTCCCTGCACGGCGTCAGCGGGTCAGGGTCTCACGCTGCGTGGCGAGTCGACAGCAGCCCGAGGTCATCGGGCACGTTGCCCTGCTCACGGTGCGGTCTCACGGTGCGGTGAGGACCGCGTCGGCCTCCTCTCCCCTCTCGTCGTCGTTCCCGCCACGCTCCTCCACCATGGCCAATACGGCGCGGGCGGTCGTCTCCGGGGCCTCGAGCATCGCGACGTGCCCCACGTCCTCGAGGACCAGCAGCCGGGCGCCGGGGATCGTGGCGGCGAGCCGCGGCGCGAGCGCCGGCTCGACCAGCTTGTCCTCCGCACCCCACACCACCAGCGCCGGGAGCCGGAGCGACCGCGCCGCCCGCCAGGCGTTGGCCGGGCCGAGCCGCAGGTACGAGGTGATCAGGCCGCGCATGCTCCGGGCGAGGGCCCGGTCGGCCCACGGCTGATCGGCCCGCTCGCGCATCTCCTGGACCGCCTGCTCGATGCGCTCCGGCGGCACGCGCGAGGGCCGGCCGAAGCACATGCGGATCATGGCGCGGACGCTCTGCTCCGGGGTGACCGCGGCGAGCCGGCGTTCGGCCAGGGAGGGGACCCCGGGCAGCAGGAGCAGGAGCAGCGCCCGGCTGAACGCGGGCGGCACCCGGTAGACCGGCATGGCCGGGGAGATCAGGGTGAGCGAGGCGACCAGGTCGGGCCGGCCGGCCGCAGCGAGCAGGCTGCTCAGCCCGCCGAGGGAGTTGCCCAGCAGGTGCACCGGGCGCCCCTGCCCCGGCCCCGGCTGCCGCACCACGTGCTCCAGGACGTCAACGACCGTGCGGACGTGCCCCCTCATCGAGTAGCGCCCCCGGGGCGGCGGCTGCGACCGCCCGAAGCCCGGCAGGTCCAGGGCCCACCCCTCGAAGCGGACGGCGAGGAGCCCCGCGAGGTCGGTCCAGTTCGTCGAGGCGCCGCCGAGTCCGTGCACGTAGAGGGCCCGCTCGTGCGGGGCTCCGTCGACCGGCCCGTCGACCGGCCCGCTCCACGGCGTCCTGCGCACGAACACGGCCCCACCGCGCACCGGAACCTCCTCGCCCGGCCACGGCGGGAGCAGCCCCGAGGGCTGCGGGAGCGGTGTCGAGGACGTCGGCGCAGGCGGCGCCGGTTCGCGGGCTTCGGACATCGGATCGACGGTAATCCCCCGCCGCCCGGCATGCGGTTCGTGAACCCGCCGGTAACATCCTCCCTGCCATGCAGCCGCCCCGCCCCGCCGTCGTGACGAACCGGCGCACGTCCCGCCTCCCGCGCGGTGCGCGCCGGCTCCAGCTGCTGCGCGCGGCCCAGGACGTCTTCGTCGCGCAGGGCTTCCACGCCGCGGCGATGGACGACATCGCCGACCGGGCCGGGGTCAGCAAGCCGGTGCTCTACCAGCACTTCCCCGGCAAGCGGGAGCTGTACCTGGCGCTGCTCGAGGAGCACGTCTCCGAGCTCGCCGACCGGGTGCGCGAGGCGATGGCCGCCACCGACGACAACCGGGCCCGCGTGGATGCGGCGGTCGGCGCGTACTTCGACTTCATCGACGCCGAGGGTCAGGCTTTCCGCCTGGTCTTCGAGTCGGACCTGGGCAACGACAACGACGTCCGGGCCATCGTCGACCGCGGCACGCAGGCGTGCGTCGAGGCGATCGCCGAGGTGATCGCGGCCGACACCGGCGCCGATTCCGAGCGGGCCCTGCTGCTGTCCTCCGGGCTGACCGGTCTGTCGCAGACCGCCGCCCGCTGGTGGCTGTCGCGCAAGGGCACGGTGTCCCGCGACGAGGCGGTGTCGCTCATGTCGGCCCTGGCCTGGCGCGGGATCTCCGGCTTCCCGCGGGTCGACGGCGAGCACCCGCACAGCTGAGCAGGCGCCTCCCGCGGCCGAGCCGTTCGCTGACGGCGCACCGGTGGAGCGGGGCCCCGGCACCGCCGCTGGGCTAGCGTTGGGGACAGTCGCGCGAACGAGGAGGCATCGCCCACGTGGAAGTAAAGATCGGCGTCCAGCACTCGCCCCGGGAGCTGATCATCGACAGCCCCAAGACGCCTGACGAGATCGCCAAGGAAGTGTCGGCAGCAATGTCGGGCACGACCAAGGACGGCCTCCTGACCCTGGTCGACGAGCGCGGCCGACGCGTCGTCGTCCCCGTCGACCGGATCGCCTACGTCGAGATCGCGCAGCCCGACCAGCGCCGCGTCGGCTTCATCGCCGGGGCGTAGCGCAGAACTTTCCGGGCCCTTCGGCGCAGGGGCCGGAGGCCTCCCGCCGGAGGGCCCTGACGCGCTCAGCGCCACCTGGGCACGGCTCCTGGCCGCGGTGCGATCCGGAGGATCGCAGTGTCATTGCCTCACGTCGACGACGGTCCGCCAGTTCTCCGGCGGCCCCGCCGTCTCGGCCACGAGTTCGGCGTAGAGGTCCGCGATCCGGCTCGGCGGGATCTTGTCCTCGCCCACCAGGCCGCGGATGGTCGCCGTGGCGACGTGGATGCCCTCGGGCGCCAGCGCGGTCGCCTGCGCCTCGGCCAGCGCGCGCAGGGTGGCCTTCTGCACGCCGAGCGACGCCATGGACGCGATCGGCTTGTCCGCGGCACCACTGCCCGTGACCAGCACCGTGCCCGATCCTCGCTCGCGCATCCCCGGCAGGACGGCGAGCACCGCCGTCTGCAGGCCCACGGCGCCGGCCGCCAGGTCGGCGAGCAGGTCCTCCGGCGAGAGGTCGGGGATGGCAGCCTCCCGCCCGACGGACACGTTGTAGAGCAGGACGTCGGCCGGTCCGGCGGCCTCGATCAGCCGGGCGAGGGCGGCGCTCAGCGACGCCGGCTCCCCGGACTGCGCGGCCGCCCACTCGGTGGGCACCCCCTCGCTTCGCAGCTCCTTCCCCAACTCGGCCAGCGTCGCCTCCTTGCGCGCGACCAGCCCGACGGCGTAGCCCTCGCGGCCGAGCCGGCGGGCGGTGGCCGCGGAGATGCCGGGACCGGCGCCGACGACCAGCAGGTGCGGCACGGGGGTCTCCTCTCGTCAGGGGTTGAGGCCGAGCGCCTTCATCCGCTTCGTGTGCGCGTCGGTGATCCGCTCGATCAGGCGGGAGACCCCGCGGAGGTCGCCGGTGCCGGTGATGATCAGCTCCGCGAGGCGGTCGTGCTCGGCGATCACCGCCTGCGTCTGGGTGATCGCCTCGCCCACGAGCCGGCGTCCCCAGAGCGAGAGCCGGCCGGGAACCTTGCGGTCGGCCTTGATCGCCGCGCGCACCTCGCGGACGGCGAACTCCGCATGCCCCGTGTCGGCCAGCACTTCGAGGACCAATGCCTTGTCGGGCTCGGGGAGGAAGGACGCGATCTCGCGGTAGAAGTCCGTGGCCAGGCCGTCACCCACGTAGGCCTTGACCAGCCCTTCCAGCCACGTGCTCGGGCGGGTGCCCTCGTGGAAGGCGTCCAGGGCGGAGACGAACGGGGCCATCGCCGCCGACGGGTCGGCGCCCAGCTCGACGAGGCGATCGGTGAGCCGGCCGTGGTGGGCGATCTCGGCGGCGGCCATGCGGGCCAGCGACGCGCGGCCGTCCAGGGTCGGCGCCAGGCGGGCGTCCTCGGCCAGCCGGTCGAAGGCGGTGAGCTCGGCGTAGGCGAGCACGCCCAGCAGATCCACGACGGCCGTGTTCTCGACCGGGGTCACACGCATCTCCTGAGCTCTCGGCTGGCCGCACCTTCCCCCCGACGGGGAGGACCGGGGGCCCTGGTCGCGCGGCGCGGAGAGGCTATACCTGGCCCCGCGCTACGATGGGAATCGGCGGGCCGCACGGCCCGCTGTGTATCTGTGCGCTGACGACCGCTGGACGGCGCCCCTTCCGGGGCTGTCTCCCGGGCCGATCTCCGGAACGCCCGGTTCTGCTGGCCGCGTTGGCGCTGGAACTGATCCCGCGACAACCACCGGGACAGGGCCGACGCCACGAGCGCCTCGGGCCCTCTCCCCCAGCAGACCAGAGGCGAGAGCACTGACCTCCACCGAGAACACCCCCACGTCCACCGAAGCCGCCGAGGCTCCGTCGACCGAAGCAGCAGCCCTCGAGCACGCCGAGACCGGCGCCCCCGCTCCCGAGGAGCTCGAGTCGCAGGTCGAGGAGCTCGGCGGCGCCGCCGTCGCCGCCGACAGCCCGTTGTTCAGCGACTTCGACGTGCACCCCGACATCGTCGCCGCGCTGGCCGAGGTCGGGATCACCCGCACCTTCGCCATCCAGGAGCTGACCCTCCCGCTGGCGCTCGCGGGCAACGACCTCATCGGCCAGGCGCGCACCGGCACCGGCAAGACCCTCGGCTTCGGCGTCCCGATGCTGCAGCGCGTCGTCCCCCCGGCGGAGGGCGGCGACGGCGTCCCGCAGGCGCTGGTCGTCGTCCCCACCCGTGAGCTGTGCGTCCAGGTGGCCCGCGACCTGGCCACCGCCGGCGCCAAGCGCGGCATGCGCGTGCAGGCCATCTATGGCGGCCGCGCGTTCGAGCCGCAGATCGAGTCGCTGAAGAAGGGTGTCGAGGTCGTCGTCGGCACCCCCGGCCGGCTGCTCGACCTGGCCCAGCGGGGCGACCTGATCCTGGGCAAGGTCCGGGTGCTGGTTCTCGACGAGGCCGACGAGATGCTCGACCTGGGCTTCCTGCCCGACATCGAGCGGATCCTCGCCATGGTGCCGGACAAGCGGCAGACCATGCTGTTCTCCGCGACGATGCCCGGCCCGATCGTGACGCTGTCCCGGTCGTTCATGACCCAGCCCACGCACATCCGGGCGCACGGCAACGACGAGGGCTCGACGGTCCCGCAGACCACCCAGTTCATCTACCGGGCGCACAACCTGGACAAGCCGGAGCTGCTCGCCCGCGTGCTGCAGTCGCGCGACCGGGGCCTGGTGATGGTGTTCTGCCGCACCAAGCGCACCGCGCAGAAGGTCGCCGACGAGCTGGTCGACCGCGGGTTCGCCGCGGCCGCCGTGCACGGCGACCTCGGCCAGGGCGCCCGCGAGCAGGCGCTGCGCGCCTTCCGCAGCGGCAAGGTCGACGTCCTGGTCGCCACGGACGTCGCCGCGCGCGGCATCGACGTCACCGGCGTCAGCCACGTCGTGAACTACCAGTGCCCCGAGGACGAGAAGACCTACGTGCACCGCATCGGCCGCACCGGCCGCGCCGGCTCGACCGGTGTCGCGGTCACCCTGGTCGACTGGGACGACATCCCCCGCTGGCAGCTGATCAACAAGGCGCTCGATCTCGACTTCGCCGACCCGCCGGAGACCTACTCCACCTCCCCGTGGGTCTACTCCGACCTCGACGTCCCGGAGACGGCGACCGGCCGGCTGCCGCGCTCGCAGCGCACCCGCGAGGGCCTGGAGGCCGAGACCATCGAGGACCTCGGCGAGACCGGCAAGCGCAACCGCCCCGAGCGTTCCGGCGGCCGGGACTCCGGCGGCCGCGCCGACTCCCGCGGACCGCGCGGCGGGCGTTCGGGCGAGCGGTCCGGTGAGAGCCCGGGCGAGACCCAGACCGCCGGCGGCGGCAAGAGCCGTCCCCGCCGGCGCACCCGCGGCACAGGCGCACCGGCGGCCGAGGGCTCGACCGCTCCGGCCGCCTCGTCCTCGGAGCAGGGCTCGTCGGAGGGTGGCGCGAGCCGGCCGCGTCGCCGTCGTCGCCGGGGCAGCGCCAACCGCAGCGGCGGCGGTTCCGAGTCCGCCGCGTAATTCCGGTGGCCCGTCTGCAACTCCCTCCCTTCCGGGTGTGGATCTGGACGGCGGCCACCCTGGCGCTGGTCGTCGTCGCCGCCCTCCTCTGGCGGGGCTCGGACGCCGCGGCCACGGAGAGCACCACCGCGGCACCGGCCGACGTCCCGTCCGGGACGCCGGCCGGTGCCGTCTCCGAGGCCTGGTCGGCACCCGGCGATCCGGTGCCGGGGACGGTCGTGCAGGACGGCCGGGTGCTGGTGGGGTCGGAGCACGGCGTACGGGCGCTCGACCCCGTCACCGGCGAGGAGGCCTGGCACTACACGCGCAGCAACGCGCGGCTGTGCGGGCTGACCGTGACCGACGGCGTCGCAGTCGCGGTGTTCGCCACCGAGGACCGCTGCGACGAGGCGGTCGCGCTCGACGCCGACACCGGCATCCGGCGGTGGAACCGCAGCCTGCGCCTGCGGGCGGACGCCGAGCTGGACTCCACGGCGAGCATCGTGCTGGCCGCGAGCCCGACCGGCGTGGTGACGCTGGACCCGACCGGCGACAACATCCGCTGGCGGTACGCGGCGCCCGGCGGCTGCCGACTGCTCGGCGCCGAGGCCGGCACCAGCGGGGTGGCCGTGCTGCAGCGCTGCTCCGGTGCCGCGTCGCCGCAGCTGCGGCTGTTCGACGGCTTCGACGGGAGCTCGCACTGGACCCGCGACGTCCCGGGAACCAAGGCCGACGACCCTGCGCTGCTCGGCGCCGACGGGCTGCTCACCCTGCGCGTGGGCGGCGAGGTGCAGGGGCTGTCGCCGACGGACGGCGCCGTCCTCGCCCGGCTGCCGGTACCCCCGGGAACCGGGGCCGTCGAGGCGCGCTCCGGGGTGTCGGTGATGCTGGTCCGGATCGGCGGCACGCTGTCGGCGCTGGACCTGACGACGGCGGCCGTGCGCTGGACGGCGCCCGCCACCGGGCTGCCGGCCGCCCCGACCGCCGGGAAGGACGCCCGCACCCCTGTCGCGCTGCTGGTGCCCGACGCCGACGGGTTCTCCTCCCGCGATCCGGGCACCGGCGCCGAGCTGGGCCGGTCCGACGCCGACGACGTCCCGGAGGGCGGCGTCGCGTCGGCGATCGGCCCGGTCGTCGTCTACCGGCTCGACGACGAGGTCCTCGCCTACCACTGAGGCCCGCCCGGCACCCGCGGCCGTCGCGAGGTTCACTGGGGTCATGGTCATGCCCGGGGGCCCCGAACCCGTCCAGCTCGCGATCGCGCCCGACGACCTCCGGCAGCTGGCCGACCACGACGCGGCGTCCCGGACCTTCGCGGGCGGCGCCGGTCCCCTGGCCGCCCTGGACACCGGCGGCGAGGCGGTCCGCGGCACCGTCCTGCTGGTGGCCGGCTACACGGGCAGCAAGGAGGACTTCGCGCCACTGCTCGCCCCGCTCGCCGACGCCGGCTACCGCGTGGTGGCGATCGACCAGCGCGGACAGTTCGAGTCGCCCGGCCCCGAGGACCCCGCCGCCTACACCGTCGCCGAGCTGGCCGCCGACGTCGTCGCCGTCGCGCGGGTGCTGCGCGAGGAGTCCGGGGAGCCGCTGCACCTGCTCGGGCACAGCTTCGGCGGCCTGGTCACGCGGGCGGCGGTGATCGGCGAGCCGTCGCTGTTCACCTCGTTCACGCTGCTCGGCTCGGGGCCCTCGCGGCTGACGGGCGGCCGGGCCGACCTGCTCGACCACCTGGGGCCGCTGCTGGACGACGGGGGCGTGGAGCTGGTGAACGCGACGCTGGAGCAGGTGTCGATGACCGACCCGAAGGCGCAGGCGGTGCCGGCGCCGACCCGCGCGTTCTACTCCCGGCGGTTCCTGGCCAACTCGGAGGCCGGCCTGCGCGGCATGGCCGACGCGATGCTCGCCGAGCCCGACCGGGTCGACGAGCTCGCCGCTGCCGGGGTGCCGCTCCTGGTGGCGCACGGCGAGGCCGACGACGCCTGGCTGCCGCACGTGCAGGAGGAGATGGCGCAGCGGCTGGGCGCGCGGCACGAGGTCATCAACAACTCGATCCACTCCCCCGCCATCGAGAACCCACCGCGGACGCTGGAGGTGCTGCTCGACTTCTGGGCGACCGCCTCGGTGCGCTCGTGACCGCCTGGACCGCCGAGGAGGACCTGCTCGGCTTCTTCGGCCCCGACAGCGTCACCTGGCGGATCCACTCCGACCCGACGTTCTCCGTCGGCGGCCTGCGGGCCCTGCTGCTGCAGGCGCTGCACCCGGTGGCGATGGACGGCGTCGCGCGGTTCTCCGGCGGGTTCCGGGAGGAGCCCTGGCCGCGGCTGATCCGCACGGCGGTGTACGTGGACACGCTGACGTTCGGGACACGCACCGAGGCCATGCGGGCGGTCGAGCGGGTGCGGAAGATCCACGAGCGGCTGGGCGGGACGGAAGAGACGACCGGCCGGACGTACCGGGTCGACGACCCCGATCTGCTGCTGTGGGTGCACTGCTGCGAGGTCGACTCGCTGCTGTCGGTGGCACGGCGGGGCGGGCTGCCGCTTCCCGACGACGACGCCGACCGGTACGTCGCCGAGCAGGTGACGGCGGCGCGGCTGATCGGCATCCCGGCCGGCGATGTCCCCGACTCGGTGGCCGCGCTGGCCGGCTACTTCGAGCGGATCCGCCCGGAGCTGGCCGCGACCCCGGCCGCCCGCGATGCCTTCCGGCTGATCGTGCTGCCGCCGATGCCGACCTGGGTGCGCTTCCTGACCCCGGCGCAGCCGGCGTGGGGTGGGCTGGCCGCACTGGCGGTGGCGCTGCTGCCCTCGTGGGCCCGGCAGCTCTACTCGTGGCCGGGCCTGCCGCTGACCGACGTCACTGCGACGGCGGCGCTGAAGGCCTTCCGGCAGACGATGCTGCGGCTGCCGCAGCGCGCCCGCCGCTCGCCCATCGTCTGGGGCGGCTACGAGCGAGTGGCGTCGGCGCCGGCCGCCTGAATCAGACCGTCGCGTCGTCCTCGGCGAGGAAGCTCCACGTCTCGCGCGGCGGGACGGCGGCCTGGCCGGTCGGGCAGCTGGACCGGAAGTCGCACCAGCTGCACTGCACACCCGGGACGGCGGGGAACGCGTCGTCGGGGCTCGCGCCGGCGGTCATCGCGTCGGTCGCCGCGGTGATGTCGATCGCGACGTCCTCGGCCCGGCGCACGTGGTTGGCCAGCGACTTCTCGGTGTGCTCGAACGAGGCCACGGTGCCGCTGGGCAGGTGGTGCAGCTCCACCCGGGCGCACGCCTGCCGCAGCGTGCGCCGGACGCCCAGGACGTAGAGCGCCAGCGCCTGCGATCCGCGGGCCTCGTCGTCGGTGCAGACCGAGCGGCCGGTCTTGTAGTCGACGACCACGAGCTCGTCGCCCCGCTCGTCGATGCGGTCCACCCGGCCCGACAGCGTCATGCGCTCCGTCGTGGTGCTGACCAGCCGCTCACGGGCACGCGGCTCCGCGACCGGGTCCTGCTCGGAGACGTAGTCGGTCAGCCAGCCCGCGGCCCGCGCCCGCCACCGGTCGGCCTGCGCGTCGTCGCGGAAGCCGGCGGGCGACCACACGCCGTAGAGCAGCTGCCGGGCCGCCGCCGGGGTGCGCTTCTCGACCGGGAGGTCCCACCAGGCGCTGAGCGCGGAGTGGAGGGCGGTGCCGACCGAGTGGTGGGCCCAGCGGGGCCCGCGCGGCGGGGTCGGCCGGTCGACGTGGGCGAAGCGATACCGGCGGGGGCAGTCCTGGAAGTCGGACAGCGACTTCGGCGAGGCCCGCAGCAGCCGCTTGGGCATGCCGGGCAGCACCGTCTGCGCGCCCTCGTTCATGGCCGCCACGGTAGCCGCGGGGACCGACAGTTCCCGGTCAGTCGGCGAACGGCGCGCTGCCCGTCCCGGCGGCGACGATCGCCTCGTACTGGGCGGGGTCGGTGGTGCAGGCGCCGATCGGCGTCGTCTTGTTGGTGCCGTGGAAGTCGCTGGAGCCGGTGACGATCAGCCCCATGTCGGCGGCGAGCCCGCGCAGGTGCTCGCGCTCGTCGGGCGAGTGGTCGGGGTGGTCGACCTCCAGGCCGAGCAAACCTGCGTTGACCATGGCGGCGATCGCGGCGTCCCCGACGATCCGGCCGCGCTTGGTGGCCAGCCCGTGGGCGAACACCGGCACCCCCCCGGCGGCGCGGATCAGGGCGATGCCCTCCCGCACGTCGGTGTCGACCTTCGCGACGTAGTAGGGGCTGCGGTGGTTGAGCAGGGTGGCGAAGGCGTGGTCGACCGACTCGGCCGCGCCGCCCTCCACGAGCGCCCGGGCGATGTGCGGACGGCCGACCACGCCGCCGTCGGAGCGCTCGACGATCCGCGCCCAGTCGACCGGGTAGCCGGCAGCGGCCAGTGCCGCGACGATGCGCTCGCCGCGGCCCAGGCGCTCGTCCCGCAGCCGCGCCCGCTCGGCGGCGAAGCCGGGGTGCAGCGGGTCGAACAGGTAGGCCAGCAGGTGCACGCTGATCGGCGGCTGGTCGCTGGGGAACCAGCGGCAGGACAGCTCCATGCCGGGCACAACGGTGAGCCCCGCGGGCCGGGCCGCCTCGGCGACCGACCAGCCGGCCGTGGTGTCGTGGTCGGTGAGGGCGACGACGTCCAGCCCGGCGGCCCGGGCCGTGGCGAGCAGCTCGGCGGGGCTCTCGGTGCCGTCGGACACCGAGGAGTGGGTGTGCAGGTCGATCCGCATCGCCGGTCAGCCTGCCGCACGCGGCCGCCGGGCACCCGGTGGGACCGGGGCGGTCTTCGTCACGTCTGCCGCGGCGGCAGTCCCGGGATCGGCTCGGTGTCGCGCCGGTCCGCCGGGGCGGCCGGGGCAGGAGGCGGCTCCTCGTTGCCCTCGTCGTCCCCGCTGGTGGCGGCGGCGTTGTCGCCGCCGAACAGCAGCTCGCTGACCTTCCGGTAGCGCTCCTGGGCGTCCGGCATGTAGGTGAGGTGGCGCAGCGCCTGGTCCTGACCGGCCGACTCGAACCGGAAGGTGCCGTAGCCGAGCAGCTGCCCGAGCACGGTCTCCTGCCAGGTCAGGTCGGTGATCCGGCGCAGGGGCAGCAGGGTGACGGTGCGCGCGATGACGCCGGAGGTCAGCAGGACGCGGCGGTGGCTGACGATGAAGTGGCGCATCCACCACTCGGCGACCCGCAGGCCGTAGTAGCCGAGCGCGACGAGCAGCACGAGCAGCCCGGCGGTGCTGGTCACCCGGTTGTCCGGGTCGAGGAGGAACAGCCAGCCACCGGCCAGGAACACCGGCAGGAACTTCGCCGTCGGTTCGAGAAGGACGGCCCAGTGCCGGCGGGTGACGACCTTCACCCGCTCGTCGGGGAGCAGGTACTTCTCGACGTCCTTGCGGGCCCTCGTGGGCAGCCGGCTGATGTCGACGTCGGGATCCGCTCCTCGGCCCTCGCCCGGCACCGGCCTAGACCAGGGAGCCGACGAACGCCGCGAGGGAGGACGCCGCGTCGCCGAGGGCGTGGCCGGCGTTGCGGACCAGCTGCGCGGAGGCTTCCGGCGCCTGGATGACGTAGAAGACGACGAAGGCGACGACCAACCAGGCGACGACCTTCTTGAGGTTCACCGTCACCTCCACGGGTGTGCTCGTGCGGGCAGGGCTCCGGTCGCTGCAGAGCCTGCGAGTACGGGGTCCACCCGGGCGCGGCGGACGACTTGGTCCCATGAGTAACACAGGTCCCAGGTGCCCCAGCGGCGGCGCGCCGATCATGGACCGGTCGATCCTGACGAACCGCGCGCGGCGGTCCCGTGGCTTCCGTCAGCTGCCGGGGAGGAGGTGCTCGCTGGGCGGGCCGAGCGGCAGATCGGGGTAGATGCGGTCGCGGAGGTCGATGAGTTCGAGCTGCTCGGCGAGCAGCCACGCGGCGTTCATCGGCCACATCACCAGCCAGAGCCAGACGCCGTAGGCCTCCCCCACGAAGGCGGCCCGGTCGTCGGTGGTGGGCACGGCCCACAGCGGCGCGTGCTGCCCGTGTGCCTTCACGTCGACCGACGAGGGCCCCTCGATGACGTCGCCGGGGTCGAGGCCGGGCAGCCCGGCGTATCCGCAGCCGACGCCGGTCCCGGGCTCCTCCGCGACCAGCACGAGCTCGGCCGAGCCGCCGAGCGGGGCCGGCCCGGCGCAGTCGACGACGATGGCCCGCGCCCCCGGCTCACCACCCCAGGCCAGGCCGGTCACCGACCAGCCGGACGGCATCGGGTCGGGCACCCAGGCCGGAACGCGGGCGTCCGCGGTGACGGCGACGATGGCGTCGTGCGCGACGAGCACCGTGTGGTGCAGGGGTGTGACGGCGCCGTGCAGGTGACACCAGGCGTGGTCGGCGGATCCGCGGCGGACGACGAGCTGCTCGCCGCAGCGGGGGCAGACCGGCGCAACGCTCATCGGGCAACACCGTCCTGTGACCGTCGGCAATCGTCAAACGTGGCGCTGTCGCCCGCGCACGCCGGGCGGAGGGGCGCGGCGGCCGGCGTCGGCTGCCCGACGTGCCGCTTAGCCTTCCGGGCATGGTGCCGCAGACCAGCCCGTCCGGCGACCCCCCACGGATCGTGCCGTGCGTCGGCGCGGTGATCCGCGACGCCTCCGGCCGGCTGCTGCTGATCCAGCGGGGCCACGACCCGCACCGCGGCGCCTGGTCGCTCCCCGGCGGCCGCATCGAGGACGGCGAGTCGGCCGCGGAGGCGGTGGTGCGCGAGGTCCGCGAGGAGACCGGTCTCGCGGTGCGGCCGGGTCCGGAGGTCGGGCGCGTGCGCATCCCGGGCGCAGGCCTGGTGTTCGACGTGGTCGACGTGGCCTGCGAGCTGGTCGATCCGGACGCCGAACCCGTTCCCGGGGACGACGCGGCCGGCGTCCTGTTCGCCGACGCCGCCACCATCGACGGGCTGCCCTGCACCCCGGACCTGGTCGAGACGCTCCGCGGCTGGGGCGTCCTGCCCGGCTGACCGGTTCCGGGCGTCGCGGTGGGCACCGTCGGTCAGCGCGCCGCCGGCTCCGGACGCCCGGGCTGCTCGCCGCCGCGGGCCTCCCCGTAGGACCGCTTGGGCACCATCACCTTGCGCCGGAAGATGCAGACCACGGTGCCGTCCTGCTTGTAGCCGATCGTCTCCACGTGGACGATCCCGCGGTCGTCCTTCGACTTCGACTCGGTCTTGTCCAGGACCGTCGTCTCGCCGTAGATGGTGTCGCCGTGGAACGTCGGCGCGACGTGGCGCAGCGACTCGATCTCCAGGTTCGCGATCGCCTTGCCGGAGACGTCGGGGACGCTCATGCCGAGCAGCAGCGAGTAGATGTAGTTGCCCACGACCACGTTCTTGCCGAAGTCGGTGGTCTTCTCCGCGTAGTTCACGTCCATGTGCAGCGGGTGGTGGTTCATCGTGAGCAGGCAGAACAGGTGGTCGTCGTACTCGGTGACGGTCTTGCCGGGCCAGTGCTTGTAGACGGCCCCGACCTCGAACTCCTCGTAGTACCGACCGAACTGCA
>DATHAK010000271.1:0-10540 GCA_035296685.1 Blastococcus sp.
CCCTCCGACAACTCGGGAACCGGCTCGTCGGCATCCTCCACGGCTGCCTCAAGACCCACACCCACTACGACGAGGACACCGCCTGGCCCCGGATCACCGAAGCCGCGGCTTGACCCTGCGAACCATGGGATGTCTGAGCCGCCCTATCCGGCGGTCATGAGCTCCGCGGCCCGTTCGCCCAGCATCACCGCGGTCGCGGCCGGCCCCCGCGAGGTGACCCTCGGCATCACCGACGTGTCGACGACGCGCAGCCCGGCGACGCCCCGCACGCGCAGCCGCTGGTCGACGACCGCGCCCTTGTCGCTGTCGGGCCCCATGCGTGCCGTGCCGGACAGGTGGACGGCCGTGGTGAGGTGCGCCCGCACCCAGGCGTCCAGCTGCCGGTTCCCGGCGAGGACGTCGTCCGGCGGGTCGGTCCGCCGGACGCCAAGCGGGGCGAAGGCCGCGGTGCGCAGCAGCTCGGCGGCCAGCCGCACGCCCTCGCGGATCCGCCCGCGGTCGGTCTCCTCCGCCAGGTAGCCGTACCGCAGCCGGGGTGCGGAGGCCGGGTCGTCGTCGAGGGTGAGCCGGCCCCTGCTCTCCTCCTGCTGCAGGCCGATCCCGACGACCAGCTCGTCGCCGGCCGGGTCGAACGGCGTCAGCCAGGGCAGCACCTCCAGGTCGCCGGTGTGCAGGACGCCGGACAACGGGAGCCTGCTGGACGGCAGCGGCCGCGCGGCGCGGTAGGCCAGGTAGACCAGGGGGTGGTCGGTGAAGTCGTGCCCGACCCCGGGAAGGTCCGCGATGACGTCGATGCCGGCGCGGCGGAGCTCCGCCGCCGGGCCGATTCCCGACCGCAGGAGCAGGTGGGGCGACGCCACGGCCCCGGCGCAGAGCACGACCTCACCGGCCCGTACGACGCCGTCCGCCGTCGCGACGCCCACCGCCCGGCCCCGCTCCACCACCACGCGGTGCACGGTCACCCCGCCCCGGACGGTCAGCTCGGGCCGCCCGCGTCGTGGCGAGAGGTAGGCCATCGCGGTGTTCACGCGCATCCCGCCGGAGACGTTCATGGGCACCGGCCCGTAGCCGGGCGGCCCGTTCCCGTTCTTGTCCGGCTCGTCCGGGAAGCCGAGCTCGGCGGCGGCCGCGGCGAAGGCGTCGGCCAGCGGGTGTCCCGCCGGAGGGCGCTCCACCGGCATCGGGCCGTCGGCGCCGTGCCCCGGCCGGTCCCCGAGGTCGCGGTCGGCCTCCAGCCGCCGGAACGCGGGAAGGACGGCGTCGGCGGACCACAGGTCGTTGCCGGCGGCGGCCCAGCCGTCGAAGTCCGCCCGGGTGCCGCGGATGAACGACCCCGCGTTGAGCGCGCTGGAGCCGCCCACCACCCGGCCGCGCGGCACCGGCATCGTCCGCCCGTCGGGAAGCTCGCCGGTGAGGGCCCAGTTGGCGGGATGACCCGGCACCGCGGCCCCCATCGTCGCCGGGTCCCGGAGCTCCGGGGGGAAGTCGCCGGGCAGCGCGTGGTCGGCTCCGGCCTCGAGCAGCAGCACCCGGCGCCCGGCGTCGGCGAGCCGCGCGGCCAACGCGCAGCCGGCCGTGCCCGCGCCCACGACGAGGACGTCCCAGTCAGGCACCGTGCAGCCCCAGCGCCTCCGGCAGGTCGAGGCGCCGCACCTTGCCGGTCGACGTGCGGGGCAGCTCGTCGAGGCGGTGCAGGCTCTTGGGCCGCTTGGCGGGCGCGAGTCGCTCCCGGGCCCAGCCCGCCAGGTCGGTGGCGTCGGCCCGTCCCACGTAGGCGGCGACCACGCGCTGGCCCCACTCCTCGTCCGGGATGCCGAAGACCGCGCTCTCGACGACGTCCGGATGTGCGTCCAGGACCGCCTCCACCTCGGCCGGGTAGACGTTGACCCCGCCGGAGATGACGAGATCCTCGCGCCGCCCGTCGAGCCACACCACGCCGTCGTCGTCCACCCGTCCCAGGTCGCCGACCGTCACGAGGTCCCCCCGCCACGCGGCGGCGGTCTTCTCCGGAGCCCGCCAGTACTCGAACCGGGCCCACCGCGGCACCGCGCACCACAGCTGACCGCGCTCGTCGGTCTCCAGCCGCCGTCCGGGACGCGCCCGGCCCACGCTGCCCGGGTTGGCCAGCCAGTCGGCCGGGGAGCAGACGGTGAACTGCGCCTCGGTGGAGCCGTAGAACTCCCAGACGCTGTCGGGCGGCAGCGCCGCCAGCACCGCCCGCTTCAGCGGCTCCGGACAGGGGGCCCCCGCGTGCACCAGCCGGCGGAACGAGGACCAGTCGACGGGCCGGCCGAGCAGGCGCTGGAGGTGCGTGGGCACGCAGAACGCCGTCGTCGGCCGCAGCTCGGTGATGGCCGCCGCGGCGCGGTGGGCGTCGAAGGGGCCGGGCAGCAGCACGTCGCCGCCGGCCAGCAGGGTGTGGATCGCGAAGCGCAGGGGGGCGCTGTGGTGCAGGGGCGAGAGCACCAGGTGCCGGTCGCCGGGCCCGAAGCCCCACAGCTCGATCTCCTCCGCCGCCAGCGACCGGGCGTCGTCCTCCGCGAGCACCCCGGACCACACGCCCTTCCGGCGGCCGGTGGTGCCGGAGGTGTAGTGCATCGGGCGGGCCAGTGGCACGTCGGCGAGGTCGGCCTCCTCCTCGCCGAGCAGGCGGCCCGGGTCGCCCGCCACGTCCAGCGCGGGGTCGGCGTCCTCGGCGAGGGCCGCGCGCTCCCCCGCCGGGAGGCCCGGGTCGAGAACCACCGGGACGACGCCGGTGCGCAGCGCGCCGAGCACGACCGCCAGCAGCGCGGGCGAGGCCGCCGCGGAGACCAACAGCCGGTCGCCGGCCCGCAGCCCCGCCGCCGCCAGCCCCGCCGCGGCCCGCCGCTGGTCGCGCTCGCTGTCGGCAGCCCGGATCACCGGGACGGCGGGGGTCACGGCAGGCGCACCGTCTCCGCCGGTCCGGGCTCCACCCGCCCCTCCGCCGTCAGCTTCGCCAGCGTGGCCCGGGTCGACTGGGCGGCGGCCGGCCACACCTGCCGCGGGACGTCGGCGTAGACGGTGGCGACCAGCTCGTCGACCGTCGCCGGCCCGGCCGCCAGCGCGTCCAGCAACTGCTGCTCGCGGTAGGCGCGGTGGGCGAGGTAGAAGTCCAGGACGGCGCCGGGGTCCTCGGTCAGCTCGGGCCCGTGGCCGCAGTAGAGCGCGGCCGGGCCGAGGTCGTGCACCCGGCGCAGCGACTCCAGGTAGGCCGTGACGTCGCCCTCGGGATAGGTGACCACCGACGTGCCGCGCCCGAGGACGTGGTCGCCGACGAGCACGGCCCCCGACTCGAGCCGGAACGCCAGGTGGTCGGCGGTGTGCCCCGGCGTCGGGATCACGCCGATCGTGGTCCCGGCGAGGGCCAGCCGCTCGCCCGGCTCCAGCACCCGGCCGCGGGGACCGGCCACCGCGGCGTCGGCCGCCGCCACCGGGGCTCCGAACCGGGCGCCCCAGGGCTGCGCCGCCTCGGCGTGGTCCCCGTGGTGGTGGGTGACCAGGACGGCGACGCACCGGGCGCCGCGCCCGGCCAGGGCGGCCTCGACGGCGGCCAGGTGGGCCGGGTCGTCGGGGCCCGGGTCCACCACGACGGCCTGTCCGGTGCCGGGCGAGCCGACGACGTAGGTGTTGGTGCCGTCGAGAGTCATCGGGGACGGGTTGGGCGCCAGCACCCGCGTCACCAGCGGCTCCGGCTCGGCGATCGGCGTCATCGTGCCCGGGGCCGGGAGCGACCAGCCGGTGCGGGGGTCCACCGGAACGTCCACGTCCGGCACGCTAGCCGGATGCCTGGGCGGCGGCCCGCCCGGCCGCTAGCGTGGCTCCATGCGTCGAACCCTCACCGTGTGCCGTGGTGGGCTCTCCGTGGCCGCCGCCGTCGTCCTGCTCAGTGCCTGCGGAGGGTCCGGCGACGAGCCGGAGTCGTCCGGCTCGAGCGAGTCCGCCTCCAGCGCGTCCGAGAGCGAGGCTCCGCAGGCCGGCTCGGACTTCTGCACCGAGGCCGCCTCGATCGAGGAGCGGGTCAGCTCCACGCTCGACGACCAGGCCAACCCGGCATCGCTGCCGGCCGCGCTCCAGCAGGCGGCGGACGAGATCCGCGCCATCGAGCCCCCGGACGAGATCGCGTCCGACTGGGAGGCCCTCGCCGGCGGCGTGGAGCAGATCGCCACCGCCTTCTCGGAAGTCGACTTCAACGACCCAAACGCGCTGGCCACGTTCGAGGCGCAGGTGGGACAGCTGCAGACCGAGCTGGAGACGGCGTCGACCAACGTCGAGACGTACCTGCGCGAGGAGTGCGGCATCGACACCGACGACAGCGAGCCGGCCTCGCCGACCAGCTGATCCGCGTGCGACGTTTCCGGCCCGCCACCCATCCCCGAGGTGGCGGGCCGGAGTCGTTCCGGGGTGGTGCGGACGGCGCGGTTCAGCCGCCGCAGCCCCCGATGTAGATGCCGCGGGCGTTCAGCCACGGGACCGGGTTGATCTGCCCGCCGTACATGACCCCGCGCGGATGCACCTCGAAGTGCAGGTGCGGGCCGGTCGACTGCCCGCGGTTCCCCACCTCGGCGATCTGCTCGCCGGCGGAGACCCGCTCGCCGGTGGAGACGAAGTACCGGTTGACGTGGCCGTACACGGTCACGTATCCGTCGTCGCCGAGGATGTAGACGGCCTGGCCGAAGCCGGTGGCCGCGCCGGCGCGCTTGACCACCCCGGAAGCGGCCGCGTAGATCGGCTGACCGATCGGGGCGGCGATGTCCACCCCGCCGTGCAGCACTCCCCAGCGCGCGCCGAAGCAGCTGGACACCCGGCCGGAGGTGGGCTTGGCGTAGTTGCCGGAGATGACTCCCGCGCCCCCAGAACCGATCGACGACGGCCCGTCGTCCTGCGCGGCGGCGGCCGCGCGGGCCGCCTCCGCCGCGGCGCGGGCGGCGGCCGCGGCGGCAGCGGCCTCCTCGGCGGCCTTCTGGGCGGCCCACTGCTCGTAGGCGTTGCGGGCGCCCTGCAGCTCGAGCAGGTGGATCTGCGCCGCCTGCAGCTGCTGGTCGTACTGGGCCTTCTCCGCGGCGACCCGCTCGTAGGCGCCCTGCTGCGCGGCCAGCTGCGCGTCCGCCTCGGCCTTCGCCGCCGCTGCAGCCTCCTCCGCCGCCGCCATCTCGTCGCGGGCGGCGCGGGCGGCGGAGTCGGCGTTGGCCTGGGCGACCTTCGCCACCTCGAGCTGGCCGAGCACGTCGAGTTGGTTGTCGGCGACGTAGTCGAGGATCGCGGCGCGCTGGATCAGCTCGCCGGGACCCTCGGCGTCGAGGAGGGCGGCCGAGCTGGTAAACGATCCACCGTTCATGTAGCTGTCGCGGGAGAAGGTGGCGATGCGGGCCTCGGCGGCGGCGACGGCGGCAGCAGCCACCTCCAGCTGCTCGGCGGCCTCCTCGGCGGCGGCCTGGGCCTGCGCGAGCGCCTCCTCCGCGATCATGTACGCGGTGCCGGCGGCCTCCGCCTGGATGCCCACGCGCTCGAGCTCGGCCTCGGCGGCCGCGACGAGGCCGGCGATGCGGCCCACCTCGGCCGCGGCGGCCTGCTGCTGCGCGGCCGCGTCGCCGAGCTGGGCGTCGGACGGGTTCACCGGCGGCGGGGGGACGGCGACGGCCGGCGTGGCGGTGGCGATCAGCGCGGCACCGGCCAGGACACCGACCAGCGCGCTGCGCAACGACCGGGCGGGGCGGCCCGAGCGAGGACGGCGCGGGGTCGCCGGTCCGGACGGACGGCGCTGGGACATTGCTCGCTCCCTGGGGAAGAGGGTCTGCGGTGGTGGAGCCAGACGAGAGTCGCACCGTCACCTCGAGTCACAAAGGCAACACGCGGCACAACTGACACACCCAAATGAATTCGTCAAGTCACCGTCTTCGCACGCAGAGACATGTCGACACCGGGGTCGCCGGCCTTGACCGGCGTCCCCCGTGCGGGGGGCTCGCGCTAGGAAGTGGGGCGCTCCAGCTCGTGCGCGAGCTGGTCCAGCTCGGCGCCGCCGGCCATCAGCCGGGTGAGCTCGTCGCGGGTGACGTCCGCCTTGGCGAAGCTGCCGAGGCTCCGCCCGCGGTTGAGGACGAGGAACCGGTCGCCCACCGGATGGGCGTGGTGGGGGTTGTGCGTGATCAGGACGACGCCCACGCCGCGGTCGCGCGCCTGCGCGACGTAGCGGAGCACCACTCCCGCCTGCTTCACGCCGAGGGCCGACGTCGGCTCGTCCAGGATGAGCACCCGCGCCCCGAAGTGGACCGCCCGGGCGATCGCCACCGACTGGCGCTCGCCGCCGGACAGGGTGCCGACCGGCTGGTCGGGATCGCGGATGTCGATGCCCATGGCCGCCAGCTCGCGGCGGGTGGTCTCGCGGGCCAGCGCGGCGTCGAAGCGGCGGAACGGTCCCCGGCCCCGGGTCGGCTCGGCACCCAGGAAGAAGTTCCGCCAGATCGCCATCAGGGGGATCATCGCCAGGTCCTGGTAGACCGTGGCGATCCCGGCGTCGAGCGCCTCCCGGGGCGCCCCGAACTCCACCGGCACCCCGTCGAGCAGCACCTCGCCACGGTCGGCGCGGTGCACGCCGGCAAGGATCTTGATCAGCGTCGACTTGCCGGCGCCGTTGTCGCCCAGGACGCAGGTGACCTCGCCGGCCCGGACCGTCGTCGTGATGCCGTCCAGGGCGATCACCTGGCCGTAGTCCTTGCCGACGTCCCTCAGCTCGAGGAGCGGTGCATTCGTCGCGTTCATCGGCGGGGTGGGTGGGGAGGTCATCGCCGGGCCGCCTCGGCGTAGCGGCGGACGAGCCGGTTGGCCAGCACCGCGAGCAGCAGCATCGCGCCCAGGAAGAAGTAGAACCAGTCGGCGTCCCAGCCCAGGTAGGGGATGCCGAGCTGGGTCATGCCGAAGATCAGCGCGCCCAGCGACGCCCCGACGGCCGACCCGAAACCGCCGGTCAGCAGGCACCCGCCGATCACCGCGGCCACGATGTAGGTGAGCTCCTGGCCGATGCCGGTGTTGGCCTGCACCGAGGTCAGCCGCACGGCGAGCGTGGTGCCGACGAACCACGCCGCGGTCGCCGTCGTCATGAACAGCGCGATCGTGGTGCGGCGGGCCGGGACGCCCACGTTGCGGGCCGCCACCTCGTCGCCGCCCGTCGCGAACACCCAGTTGCCGAACCGCGTGCGCAGCAGCACCCAGGTGGCCAGGGCGGTGATCAGCACCCACCAGAGGATGGCGATCCGGAACTCCGTGCCGGCGATGCGCAGCCGCGAGGCGAACACCCATTCGGCGGCCGCGTAGCCGGGGACGTCGTCGATGCCGCCGACGGTCACGGTGTCGGTGAACAGCTTGGTCAGGCCGAGGTTCAGGCCCTGCAGCATCAGGAACGTGCCCAGCGTGATGATGAAGCTGGGCAGCCCGGTCCGGGTCACCAGCCAGCCGTTGACGAAGCCGACGGCCAGGGCGACGAGCAGGGCGACAGCGATCGCGACCCACAGGTTCTGCCGGAACTGCACGGCGACGATGCCGACGGTCAGCGCCGTCGTCCCGGTCATGACACCGGCCGACAGGTCGAAGTGGCCGCCGATCATCAGCAGAGCCACGGCGACGGCCATGATGCCGAGCGTCGAGGCGGGGTCCATCCAGTTGGCGATCCCGCGCATCGAGCGGAACACCGGCGACTGCACGGCGAAGAAGGCGAAGACGACGACGGCACCGATCAGTGCCCCGAGCTCGGGCTTCACGAGCAGCCGCCGCAGGGGCCCGCCGGCCGTCAGCCGCTCGTCGGCCCGCCGCTCGGTTGGGGCGGGCCCGGCCTCGACCGTCCCGGCGGCATCGGAGGCCCGCTCGCGGGCGCTCAGCGCGTGCCGGCCGAGGCGAGGTCGGCGATCTCGTCGACGTTGTCGGCGTCCACGATCCCCGGACCGGTGAGCACCGGCTGCCCGCCGCCGACGGTGTTGAGGTTCTCGGCGTAGAGCTTGAGCATCACGACCGGCAGGTAGCCCTGCTCGTACTGCTGCTGGTCGACGGCGAAGGCGATGGCGCCGTCCTGGATGCCGCTGATGACGTCGGCGTTCAGGTCGAACGTGGCGATCTGCGCCTCGGAGCCCGCGTCCTCGGCCGAGTCGACCGCGACCGCGGCGATCGCGGAGTTCAGCGTGAGCACGGCGTCGATGCCCGGATCGCTCTGCAACTGCGAGGTGATCGCGGACTGGGCGCCCTGCAGGTCGTTGATGTCGACCTGCAGCTGCCGCACGTCGCTGCCGAGCCCCTCGGACGCCCCCGAGCAGCGCTGCTCGAGCCCGATGTTGCCCGCCTCGTGGACGACGCACAGCACGGTCGTGGCGCCGGCCGCGGCCAGCTCGCGCCCGGCCCCCACCCCGGCGATGGTCTCGTCCTGCCCCACGTGGGCGATCGCGCCGAACTCCGCGGAGCGCTCACCGCCGGAGTTGATCGTCACCACCGGGATGCCGGCGTCCACCGCGGCCTCCACCGAGTCCTGCAGCGCGTCCGGGTTGGCCATCGACACCACGATCCCGTCGACGCCCTGGTTCACCGCCGCGTCGATCAGCTGTGCCTGGCGCTGCGGGTCGCCGTCGCTCTGGTACTCCACGGACACGCCGAGGTCGTCGCCGGCGGCCTTGGCCCCGTTCTGCACCACGTCCCAGAAGGCGTCACCGGCCGACCCGTGGGTGACGACCGCGATGGTGAGGTCGCCGCCGCCGCCGCCGCCGCTCCCGCCGTCGCCCGACCCGCTGCCGTCCGACTCGTCGCCGCCCGTGGTGCAGGCGGCGAGGAAGAGCGGGGCGGCCAGCGCGAGCGCGAGCAGTGTCCTGGGTGCGGGCATGGGGTCCTCCTGTGCTCGCGGGAGCATCGCTGCCACCGCTCGGCGTCCGCCCAGGATCATGCCTGCCCGGGAGGCAGCCGGGAGCCGGACCCACGCCCGCCCCACCTCTCGGGCGACGTGCGCTGCGCGATCTAGGCTCGGATCGTGGAGATTCTGTGCTCGGGTCACGAGCAGGTCGTGTTCTGCAGCGACGCCGGGTCGGGGTTGAAGGCGATCATCGCCGTCCACTCCACGGCGCTCGGCCCGGCCCTCGGCGGCACGCGCTTCTACCCGTACGCCACCGAGGAGGCGGCGGTCGCCGACGCCCTGCGGCTGTCGGCCGCGATGTCGTACAAGAACAGCCTGGCCGGCCTCGACCTCGGCGGCGGCAAGGCGGTGATCATCGGCGACCCGCGCACCGACAAGACCGAGGCGCTGCTGCGGGCGTACGGCCGGTTCGTCGAGTCCCTCGGCGGCCGGTACCTGACCGCCTGCGACGTCGGCACCTACAACGCCGACCTCGACGTCGTCGCCCGGGAGACGCGCTTCGCGCACGGCCGCTCCGAGGCCTACGGCGGCTGCGGCGACTCCTCCGTCCTGACCGCCTTCGGCGTCTTCCTCGGCATGCAGGCGGCGGGCCAGCACTGCTGGGGCTCGCGGTCGCTCGCCGGGCGCACCGTCGCCGTGGCCGGCGCCGGGAAGGTGGGCTCGCACCTGATCGGCCACCTGGTGGACGACGGCGCCGACGTCCTCGTCACCGACGTCGACCCGGCAGCCGTCGAGCGGGTGCAGGCCCGTCATCCGGCGGTGAAGGCGGTGCCCGACACCGCCACCCTGATCCGCACCGCGCACGACGTCTACTCCCCCAACGCCCTCGGCGGCGCGCTGGACCCGGAGACCGTCGCCGCCCTGCCCGCGCGGATCGTCTGCGGCGGCGCCAACAACCAGCTCGCCACCCCGGAGGTGGCCGAGCAGCTGCGCGGGCGGGGCATCCTCTACGCGCCCGACTACCTGGTGAACGCCGGCGGCGTCATCCAGGTGGAGGACGAGCGGCACGGCTCGTCGGCGGGAGGACCCCCTATGGGCTTCTCCTTCGACCGGGCCAAGCACCGCACCGAGGGGATCTTCGACGTGGCGCTGCGGGTGTTCCGGGCGGCTGACGACGATGGAGTGTCACCCGCCGTGATGGCCGACCAGATGGCCGAGGAGCGCATGGCCAGCGTCGGTCGCTTGGCCACGATCCGGCTCCCGCGCGCCTAGCCCCCCGCGAGCGGGGAGAGAAGCGGAGAGGGCAGCCCCTTCGCTCGTGGCCATCAGGGTTCCGGATCGACGTGCGCACCGCCGACGCAGTTGGCGTGCAGCGTGTCCTGAGGGCGGCTTTAGGGCCACGTTCCGGCCGCTTGCACCGCCCCCGCCACGGGCGTCACTGGAGGTCTTCGCCGATTGTGTGGAGGTCCTTCGCAGAATGACGAACCGCCCGGGTCGAAGGTCAGGGGCGGGCTTGTTGTCGAGCGGGAACGTCGGCCGGACGTCGCCGGGCCGAGGATCCCACGCGACGCGCGGGCCTTCGCACGCCGGACCGGTCGCGAAGTCGCATCTGGCGGTGAGGCGGCCCCGGCGTCAGCGGGACGTATCAGGAGCCGCCTCCACCACCGCAGCCGAGGACGTCACCCGGGGAAGACCCAC
>DATHAK010000272.1:0-32461 GCA_035296685.1 Blastococcus sp.
CGCCGGTCGGCCAGCCGGCCGAGCACCGGGGCCATCACGGCCATGGCGATGCCGAGCGTCGCCGCGGCCAGCCCGGCGACCGCGTACGAGCCGGTGGCCTGCTGCACCATGAGGAGCAGCGCCAGCGGCACCATGGCGGACGGCAGGCGCCCGGCGAAGCCGGACAGCAGGAGGACCGGGGCGGAGGGAAGCCGCCACACGGACAGGTAGGCACGCACGACTGAACTCGTCTCACACTTGCAGGGAAAGGAATGTGTAGGTAGTCAAACACACTTGACCCCCTACAGAGTCCCGACACTAGCACCCATGGGGTAGGGAGTGACATGGATTACGACACCTACGGGTCGAGTGCGATCGAGCTGGCCATCGAGCTGGCCAACACCGAGCGCACGGATCCCGGGTGGGCGCGCGCGTTCCTGAGCTCCCACGACGAGTGGTTCACCCCCGGCACCTCGTTCGACCTGTCCCCCGGCGAGACGCACAAGGCCGGCGCCACGGCGGAGCTGGTGCGCGCCGTCGCGCTCGCCGACACCCAGGACGACGTCCTCGAGCGGCTCAACCAGCTGCTGGCACTCGCCCGTCCGCGGCCCTACGCCACCGATCACGACGGCGAGCTGCACCTGCACTACGCCCGCCCCGACGCCCCGGTCCTCGAGCAGCTGACGACGACGGTCGCGATGGGCCTGTCCCAGGTGGTCGTACAGCACGGCTGGCAGCGGCTGGGCGTCTGCTCGGCGGAGGGCTGCGACGACGTGTACGTCGACACCTCCCGCAACGCCAGCCGCCGCTACTGCTCCAACACCTGCGCGTCCCGGTCGACCGTCGCGGCGTACCGGGCCCGTCAGAAGGGGTGAACAGGACTCGCCGTCCAGCGCCGGACCCCCTAGCGTCCGGGCGTGCACTCACCCCGCCTCTGGGACGCGCGCCTGCACGCGTTCATCGGCGCCCTGCCCACCACCCCGGCGGACCGCTGGCTCAGGAGGCTGTCCACCGCCGCCAACCACGGCCGGTTGTGGCTGGTGCTGGCGGCCCTGCTGGGCATCCGGAAGGGGCCACTGCGCCGGGGCGCGGTCCGCGGGATCGGTTCGATGTGGGTGTCCAGCGCGCTGGTCAACGTCGTCCTCAAGCGGATCTTCGGCCGGGTCCGGCCCGACCTCGCCAACCTGCGCGCCGACCGGAAGCTCCGCCGATCCCCCGTGACCCTGTCCTTCCCGAGCGGGCACTCCTCCTCGGCGGCGGCGTTCGTCACCGGCGTGGCGATGGAGTGCCCGCCGGCCGCCGCGGCACTGGCTCCGCTGGCCCTCGGCGTCGGCTACTCCCGGGTGCACGTGGGAGTCCACTATCCCGGCGACGTCGTCGCGGGCATGGCGGTCGGCGGCGCCGTGGCGGCCGCGACCCAGCACTGGTGGCGCGTGCGGCCCAAGGACCCGGCCCGGGTGCGGGAGGCCTCCGAGGCGCCCGCGCTCCCCGACGGCGAGGGACTGGTCATCGCGGTCAACCCGCGGTCCGGCACCGACGACTACGACCCGGCCCAGGCGGTCCGGGAGATCCTGCCGCGCGCCGAGGTGCTGGAGCTCAGCGAGGACGCCGGCGTCGACGAACTGCTCGGGGAGGCCGCCCGGTCGGGGCGGGCCCGAGCGCTCGGCGTGGCGGGAGGCGACGGCAGCGTCGCCGCAGCGGCCACGGTCGCCCTCGAGCACGGGCTGCCACTCGCCGTCATCGCCGCCGGCACCCTCAACCACTTCGCCCGGGACGTCGGCCTGGAGACCCCCCAGGACACGGCCGACGCCGTCACCTCCGGCCAGGCGGTACGGGTCGACGTCGCAGACGTCAACGGGACGCCGTTCCTCAACACCTCGAGCATCGGCGCCTATCCGGAGATGGTGGACCGCCGGGACCGGCTTTCCGGCCGGATGGGCAAGTGGCTCGCGCTCACGGTGGCGGCCGCACAGGTGCTGCGGCGCCAGTCGCCGGTCGACCTGGTGGTCAACGGCCGGCCGCTGTCGGTGTGGATCGTCTTCATCGGCAACTGCCTCTACACCCCGCGCGGGCTCTCCCCGGCCTGGCGGCCGCGGCTCGAGGACGGCCTGCTCGACGTCCAGTACCTGCGGGCCGACCTGCGGTTCGGGCGCATCCGGGCGGTCCTGGCCACCCTGCTCGGGGTCAGCGAGCACACGCGCAGTTACGGGCACTTCACCGCCGAGGAGGTGCGGATCGTCTCGCGCTCCGGGCCCCAGCAGGTTGCGTTCGACGGCGAGATGGGCGAGAAGGCCACCGAGTTCCTGTTCGGCAAGCGGAACCATCTGACCGTCTACTGCTGCCGGACTGACTGACCGGACGTTTTCCGTGACGACACGGCACCGTCCGAATACCTCACGGAGAGTGAGGCCGAGCCGGGTGGCGGGCGCCGGGCCGACCGGGTGGCGGCCGCAGGTCTTGTCCTTCCCGATCTCGGGGGACAAGGCTCCTCGGTCCACGGACTGCGGAGAAGGTGTGGCCATCGGCGACGGGGCGGCCCCGACGCGCGGCTCGAACAGCGGGCCGGTGACGTCGTGCGTCGTCCTGCCCTCGCCGCCCGCCTGGGCACGCCGTCTGCTGTTCACGGTCTTCTTCCTCGTCGGCCTGTGGGCAGCGCTGCTGGCCGTGGCCCGGCCTGCCCGGGCAGCCGACAGCGACCCCCTTCTCCCGGCCCCGACCGAGAGTGCCGACGTGCTGACGGTCGAGGAGGACGACGTCGCGACGACCGACGTGGTCGCGGGAACGACCGAGGAAGCCCTCCTCGAGGACGAGCCGTCCGACGAGGGAAATCCCGTGCCGCCACCGGAGCGCGACGTCGCACCGATCCCCGAGCCGGCCGACGTAGAACCGGTCCTCGACGGTGCGCTGATCTCCGAACCGGCCGTCGCCGTCCAGAAGCCGGTTGCGGAGCCCGAGCCGGCCCGGCCGGCCGACGGACTGGACGTGGCGCCGGCAGGGAACGGGACCGTGGTCGCAGTCGTGGCGGCCGCCGAGGTCGCCGTGGTCGACGCCCCCGCCGGGGCGGCCCTGCTCCCGGCCGACGTCGCCGCTCCGGGTGCGGGCAAGACCCAGCCGGTGCAGATCGCTCCGGGTGAGGCGAACACCCAGCCGCTGCAGACCGTCGTGCCGGCCCCGCCACCCCCCTGCTCCCTCGTCGTGGATGCCGGCCTCGCCACGACGCCGGCCGAGCATGCGCGGCCGGTGATGACGACCCGCAAGGTCGCCTCGCACGTCGCGACTCCTCCTCCCCCCTCGACGCAGGACGGCGACCCGACCCTCGCCCCCACCGGCGGCAGCGGGGTACCGGGAACGCCCGCCCCGGTCGCTCCGCTCCGACTGCCCGCACCGATGCCCGCCCCGGTGCCCACCCCGACCGGCCCCGCCGGGCCCGTGACCGCCGGGTGCTCGGGGGGCTCGGTCTCGGGTGCCGGCGAGTCCGGCCACCACCTCGACGCCATGAACGCCGTCGTCGACGCCCGGCTCACGGCCTCGCTGGCCCGCGGATCCGCCCGGGCCACCTCCGGCTTCGCCGGCCCGGTCATCGGCGGCGCCGACGACCCGGGCGTCCGCCCCGGCTGAGGTCCCTCCGGCGGCAGCCTGCCGCCGTATCCCGGCACACGGCCGGGCCCGGCCGCGGCCGTTTCTTCCCGGGGACCTCCCCATTCCGTGCATCTCGCGCCGTCACGGGGCCGGCGCATCCACGTCAAGGACGACAACATGAGTTCGACCCACTTCTTCACGCGCGTACTCCCCCATGGACCAGCGGCGCCCGAAGGCGCGCCGGTCACGGGTGCCCGGGCGCGGCGGGCCGGGGCGCTCGCCCGGCGGGCGTGGCGGTTCGCCTACGTGCGCCGCCTCGTCGCCGGCGACCTCGCGTGCGCCGTCCCGGCCGCCGCGGCCGGGTACCTCGCCGCTCCCGGTGTTCCCCAGGCGGCGGCAGTCGCCGCGGCGCTACCGGTGGCCTGGGTGCTGGCGATGCTGCTCTCGCGCTCCTACGAGCAACGCTTCCTGTGGGAGGGCCCGGAGGAGTTCCGCCGCGTCCTCCGCGGCGCCGCACTGCTGCTGGCCGCCGTCGCCACGCTGGACTGGGGACTCCAGCTCGAGATCCCGCGGGGCGTCGTCGGCGTCGCGCTGCCCCTGTCCACGGCGCTCACGCTCGCGCAGCGTCAGGGCCAGCGGTGGTGGCTGCGCCGCCAGCGGGCGAAGGGCCGGTACCTCCAGACCCTGCTGCTCGTCGGGCCCGAGATGGGCGTTGCGGCACTGCACGAACAGCTCCGCCCCGATGCGCACGGTTACCGGGTCGTGGGCTGCTGCCTGCCCGTCACGGGGGTGGGCAGTCAGCGGTTCCACGGTCTCCCGGTGCTCGGGGGCTTCGCAGACGTCGCCGACGTCGTCCGCGGGCACGAGGTGGACACGGTGGCGGTGCTGCCCTCCCGGGAGCTCGACGGCGCGGCACTGCGCCGGCTGGGCTGGCAGCTGGAGAAGAGCCGCGCGGACCTGCTGCTCGAGCCCGCGGTGACCGAGGTCGCCGGACCGCGGGTGCGGACCCGGCCGGTGTGCGGGTGGTCCCTGCTGAAGATGGAGCGACCGGAGCTTCGCGGAGTGCGCCGGCTGGTGAAGGCCTGCTTCGACCGGGTCGTCGCGGGCCTGGCGATCCTGCTGCTGCTGCCGGTGCTCCTCGTGGTCGCGGTCGTCGTGAAGACCTCCGGTCCAGGGCCGGTGCTGGTCGGGCAGCAGCGGGTCGGCCGCGACGGCCGGATGTTCCAGATGCTGACGTTCCGCAGCACGGAGGCCGGCGCGGAGCACCTCCTGGAGCAGCCGGCGCCGGGGAACGAGCGCCACGGCGTGCTCTTCACGAGGAGCAGGGATCCGCGAGTCACCGGGGTCGGCCGGTTGCTTCGGCGCTACTCGCTCGACGAGCTGCCGCAATTGTTCAATGTGCTCACGGGCGACATGTCGCTGGTGGGCCCCCGCCCCCTGCCGCCGGATGAGGTCGAGCAGCTCGATGAGGACATACACCGCCGGTTCGTCGTCAAGCCGGGCCTGACGGGGCTCTGGCAGGTCAGTGGGCGCTCGAACCCCTCCTGGGACGATGTGCTGCGCATCGAGATCCAATACGTCGAGAACTGGTCGTTGTCGCTGGACCTGATGATCATCGGAAGGACGTTCGGGGCCGTTCTGCGGGGCGACGGGGCGTCCTGAGGCCTGCTGCGGGCTCGTCCTGGCACTACCGTCGACGGAGTGCTGCGTTGGTCGTGTGCCCTGCTGGTGGCAGTGGTCCTGTCCGGCTTCGCCTTCCTGCTCGTCACCGGCCGCTACATCAGCGACGGCCCGGTCATCGCGACGGTGGCTCCCGCGCACGGGCTGCACGCCGGTGACCTCGTCGTGATCGTGGGATGGGCCGTCTCCATGCTGGCCCTCCTCAGGCTCGCATGGCTGCCCGGACGGACCGCCCGGCGCTGATCCGAGAAGGCGCGGCCACTGGCCGGGCGGACGTCGGCGCAGGTGGCTACGGTCGGCCTCGGGGATTGCCCGGACGATCTTCGGGGCAGGGCAGGTCCCGACGCCCCCAGCGGTACAGAGGGAAAGAGGACACCATGTTGGTCCGCCGGATCGCCCGGCCACTGCTCGCCGCCCCGTTCGTGTACGGCGGCATCAGCACCCTGCGCAAGCCACAGGACCGGGTACCCGGTGCCCGTCCCGTGGTGGAGAAGATCGCCGACACCGCAGACAAGCAGCTGCCCGTCCAGGTGCCCCGCGACGTCGAGCAGTGGGTGAAGGCCGACGCCGCCGTCAAGGTGGTCGCCGGTGCGCTGTTCGGACTCGGCCGCCTCCCGCGAGTCACCGCCCTGGTGCTGTCGGGCTCCATCGTGCCGACGACGCTCGCCGGGCACCGGTTCTGGGAGCACACCGACCCCACGGAGCGCTTCGGGCAGATCTCGAACTTCCTGAAGAACACCGGCCTGCTCGGCGGTCTGCTGCTGGCGGCGGTCGACACGGAGGGCAAGCCGTCCGTCGGGTACCGCGCCCGGCGTGCGGCCCACAAGGCCGCCGACTCGACCGAGAAGAGTTTCGTCAAGGCACAGAAGCGCGCGGCCAAGGCGCAGAAGCGCGCGAAGAAACAGGCACGGAAGGCCCGGAGCTGAGCGCACCACTCCCGCCCGCGGCCGCGCTCCGGAGGATCGCCTTCCTCCTGGAGCGCGCCCGCGAGCCCAGCTACCGGGTACAGGCGTTCCGTACCGCTGCCGCGGTGGTGGACGGGCTCACCGACGACCAGCTCGACCTCAAGATCCGCACGAACACGCTCAAGGACCTCAAGGGCGTCGGCCCCAAGACCGCGGCCGTCATCCTCCAGGCGCACAAGGGGCTCGTGCCGGAGTACCTCGCCAAGCTCGAGGAGGACCTCGCCGAACTGGTCCCCCTCGCGGACGACGTCGCCGAGTTCCGCGCGGCCCTGCGGGGCGACCTGCACACGCATTCCGACTGGTCCGACGGAGGCAGCTCCATCCGGGAGATGGCCGAGGCGGCGATGGCGCTGGGTCACGAGTACATGGCGCTGACCGACCACTCCCCCCGGCTGACGGTCGCCAACGGGCTGACGGCGGAGCGGCTGGAGAAGCAACTCGACGTCGTAGCGGCGCTCAACGAGGAGCTGGCGCCGTTCCGGATCCTCACCGGCATCGAGTGCGACATCAACGCCGACGGCAGCCTCGACCAGACCGACGAGTTGCTGAGCAGGGTCGACGTCGTCGTCGCCAGCGTGCACTCCGACCTCCGTGCGGAATCGAAGGCGATGACCGTCCGCATGCTGACGGCGGTCGCCAACCCGCACACCGACGTCCTCGGTCACTGCACCGGCCGGCTGGTGATCGGCCGCCGCCAGCGCAACGGCACCCAGCGGCCTCGGCCGGAGAGTCAGTTCGACGCCGAGGCGGTGTTCGGGGCGTGCCGGGAGCACGGGACGGCCGTGGAGATCAACTCCCGGCCCGAGCGCCTGGACCCGCCGCGGCGGCTGCTGAGTCTGGCGGTCGACCTCGGCTGCGAGTTCGCGATCGACACGGACGCGCACGCCCCCGGCCAGCTGGACTGGCAGGGCAACGGCGTGGAGCGCGCCATCGAGTGCGGGCTACCGGTGGAACGAGTGATCAACAGCTGGCCGGCCGACGAACTCCTGGGGTGGACCGCGGCATGAAGTGGATCGTCGCGACACAGGTGCGGGGGGACCGCCGAGCCCGGCAGCAGCGCCTCGCCGGTCACTCTGAAGGGTGACTGTCAGCAGCCGACCGTCGCCGACCGTCACAGAAGCGCCCGTTCTGCCAAACTCCCCGGGTGCACCCGCTGAACAATTGGACGTCACTGGCCCGGCGGTCGCTCCGCGACAGGGACCTGGCCACGCAGGCGTACCGGACCGCACTGCAGCGAATGCGGTCGAACGATCTGTCCTACGGCCTCAAGCGCGATCTCGACGTGCCCCACAGCCCGCCGGAAGCGCTCATCGAGATCGCGGTCCGGCCGATCCGGGATGCTGACGTCCCCCGGATACTCGGGACCGCCGACGACTCCCTGACCCCGCAGGAGAAGTGGGAGCGCGTCCGTCGCCTGCGTCTCCTGGAATCCGGCGCCGGCACGTGTTACGTCGCCGTCACCAGGGACGACGCGCCGTGCTATGTCCAGTGGCTGTTCAGCCACGAGGACAATGAGTTCATCCAGAGATACTTCCGCCGCTGTTTCCCCGTCCTGAGCCAGGACACCGCTCTGCTCGAGGACGCATTCACTCCGGCGGCATTCCGGGGCCAGAGAATCATGAGCGCCGCGATGTCGCGGATAGCGGAACAGGCCCGTGCAATGGGGGCCCGATACGTCATCACCTTCGTGGGGACCGACAACACCGCCTCACTCAAGGGCTGTCGCCGAGCGGGTTTCGAGATCTACACCGAGCGATTGCAGCAATGGCGGATGCTGCGACCTTCCCTCGACTACCGGCCGGTCTGAGCAGGGTTGCTCGCCAAGGGACGATCAGGCGCTCGGCGAAGAACGACCTGCCCGCCTCCTCAGGACGGGGCGGGCTACCTTGCGGGCCACGCCGAGGACACGGTCGCGCCCGCGCGGCGGCGCGTGCAGGCAGCGATCGGGCAGAGCCAGCTGGTGCAGCGCACGGCGGCCGGCCTCCACGTCGTAGTCGACCCGGAGGAATTCCACGGTTCCCCGTTCGGTGTCGTAGACGGCGAACCGGGCGCCGGGTCGGCGTTCTCGCTGGCGTGACTGCCCCACGCTTCCCGGATTGAGGAGTCGGCGGCTGCCATCCACCTGGACGCGTTCGGCCGGCACGAATCGCCCACGACCGGCGATGACGCACCACTGCCTGTGCGTGTGTCCGAGGACCAGTGTGTCGGCCTCGGGCGCGACCTGGGGGAGGCGGCTCAGGAGCTCCTCGGCTCGCCGCTCGTCGACGACGTACTCCTCCGGACTGTCCAGGGAGCCGTGCGCCATCACCACCGTGTCGACACGTCGGATCACCGGCAGCGAGGCCAGGTAGTTCCGGACGTCGGCGGAGATGAGCGATCGGGTGATCTCGGCACTGCGACGGGCGAGGGCGGGAAATCGCGTGGGCGGCAGCCGGTCGAGCACGAAGAGATCATGGTTGCCTGCCACGCACTCGGCCCCGGCCGCGATCAGCATCTCCACGCACTCGTTGGGTCGAGCGCCGTAGCCCACCAGGTCACCGGCCACGAGGAGCCGCTCGGCCCCCCGCTCCTCCAACGAGCCCAGGACCGCTTCGAGCGCGGGAGCGTTGGCGTGTACGTCGGCCAACAGCCCGATCCGCATCACCTCCCCCTGTGAACGAGCCGGCGCGCGCGCTCGTAGGCGGGCATCACCATCTTGGACAGCACCGGAACCGGGTCCAGAGGATCCAGGCCGGCCCGGGTCTCGCAGTGGCTCAGCCACCGCAGCCAGGCCGCCAGCCCCATCCCCTCCTGACGGGCCGCGAGCACGTCGCGCTCCACCCGGCACCAGCGGACGCCCGCCCGCGCCCGGGCGACCGGGGGCCTCGCCCCACCCGTGAGATCTGCCCACACGATCGCGGGAATGTTCAGACCCGCCGCTGCGGCGACGTGGTGCCACAGCGTGAAGCGGGGGTTCACCTCCAGCAGCCAGAGGCGGTCCTCCGGGTCGCGCTTGAAATCCAGCTTGGCGACGCCACGCAGTCCCAGCTTCCGCACGATGTCCCGCCCGAGCGAGACGACATCAGCGCAGTCGGTCGTCACGAGAGCAGTGGAATGTCCGAGCTCGGAGGGGTAGGTCCGGATCTTGCGTCCGGTGAACTCGGCCACGATCTCCCCCGCGGCGTCCACATAGACGTGGTAGCTCTCGATTCGCGTCTCGGGACCGGCGACGGGCTGCTGCACGAGGACCCCCGCATGACCGGGCGCCAGACGCTTCCCGAGCTCCGCCAGCTCCTCCGGTCCGCTCGCCAGAACGGCCTTGGTCGCGCTCACCCGCTCCCACGCCTGCTCCCGTCGCAGGGGCTTGACGAGCACCGGGTAGGAGATACCACGAAGGTCGGGAGAGGAACCGGTCAGATCCACGCGTCGCCCCACCGGGACGGGGAGGTCCAACTCCTCCGCGAGGGCCTGGAAGGCCCCCTTGTCCATCAGCCGCTCGACGAGGTGGGCCTCGGCGATGACGAACCGCAACGCACCCGACAATTCTTCGCGGCGACGCGAGACGAACAGCAGGTCGTCGTCCTGCTCGTAGAAGAGGACGGCGGGACCGGTGACCCGTCCGGCGTCCTCGCGCAGCGTGGCCGAGAGGGCGTCCTCCTCCGGGCGGGGATCCTCCAGCCATCGCGAGGTGTACCGCGAGAACCGCGCGGGAGCCGTGCGGCGGCAGACGGCGGTCACCGGAACGCCGGCTCGGTGGATCGACGCGAGCAGGTCTCGGTCGCCGAGCACGTAGGCGCGACCGTGGCGGACGTCGACCATGCTGCCCCTTGGGAAATCGCGCGGCCCTGAAGTTACGGATCGTGGGAGGGTCGCACCGATCCGGCAACATATGGAGGGATGGAGGCGTGGATCATGGCTCTGGCCACTGACCGATGCCTCAGCCCGGTCCTCGAGTGAGCTCGGCCACCGTCCGCACCCACCCGTCCAGGGTGAGGCGGCTCTCCGCGCGCGCCCGGCCCGCCCGCCCCATCCGCGCAGCCTCCTCCGGATGTGACCACAGGTGGGCGATGGCCGCCCGAAGGGCGCCGGCGTCCTCTGCGGGTACGTAGAGGCCGGTCTCACCCTCCTCGACCAGGTCGACCTGCCCCCGGTTGCGGGTGACGATCACCGCCTTCCCCATCGCCATCGCCTCGGCGATGCACGTCACACCGGCGTCGAAATCGACCTCCTGCAGAGGGACCACGACGAAGCGCGAACGAGCGTAGAGCTTGCGCAGCTCCGCGGGGTCGAGCTGCTGGTGCACGGTGACTTTCGGCGGCGCCGTGAGGAGTGGCCGCAGGACCGGGGCCAGGTCGGAGGGCCCGTTCCCATCGGTGAAGACCGTGGTGCCGACTGCGACCTCGGCCGTCAGCGGCAACCCGTCGATCGCCTCGACGAACGTCCGGTAGTCGCGGGCCTCGCTCCCGACGGCCGCGATCACGTCCTCCGCCGGCGCGCCGGACGGCGACCAGAAACGCTCGTCGACCGGCTGCGGAGCGTGGTGCAGCTTGGCCGGCGGGACGCGCAGGCGCGTGGCGGCGATCTCCATCTGGGTGGTCCCGTAGTTCACGATCACCTGGAGATGGCTGTGCGCCCGCAGGGGCCTGAGGAAGATCGCCTTCTTCCACCGGGACGGCCACACCGAGATGAGGACGATGTTCCGGTCAGCGCGCCCGAGCTTGTGCAGGAGCGCGAGCGGCAACCCCAACCGATCGGCGCGCGCGACGACGTGCTCGTAGCGGCGACGGCGCAGGAACGCCTCGGCGACCTGCGCCGTCGGTGTACCGGCCCAGCGCACCAGCGTTCGCGCCAGCCCGCTCGCTCGCTCATCCAGGTAGTGCATGTCCATCACGTCGGCGTCGAGGGCCCGCGCCAGCTCGACGTAGTCGGTCCGGGGTCGCGCTCCCACCGACGCCAGCCGAGCAAGTTCTGCACAGCTCGGCTGTCCCGGCCATGCGGGAACCAGCAGGACCGTCCGGGTTGGCCTCGCCTCGGCCGGGGACGCCCCGACCGGCCCCCCGGGTGACATGAGGCGATCCTCAGCTCTTCGCCGGGTCCGGACAAGGGGGACGGCCGTCGGGTGGGAGATGCCGTCGGCTGGGCCTCCGAGGGGCGTATGCGCCCTGGAGGCCCAGCCGCGGATCAGGCCGGTCCGGAAGGGTCCGTCACCCCTGCCGGGAGGTGGTCGGGGGAACTCCGGCAGCGGAACTCCACCCCAGCCAGGGCTTGTCCTGCTCGCATTCGCGCACGGCATCCGTGTACGGCCGCCACGACGACTCGTCGGGGTCTCCTGAGTAGTGGACACCGATGCAGGCGTCCAGGTTGCCGCGCAGCTCGGAGTACCACATGACGCCGTCGTAGCAGGCGCGACGCAGACCCATCGCCCAGTCGGCGTTGAAGGCCGTCGAGGCCGACGAGTTGGGGAGTCCACCCCAGACGTTCGCCCGCATCTGGTAAAGCCCGTGCGATTCGCCGCCGTCACCGACGAACGACTGGTCCCAGGTCGTCTCGATCACGGCCTGAGCCCTGTTCAGATCCGTCGGGAACCCCCACTTGCAGGAGGCCCACTGGATGATCTCGTCCGTGGTCCCGGTGAAGTTGCCGTCGACCCGCCCCCGATAGCCGGCACCGTCGGCCACGGAGTTGAACCACGAGCTCATGCCGTAGGACGCGGACGCGTCCGGTCGGGTCGAGTTCGCCTCGGCATTCTCGGGCCTCGGCTCCCACGCGCTCCGCTGCACGCGGGCCGCGCACTCTTCGCCGGAAGGCAAGGCGCTCCCCGGCGCCAGGAGCGGGAACATCCCCCCGGCCGACCCCTCGCCGGCACCGCCCGCCGCGGGCGCCGCCGGCGCCGCTGCCGCCGCATCGTCGGCGGGCGGTTGCGCTGCCGCCTCCGTCTCAGGGGGAGCGACCGGTTCGGTCGTCTCGGGGGCGGACGCGTTCGCGGCGGCATCGGCCGCGGCCCGCGCTTGCTCCGCGATCCGGGACAGCCAGCGGGCGCCCCCGTCGCGCCGGAGCTGACCCGGCGGGATGAACGGAACGCCCACTCGGGCGTCGGCACGTGCCGCTGCGGGGGCCACCGCCCAGCCACCCGCGTCGATGACAGAGGGGGCGACGGCCGCCCCGGTGAGGATGGTGATGAGCAGCGCCATCCCTGCCACGGTACGACCCCGGGGGAACCGGGAGCGTGTCGCGGGGGCGCGATGCCGGGTCACTGTACGTACGTTCCGAATTGGCTCAGGCACGCAAAGTAATGTAACAAGATCATAACGGCTTGACAACGCTTTGTGACCTTTTGCTCGCCATCCGCAGTCGGGTCGCCGTGACGAGGTGGGTTGCGTCTGCTAAGCCGGTGCGCCCCACCCATGCACTGGGAGCATGCCGGCGCCGGCGCTCCGCCCCCGGGCGCAGAGCAGAGCGACTCAGGGGGAGCGCGGCCGGGGACCACGGCAGCCGCACGCAGGACTACTCCGTGTAGTTACCCCGGGAAAAGTGGCCAGTTCGCACCCGTCGAGGTTGACGGTGCGTCACCGGGGGCAGAGTCTCGAAGTCGCATCGGGGGCGAGGGGGCGCGACATGGCGACGCGGGGCGGGCCGTGGTCCGAGGGCGCTGTCTCGAGTCGATCCACATGGTCAGCAGCACCTGGTCCGAGTCGGAGGACATCCATGGAGGACACGAGCGAGGAGAACCGGGTCGCTGTCGTCGGCTTCGGGTACTGGGGCTCGAAGCACGTCCGGGTTCTCAGCAGCGTGCCCGGTGTGTCGGTCGTGGTCGTGGATGCGAACCCTGACCGGCTGAGGGAGGCCCAGGGACGCTACCCCGCGGCTCGGTTGGCCTCCCGGCTCGAGGACGTCCTGGGCAGCGTGGACGCCGTCGTCGTGGCGACCCCACCCGGCAGCCACGCCGCCGTCGCGCAACGGGCGATCGACGCCGGCAAGCACGTGCTCGTCGAGAAGCCGCTGGCGACAACGGTGGCGGACGCGGAACTCCTGGTCGAGAGGGCGGCGCAGCGCGACGTCCACCTCATGGTGGGGCACACCTTCGAATACAACCCCGCGGTCTGGAAGCTCCGCGACATCGTCCGCTCCGGCCTGCTCGGTCGGATCCTCTACGTCGACACGGCGCGGCTGAGCCTCGGTCGCTACCAGAGCGACGTGAACGTCGTCTGGGACCTCGCCCCGCACGACATCTCGATCGTGTCGTACGTGCTCGACGAGGTCCCGACCCCGACGGCGGTGTGGGCCCACTCCAACATCGACCGCCAGCACGCCGACGTGGCCTACCTGCGGCTGGACTTCGAGCGGGCGCGCGCCCAGGCCTTCGTGCACGTGAGCTGGTTGCATCCCAACAAGGTTCGCCAGGTCACCGTGGTCGGCGAGAAGATGATGGCCGTCTACGACGACCTCTCCGACAACGAACGGATCCGCGTGTACGACATCGGCGTCGACATAGAGGAGATCGATGGCCCGTCGGCCGCCCATGCGGTGCCGGTGTCATACCGGACCGGCGACATCATCTCGCCCTACGTGCCGTTCTCCGAGCCGCTGCTCGTGCAGGACGAGCACTTCGTGGACTGCATCCGCGGCGAAGCCCTACCGCGAACGCCCGGGGAACGAGGGCTGGACATCGTGAAGGTGCTGGCGGCCACGAACGAGTTGGCGCCCCACAGTGCCGGGATCCAGCGGGACTCCGATGCCATGCCCTCGAGAGAACGGTCCCTCGTGTCCTCACCCTGGGTCGCCTCATGACCGCGCCATCTCCGGGAGGGAGCGGCACGTGAGTCCCGACGAGGATGACCCTCGCGAACCCGTCTGGCAGGCGATCGCTCACCGCTCTCTGGACATCTTCTTCGCGGTCGTCCTCCTGTTGCTGACCGCTCCGTTGTTCGTCGTGCTCATCGTCTGGATCCGCGTCGACAGTTCGGGGCCGGCTCTGTTCCGGCAGGAGCGTCTGGGGCGGCACAGACGACCGTTCACGTTCTACAAGTTCCGTTCGATGGTCGTCGACGGGGACGACGCCGCACATCGGGCACTGATCGCCGCGGAGATCCGTGGCGAGACCACGGTCGTCGGTGGCAGCACCAAGCTCAGCGACGATCCGCGGGTCACTCGGGCGGGGCGGTTCCTGCGCAGCACCAGCCTCGACGAGCTGCCGCAGCTGTTCAACGTGCTCCGCGGGGACATGTCCCTGATCGGCCCCAGGCCGTGCCTGGCGTGGGAAGCCGACATGTTCCCGGAGGAGTACGCCGAACGGTTCACCGTTCGTCCGGGATTGACCGGCCTGTGGCAGGTCCGTGGTCGGAGCAGTCTGGGCACGCTCGACATGCTGCGACTCGACCTGGAGTACGTCCGCACCCGGCGCCTGCGGCTCGACCTGTTCATCCTCCTCGCCACCGTGCCCTCACTGCTGCGTGGGAACGGGGCTCGATGAGCGGGATCGCTGCGCTGAATACGGACGAGCCAGGGCATCTCCCGTGACCACCGCGCAGCAGGTGGATCCTCGCACCGACGCCCGCTGGTACGAGCTGTCCAGCGCCGCGGGCGGGAGCCTGTTCACGTCGCCGCCCTGGATCAGCGCGGTCAGCGACACCTACGGCTTCCATCCCACGGCGCGGCTCCTGCTGGACCCGGACGGTCGCCCCAGCGGCGGTGTGGCCTGGACCGACATCGACGACATCCGGGGTCGGCGCCGCGTGGCACTGCCTTTCTCGGACCGAGCCGACCCGATCGTGGCCGACCTTCGGTCGTGGGAGGCCGTCGCCACCGAGGCGTTCACGGCGGACGTGCCGTTCACGGTGAGATGTCTGGACACCTCGCCGGTGATCACGGATCCCCGCTTGACCAGCACGGGGGAAGCGGCGTGGCACGCAACCCCCCTCACCCGTCCTCTGGAGGAGCTGCACGCGGCCCTGCGTCCGCAGACGCGGCGGAACATCGCGACGGCGGAACGATCCTCGGTGGAAGTGGTTCTCAGCGCGGACGCCGAGGCCCTCGCCGAGTACCACCGCCTGCACGTCGACCTGCGCAAGCGCAAGTACCGTCTGCTCGCCCAGCCGAGGGAGTTCTTCGACCGCATCTGGAAGGCCTTCGCCCCCGCGGACGGCATCCGGACCGCCCTCGCCACGGTCGATGGGCGGCCGGTCGCCGGCGCCGTCTACCTGGTGTGGCAGGACATCGCCTACTACAAGTTCGGCGCCTCGGAGTCGGAATTCCTGCGGCTGCGCCCGAACGACGCCATCCACTGGCACGTCATCCGTTGGGCCCACGAACGCGGGCTCCGGGCGCTCGACTGGGGCCTGTCGGACCTGGATCAGCCGGGCCTGTGCCGCTACAAGCGGGGCTGGGCGAGCCAGGAGGGCAGGATCCGGACTCTCACGACGGGGTCATCCACTCCGAACCGCCGGCAGGACGGAGATGCCGTGCTCCGCACGGTCACCGACCTGCTCACCGATCCCGCTGTGCCGAACTCGGTGACCGAGCGCGCCGGAGCTGCGCTGTACCGGTTCTTCTGCTGATGCGGGGATTGTCCATGACACCAGCGTCGGCTCAGGGCAGCGGCACGACCGGGGAACGAGCTCCGGCGGAGGCGGGGGGGCTCCCACCCGGGGGCAGCCGAGCGCGGCTGTGCACCTCACCCGAGCCGACCGAGCTCGACGCCTGGGACGAGTTCGTCCGGCGCCGTCCGGGCGCTGACGTCACGCAGCTGTCGGCCTGGGCTCGCCTCCGCGCACTCGCCGGATACCGCCCGGTCTATCTCTGGGTGGAGAGGGACGGCGAGTTGCAGGGGGGCGCCCTCGTGCTGACCCGCCGCATCCCGGTACTCGGCACCGTGGGGTACGTGTCGTACGGCCCGCTCCTCGACCCCTCCGTCGACGAGGGTAACGGGATCAGCGCGGTGCTGGCCGACGCGCTGACCGACCTCGGCCGGAAACTCCGCATGCTCATCGTGCAGCCCGTGGAGGACGGCGAGGCCATGCGGGAGGCGTTGCTGGGGAGGGGCTTCCGCCCGTCCGACGCCGAGATCGCGCCCTCGGTCACCCTGAGGGTCGACCTGTCCCTCGACGAGGAGCAGCTCCGCCGGAATCTCGGGAAAAGGCTGAGGACCTGGACCAATACCTGGTCCAAGCACGGCGTGACGGTCCGTCGGGCAGGTGAGCAGGATCTTCCGGTGGTTGCCGGCCTGCTGGAGGAGACCGGCCGCCACCACCGCTTCGCCCCCTTCGGGCTGGACTACCTCGAGGTGATGCACCGCGGGCTCGATCCGGCCGGCCATCTGGTGACCTTTCTCGGCGAGGTCGCGGGCCGTCCGATCGCCATGGGGATGTTCACCGGATGCGGCGGGGTCCTGAAGACCCGTTTCGTGGGGCTGGACCGCTCCGGCACCGAGCGCCGGCTGAACGTCGCCGCCGCCGTCTACTGGACCGCCATCAGTTGGGCGAAGACAGCCGGCTACCACTGGTTCGACTTCGGCGGGATCCTGCCGGAGTCGGTGCCCGTGCTCCTCGACGGCGGCTCCACGGAGCATGGCCCGCTGCCCGGGCCCGATCAGTTCAAGCTCCGTTTCGGTGGCCAACCGTTCGTGTATCCGGCACCGGTGGAGCTGGTCGCATCCCCGCCCTTCCGGTGGGGTTACGACCTGGTGCGGCGGTCCCGCGGCGGTCAGGCCGTCGTCGCCTACGCCCAGCGTCTGGCGAGGTCCGGGCGGAGGCCTCGGGCTCAGCTCCCCGGTGGAACGACGGAGCGTGGGCGCCGCGCGATTCCGCGGGTCCTCTCCCTTTTCCGGGCGGTCATCAAGCCGCTCTACGTCAGGACCCGGCTGGCCGTGCGCCTGGCTCTCTTCGATCACCGGTACGGGGTCGACACCGAGTCCGAGGTCAGCCTCGCCGAGTTGGGCGTGACCGACCCCCGCAGCGCCCGCTACCAGCCGGCGGGGGTGTTCCGGCTGCGCCGGATCCTCCCGCCACGCGAGGTCGGTCCGGACGACGTATTCCTCGACTTCGGCTCCGGCAAGGGCCGCGCCCTCCTGCAGGCGGCCATGCACTACCCGTTCCGGCGGGTCTACGGAGTGGAGATCTCCGAGCGCCTGTCCGACATCGCCCAGCGCAACCTCGGCGTCTGCCGCGACCGGCTCCGGTGTCCTGACGTCCGGCTGATCCGAGCCGACGCGTCCCGCGTCGAGATGCCCGACGACGTGACGGTGGTCCTGTTCAACAACCCGTTCGTCGGGGAACTGTTCGAGACGGTCGTGCAGCGGTTGCTGGAGTCCCTGGACCGTCATCCGCGCCGGTTGCGGATCGTCTACGGCAATCCGGTCGAGGAGGCCGCGCTGATCCGCACCGGACGGGTGCGGCCGGTCCGGACGCTGCGCGGGTGGCGTCCCGGAAAGCAATGGGCCAGATCCAATTCCTTCCGGCTGTACGAGGTGACCTGACCGGGGTCGGTGACCGCGGCACTCGTCCTCAGCGAGAGGCGACCGTCGTGTCCTCCGGCCTCCTGACGAGCAGGTGGGAGTACGCAGCCAGGTAGATCTCCTTCTGCGCCTCCCACCCGTAGGACCGGCACAGCTCCCTCGCCCGCGTGACCAGGGCGCGTCGCCGCTGCGGAGCCTCGTACAGGGCGACCAGTGCATCAGCGAGGCTCTCCGCCGATCCCGCGTCGAAGTACTGCACGGCGTCGTCGTCGAAGTACCGGGCCGTCGACCGGAGGCGGCTGGCCACGACCGGTATGTCGAGGAGCATGTACTCGTACATCTTGTTCGTGTGGACGAGGTTCGAGTACGGGGACGACTTCTGGGCGACGATCCCCACATCGGCGCCGGCGAGTTCGGCCAGCAGCTCCGGCATGTCCAACCAGCCGAGGAACTGGACGTGCTCCTGCAGTCCCTCCGACTCGATGAGCTTCTCCAGCTCGGGGACGTAGTCCCCGGATCCCGTGATCCGCAGCCGGATCCGCGGAATGCGCTCCTTGGCGAGCCGTACCGCTCGCACCATGGTGTCGTGGCCGTAGCGCTCGTCGACCAGACCGTGGCAGATCGCAGTGAACCAGGCGGGGTCGGGCACGATCTCGGTCCGGTGGCGCAGGAGGTGGTGCGCCTCCGGGCCGTTGAGCACAACGACGATCTTGTCCGGGTCGGCGCCCCTGGCCACGTAGGTCTCCTTGAGCTCCTCGGTCACCGTGAAGGCCAGGTCGACGTAGCGGAGCGCGGCCTGTTCCACCCACTGCAGCAGCTTCGCCAGCCGGGGAGAGCCGTACTTGGTCAGCCCGAGTTCCGGAGTGGGCTCCTTCATGAAGACCACCGCCTTCGCCCCGAGCAGGCGCGGGACGAATCCCGCGAACGCCAAGGCGTCCGGCATGGAGTTGCCCTGAACCGCGCGGAACCGTAGCCGTAGGTGCAACCCGGCGACGGTGACGGTCGCCGCCACGAAGAACAGGAGGTAGTCCAGCAGGTAGTTCAACGGGCCCCCCTTCCGCCGGGTCAGGGGAAGGCGGTGCAGGGTGACACCGTCGTCGACCTCCACGGCGGGGCCACCGGGCTCGCGCAGGCAGACGATGTGGACGTCGAATCCGGCGTCGCGCAGCGCTTCGGCCTCCCGGCGGAGGGACAGCTCGTAGTAGTCCCGCTGACGCACAAGGCAGATGCGCTCGGTGGCCTTCCCCGGGGCCGGCTCCGTGTCGGCCGAGCCCCTAGTAGCCCGACGCAACGGCACGCGTCACCTCCGAGTCGTAGGAATGGTCATAGCCCTGCTGCCAGTAGTGGTGGGCCGTGTACCGGATGTTGCCGGCGGGATCGTCGATCCAGGCGTGGGGATGCTGCCGGGTCCAGCCGCCTGGGTGCGACCAGTTGTAACCCGGCACCATGATCAGCTTGTCGTCGCCACGGTCGCGGATGGCCGTCACGGCATCCTGGGAAGCGGCCTCCCACAGCTCGGCGCCGGTCATCCCGTGGACCGCCGGCAGATTGACCGGCTCGTTCATGAGGTCATAGGCGACGACGCCCGGAGCGTCGTCGAACTCCGCGCTCAACCGGGACCACAGATCGGCGAAGTCGGCCCGGCTCACCTCAGGGGAGCCGATCGCCCGCCGCACGCCGACCCCACCGTCGTCCAGGTGGTAGGCCGCGAAGTTCTGCACGTCCAGGATGACCTCGAGGCCCGCGGCCGTGGCGTCTTCGACGGTCCGCCGCAGCCGCCCGACCTCCGCGGGGTCGAGGGGGGCACCCAGTTCCGGCTGGATGCGCTCCCACCGGAAAGGAATGCGGACGGTCTCCATGCCCTGATCGGCGAGGAAGTCGTAGGTGGCACGCGAGGCGTAGCGGTAGTCCTGGCCGTAGGTCCCGGGGTTCCGGTTGGAGAACTCCGTGACCGTGTCGGCTCCTCCGGCGGCACCGAACTCTCCACCGCTGACATTGACGCCCCGAGGCTCACGGCTGCGCTGAGCCTGCTCCGCCAGCAGGGCTCCGGTGGGGCGCTCCACGGCGACGGGGCCGTCGTTCCCGCTGGAGACGAACGGCGAGTACAGGTAGTCCGTGCCCCACCATTCGCCGACTGACCAGGCGTCCACCCACAGGTCCGCGTCATCGGCGGCCTGGAACCACATGCGTGCCAGCTCCAGCCACCGGTCGTCACCGTCTTCCGGGATTCCCACTTCGCCGATGTAGCCGTCGACGTCGTTGTCCTCGAGCCACTGCGTGAACTCGCGCAATTCCGCCAGGACCCGGCGCTGGAGCGGGTCCTCCCCCGCTGGGGCCGCCGCCGGAGGCGCCTTCGGATCCGGCGACTCGGAGCGGAGCATGCCCAGCACGATGGCCGAGGCGGTGGCAAGGACCACGACGACGACGGCCGCGACGATGCGCAGTGTCCGCGACAGGCGGGAGGGCCGGAGCCTGCGCCAGGTCCTCCGACGATGCGTGGCGGGCTCGGACGTCTCCGGACTGTCCGCGATGTCGGCCGGAGTCGTCACGTCGCCCGAGGCCACAGCGTGGGACCGTGCTCGCGCCCGGCCAGTGTGTCGCTCATGCCGTGGCCCTCCGTTCCCGAGGGACTGCTTCGTCCGTCCGCATACTCTCCTTCGTCCTTACCCGCACTTCTGGATGTGCGCGCACGTCCAGGTTCGCCCCGAGCGCCAGGAGGACGAAGAGCACCTCTCCGGCGCCGCGGAACGTGAGGTGGGGGTCGAAGATCAGCAGAGCAGACAGCATCCAGGCGACCGTGGTGAGGGTGGTCCCCATGGCACCGGCAGTAGGGTCGCCGGACCGGGCGAGCCTGTGCCCGGTGCGCGCGGCGACCACGAGCACGACGAGCACCATCACCACCATGAGGAGTCCACCGGTCCAGAGCGCCCACGCGTAACCGCTCTCGATGTAGACCCATTCGCGCCAGGACTCCCGGCCCGGCACGCGGCCGGCAGTGCGGACGCCGAAGAGCCAGTTGTAGTTGTCCTGGATGCGAGGCCAGAAGTACTGCTCGAGGTTGTCCAGCCGTCCGTATCGTCCCGTCCACGACCTCGGCAGACCGGTTGCCGGGTCCGCCGAGCTGAGCCGTGCAGCCAGGACCGGTTGCAGTGCGGTCAGTGCGACGGCGACGAACGCAGCGGCGGGGACGACCGCCCTGCGGACGGTGCCGGTGGTCACCGCGAAGGCACTTCCGGCGACGACCAGACCGACCACGATCGAGGCCTGCCCCGAGGCCACGGCGCAGAGCGCCAGCGCCGCTGCCGCCGTCCACAGCAGCCGGGCCCGACCGGGCACCCACAGGGCGAGGGCGGCAGCGCTGATGCCGGCGTACAGCATCAGGTCGCCGTACGCGATCGGGTTCCCCAGCGTCGACGTCGCGCGGTTGGCGGTCAGTGCGTAGCCGCCTTCGCCGGGCGGCACGAGGGCGCCGAGCACGTCGATGACCGGACCGACGCCGACCGCCTGCAGAACCCCGATGACCCCGATGACCCCGGCCGAGAGCATGATCGCGTTCAGCGCGTGTCGGACGGCACGGGCGTCTCGCAGAACCAGTCGCACCGCGGCGTAGACCACGACCAGCTTCCACAGCGTCAGCGCGTAGAGCAGATCGTCCGTGGAGAAGTCGCGTCCACGGGCGTACATCCAGAGCAGTGTCGAGACGGACCCGGTCAGCGCCACCGCGACGACCGCCGCGTCCAGGGCATGGAGCCGGCCGGCCGCTCTGCCCGACCGCAGGTAGCGCTGGAGGACGACCAGGGCCAGCCCGCCCAGGACGGGCAGCAGCAGCACCTCGTTGAGTCGGAGGAACGGGACGACGGCACCGCGGTCGAGCCCGGCGAGCACCGGCGCGAGGCTGATGTACGCGACGAGCGCGCCAACCGGCCACAGCGCCGTGACCAGCGCCAGCAGCATCCCGCCGGAGATCACCATCGCCACCGTCGGTGCCGTGGCGAGCACGGGCGTGAGGAGAACAGCGACGACGAGCAGACCACCGGCGATGCGCAGGTCCGGTAGGTCCCGGAGGGTGTGCTCGGCGCCCCCCGGTCGTTCAGCCATGGTCGGCCCCGACGGTCCGGCGGCGGCCGGGAAGCAGGGACAGGAAGCCGGCGATCTCCGGCGACCGCAGCGCCCACTGGACGCCGAGGTACGTGACCGCTCCGGCCAGTCCTGCGAGCACGGTCACCAGCACACCGTCGACCTGCCCCGACGGCGGGCCCAGGACCACCCGGAGCAGGATCACGACGGGGATCATGGCCAGCCCCGCCAGCACGGTCCTGCCCAGCGGGCGGACCAGGGACCGGCCCCGGCCGGGCAACGGTCGGCGGAGGGCCCAGCACAGGTACGAGCCCGCGACCACATCGCTGGCCGCGACGCTGAGCCCGATGCCCAGCATGACCACGGGCCCGTCCAGCACAGCGAGAGCGGCCAGCATCCCCGCCACCCCCACGCCGGTGCGGAGGGCGACGGCCCGTAGCGGCCGACGGGCATCCCGGCGCGCGTAAGCGGCCACCGTGGCGAAGTCCATCGCAGACTGCCCGATGACCCCGAAGCTGATCCCCAGCATGGCGTACTGCAGGAGTTCCCGACCGCCTGGGGTAGCCATGTCACCGAAGGCGAGGGCCGTGGCGAGCGGTCCGCTCAGGGTTGCGAACGCGACGGCGGCGGGTACCGCGAAGAAGAGCGTGAGCCGGAGGTTCTGGTCGAAGCTCCGGCTGTAGCCGAGGTCGTCCCGGCTGTGGAAGTGCCGTGACAGGTGCGGCAGCGACGCCTGCGCCACGGGCCGGGCGGTGAGCGCCGCGGGCAGCATGTACACGGCCCAGGCGATGCCCATGGCGATCACGCCGCCGGGGACGGCAGCGGCCACGACGAGCAAGCAGACATGCCGGGCGACGGTCAGACTCGCGTAGCCGATCGAGGGCACCGCAAGGCGGACGATCCCCCGGACCTCGGGGTCGCGCCAGCCGTTCCAGGCGGGGGCCAGCACTGCGCCGGCGCGGCGTGCGCCCCACCCCTGCACGGCGGCGTGTGCCAGGACAGCCAGCGTGGTTCCGCCGCCGAGCAGGGCGACCTCGGCCAGTCCACGGCCCTGCGGGGCTCCGGTACCGAACAGGACGACGTACACGCCGAGGACGACGATGATCGCCAGGTTCTCCACGCTCGGGGCCCCCGCAGCGAGACCGAAACGGCCGCGGGACTGCTGCAACGCGATGGACACGCCCACCCACAGGTACAGCGGGACCTGGAGCAGGAGCAGGCTGAGCAGCAGCCAGGCCGGACCCTTCGGCGTCATGTCCGTGTGGTCGGGCACCTCGGCCGTCAGGACGTCGACGATGAGTGGTCCGGCCAGGATGGCGACCGCGACCAGAGCAAGTCCCGCACCGACGGCGAGGACCAGGAACCCACTGGCCAGGCGCGCGGCTGCCGCCCCGTCCCCGGCATCGAAGTGCCGTACCAGCGCGGGGACCAGCAGGGACCCGAACAGCGTGCCGATGAGCAGTTCGAGCAGCAAATTCGGAACCGTGTTCGCCGCCTGGTACAGGTTCGCGAACTGCGTCGGCCCCAGGACGGCCGCAACCGCCACGATGCGGACCATGCCCGTCACCCGGCTCACCATGGTCCAGAGCGAGCCCACCATGGAGTCCGTCGCCACCCGCCGCAGGGCGGTGTCGCCGGGCGTCGGCGCAGGGGGCGTCACGGACCGGCGGGCCCGCCCGGCCGGTCGCGAAGCCGCAGCAGGGCGAGGAACGCCAGGACGAGGACCAGACCCGCGAGTCCTCCGGCGGCGGCGGCGCGCAGTGGTTCGGGCCCGACCGGCTCCCCCAGCACGGTCGCGGAATCGACGAGCTCGACGCGTCCGATGTTGGACGTCGGAGCCAGCCGGCCGGCGATGGCGGCGTACCGATCGGCCAGGGTGGTCGCCGCTCGCCGAGCGCGGTCCCTGTTCTCGTCCACCACCCGGATCCGAAGGACACTGCTCCCTTCGACGATCTCCACCCCGACGTCATCGGCCAGTTCGTCCGGATCACGTCCGACCGACTCGGCCACGTCGTCTAGCAGGTCCCTCCTGAGCAGGAGAACCTGATGCGTGGCGAGCTGACGGTCGATGGTGTCCGTAGCGCTCGTGTCGCTCGGCTGGTGCAGGAGGTCCACTTCGGCGGCATAGGTGGATGGCTGCCGCGAACTCCACACGGCCGCGCCGACGGCCGGCAGCAGGATGAGGGCGGCGATGACCACCCCGAGCAGGATCTTGCGCCGGCGCCGAAGCCGGCCCCGGGGCCGTCCGGTGTCCTCGCGTGGCGCCGGCCGGTCGATCGACGCGGCGGCACCGCGCTGAGGGGCGGGTACAGGGGGCAGCGGGTACGAGGCGGCGGCGCGCGCGGCCCCCGGGCTCGTCGGGGACTGGCCGTTGCCCGATGCGACGGCCGGCGCGACAGCGGCCGTCGGCGCCTCTGCGGGATCGCCGGTCGTCTGGACGCCGCGACGCGGCTCACCCTCACTGCGGTCAGAAACGCCCGTGTCCATGTGCCCCTACAACGTGTGCGGCAAGCCGATTGCCGCCGACGCTACCTGCATGTTTCCCGTCGAGTAAGGCGTTTACTCCCATCGGACGCCCCGGATCGACGCAACGCCCGGTCAACCACCCTCGCCGACGTCGTGGGCGTCCCGGTCGGAGTGCCGTCCCGCGGGCGCCCTATGACGACGGGCGACGTCGCACCGGCTCCGCACGGAAGGACCGCGGAAGGTCGGCGGTGGTGAGGACGCCGCTGACGGCGACAGAGGTCTCCCGCAGGTCCGCCCGGCGGATGGCGCGGCCGAGGACGACTCCGAGCATGCCGGCCACGGCCGTCCAGAGACCGAAGCCGCCGACGATCAACAGCGACCAGGACGGAGACGCATCGGCGGCAGGAGCAGCGATCGTGGCCATGTGGCCACGATCGCGCACACCACGGCCGATCGGAAGCGACACGCCATCGGCGCTCTGCGCGCCGCTACCCAGCGGACGAACGAGTCGATCGAGCAGCAGGAGAAGTGCGCGCCCCTATCTGCGCGTGAGCCGGCAGGCGAACATCCCGGGTACGAGAACCGAAAGACGAGGGGGAACCGGTGGCGGACACGATCCCAGTACCCGACGCCTGGAGGTGGCGGCTCGCCGCAGAGATCCGCCGACGCCTGCCGGACATCCGTGGCCGGGCACGCCTGTCGAAGCTCGTGTTCGGGCCCCGCGATGCAACGACGACGATCCGCTTCGGGCCGGACCTCGTCTTCGATCTCGACCTGAGGGATCTGGACCAGTTCTCGACGTGGTTTCTGCAGTTCCAGCCGCCGGCGCTCGGCCCGCTGCTGGACCGGGTTCTTCGACCCGGCGACGGCTTCATCGACGTGGGCGCCAACATCGGCACCTACACGTGCTGGGCCGCGCGCGTAGTGGGGCCCTCGGGCTGGGTCCAGGCGTTCGAGCCGCTGCCGAGCACGTTCGAGCTCCTCCGACGACATGTGACCCGGAACGAGTTGGACGACTGGGTCACGGTGAGCCGCTCAGCCGTCGGTGAGCACCCCGGCACGATGACGCTGTTCGAGGTCCCGGGGGCGTCGGGATGGACGGCCCCCTATCCCCGGGGTCAGGCCGCGAAAGGCGTCGAGGTGCCCGTCGTCTCGATCGACTCGCAGATGACCGACCGGCCGACTCCTCGACTGGTCAAGGTCGATGTCGAGGGCTTCGAGCAGCACGCGCTGAAGGGGATGTCGGGTCTGCTCACGCGGGAGAACCCACCGGTGGTCGCGATGGAGCTCTCCGACAAGCAACTCCGCCCGGCGGGGTCCTCCGCCGAAGCCCTGCTGGCCCTGGTCGAGAGCCTGGGATTCCGGACCTGGCGCATCACGACGCGCGGCCTGCGCATTCTGTCCGAAGCCACGGACCGAGACATGAACGTCGTGCTGTTGCACCCGGCATGGCATGCCCACGAGGCGCGACTGCTGGCGGAGACGAGATTCCCGCGGGACTGGACGACCTGAGCCTTGGTGCCGGGGCTACCGAGGGCCCTGTGTCAGCACTGCGGAGAGGGCGTCGCACACGACCTCCACCTCGTCGAGGTCCATGTGCGGGTGCAGCGGAAGGGACACGATCTCCCGTGCGGTGCGTGACGCGACGGGGCAGGTGCCGTTCGACGAGGCCGCGAACGGCTCCTGCTCCGGACACGGGATCGGATAGTGGATCCCCGTGTGGACGCCCAGATGGGCGAGTTCCTCCCGGACACGGTCCCGTTCGGCCACCCGCGCGACGAGCAGATGCCAGGAGCTCGTCACCCCGGCATCGGGCTCCACGAGCCGCAGCGGAAGGTCTCCCAATCGCTCGCGGTAGGCGCGCACGATGTCGCGCCGGCACTCGTTCCATGCGTCCAGCCGAGCCAGCTTGGCGGTCAGGACCACCGCCTGGAGCGCGTCGAGCCGGCTGTTCGTGCCGACGATCGGGTGATCGTATCGTCCGTCCGGCGCACGCCCGTGGTTCCCGAGGGAACGTATCGTGGCCGCGAGGTGGGCATCGTCGGTGGTGACGGCCCCGCCGTCACCGAAAGCGCCGAGGTTCTTGCCTGGATAGAAGCTGAACGCGGACGCGGTACCGACGCTCCCGGCGGGCACCCCGTCGCGGGTGGCCCCATGGGCCTGAGCGGCATCCTCGATCATCGCGATCCCGTGCCTGCGGCTCACGTCCGCCAGTGCCGGGAGGTCGGCGACGTGCCCGTACAGGTGGACCGGTATGACGGCGGCGGTTGAGGGTGTGATGGCCGCCTCGACCGCGTCCGCGGACAGCGACAGATTGTCGGGATGGACGTCGACGAACCGGGGGCGGGCGCCTGCCAGCACGACCGCCTCGGCGGTGGCGACGAAGGTGTTCGCCGGCACCAGTACCTCATCGCCACGGCCGATCCCGAGTGCGCGGAGGATCAGGTGGAGAGCATCGGTGCCGTTCCCCACTGCCACCGCGTGCTCGGTGCCGCAGTAATTCGCCCACCGCTGTTCGAACTCCTCGACCGCTGCTCCGCCGACCCAGACGTTGGAGTCGAGAAGAAGCTGCCACCCTTTCCCCACTTCCGACCGGATCTCGTCGGTGGTGGGCGACAGATCCAAGAACGGGACGGTTCGATTACAGATCGTCACGGCAACGGCGTCCTCTCAGCAGGGCGGATGCCGTGCCGCGTGACGAAAGTCCGCGACGTGTTCGCCCGATGTCCTGTCGAATTTCCCATCAAACCGCCCAAGTTCCCCGTCTGCACCCTGGGGGCAGGGACGCTACCTCAGCAACTCACGGTGAGTAAGGCGTCGGAGACCGAGGCGTCGGGCTCCGCGAGAGGTGGCGTCCGCGCGCAAACCTCGGTCCGTTGGATCGGCAGGGCTACGGGTGCGAGTGCGGCGACGGCATCGGCCGGGCGATCACGGTCCCGGCCGGCGGATCGACTGCTGCGAGGGTGACCTCCGGCAGCCGGCACGTGGCGACCAGTGCCGCGAGCAGGGCGAAGGTCACCGCGCTGGCGCCCGGGTTCATGAAGACGGGGTTGGCCAGCGCGCTGACCGCCGCCCCGTTGACCGCGGCGAGGAGCACGAGCACGGTCCGGCGCTGCCACTGGTCCTGGGTCGCGGCGAGAGTCCGCAGGGCCAGGCCGTTGGCGTAGAGGAACACTCCCAGCAGCATGGCCGCCGCCACCAGCCCCCCACCGAGGCTGATGGAGAGGTAGTCGTTGTGCACGGGGACGACGGCGTCCCGGCCGGCCAGGTTGCCTACGACGGTGATGTCGCCGGTGAAGAAGTCGGAAACCAGCGGACGGTCGAACTGGGCGAGCGCGGCCTGGTAGAGCCGCTCGCGGGTGTCGCCGTTGTTCTGCTTCCCGACGAGCTCGAAGTAGTAGCTCGTCAGCGCGATGAGGTCGTCGATGTGCAGGATGGCGAAGGCCGTGCCCACCATGCCGCCCACGGCGAGGACGATGCGCTGGCTCGCATCCGGGGACCAGCGGACCAGCACGACGGTGCCCAGGGCGGCCAGGACGGCGACGACGTACGTCGCGGCCGGATAGGCGACGAAGGCGAAGACGGCCGCGGCGACCGACAGCAGGACGAGCAGCTGGTCCCGGGCGGCGAGGGCCGCCGTGACGCCAAGCACGACGAGGTAGGCCTTCTCGTGGTTCAGCACGTCGATCTGGCTGTGCGGCAGGACGCCGAACCGGGACAGGGCCGAGCCGACGGAGAACAGCGCCCCGGCGACGCTCAACGCCCGCAGGCCCAGACGCCATGCGGGTTGCACGTCCCAGTTGCGCACCGGCGGCAGGCAGGCGATGACCATCGGCCCGATCAGGGGCAGGCTGCCGTTGACGGTGCCCAGGACGAGACGGCCGTACATCGTGCCGATGAGTCCGTACCCGAACAGCAGGCACGCCGTCGCCCGCAGCGCCCGACTGCGGCCGTCCGGCCGGACACCGATGAGGACGATGACGACGACGACGAGAAGGGTGGGGAGGTACCGGCCGGGACCCGGTGCGTTCGACAGGCCGGGAGCATCTGCCAGCAGGAACGCGAGCCCGGCCAGGACCGGGAGGGACCAGGCGGCTCCGCGCACCAGGGAGCGCATCAGGGGCACGGCCACGACCAGGGCGACGAGTCCGAGCACCGGAAGGGCGGTTGCCGGAACCGCGACCGCGGCCCCGACGAGCACGCAGACGAGCGCGACGAGCACCGGCACCGGATGGCGCAGGGCGCGCACCCGCCGCGCCGTCGGCGCCGGCCGCAGTCGGGCCGCTCGGTCCTCCGCGAGTGGCCGCGTCATCCGACAGCCCCCACGGGCTCCGCGGGCGCGCGGCGCTCGGCGTTCCGCAGCGTGACCAGAGACCACACGCCGCCGATCACGCTGGCGAGGGCCGATCCCCAGAAGAAGCCGGCCACCCCTGCCACCATGACGCCGAGCAGGGGCAGCACGAGCCGGACGAGCCCGACGGCCACCTTGGCGCCGAGCGAGGCGCGCGCGTAGCCGTGCGCCCGGAGGGACACGAGGGGACCCATCGGCGCCACGGCCACGACGATCATGACGATTGAGGGCAGCAGGACGGGCCGGTACTCGAGCCACGTCTCGCCCAGGACCCGCGACAGCACGTCCTCCGGGACGAGGAGCAGGACCGCCGAGTAGACCGCCGAGCTGATCATGAGGAAGGCCGACAGCGCCACGGCCGGCCACAGCAGAGCCGGCCGGCGGCGCCGCAGCGCCGCGAATTCAGGGACGGCCAGTGCCGCGACGGCCTGTGCGAGGGAGGACAAGGGCCCGAACAGGACTCCCTGCGCCCGGAGGAGCAGGGGCAGCAGCGGCAGGCCCTGCGCGGCGACCACCAGGCCGGACGACTGGGAGAGACCAGACGTGAAGAGCCACTCCGCCGCGTAGTACCAGTGGTGCGGAACGAGCTGGGCCCGGACGAGCGCCGGGCCCCGCCACAACCCGGCGAGTGTGAGCGCGGCGCTGACGACGACGACCGGCACCAGGGACCAGAGCGGGTCTCCGGTGACGAGCGTGAGGACCAGGCCGGCCGCTGCCGCTGCGGTCTGGGCCCCGCTGTACGGCACGGCGCGAGCGGGCTGCCGCGCGCCGATCCACGCCGCGCGCAGCGAGTCGGTGCCGACGACGACGAGCGGGAAAGCCAGGCTCCACAGGCCGACGGCGGTGTCGGGCCGCACGAAGGCGGCAGCCAGGAGGGCTGTGACGAGGCCGACGGCCACCCCGGTGAATGCGGAGACGCGCACCAGGGCGCGGACCCGGTCTGCGGACTGCAGGGCGAGATCCTGCGCGACGGGCTCGGTGGTGATGCTCCGGGAGAAGCCGACCGCCAGGCTGTGCATCAGGAAGATCAGGGCGAACTCGGTGGCGCCGTCCGTCGATCCCTGCAGCACGCCGATCGACACGCACAGGGTGGTCAGGCTGCTGGCGCCCTGGTCGATCAGCCCCCAGGAGAGCCGCCGCGCGCCGTGGCGGACCACCGGTCAGCCCTCCGACGCGAAGGGCGCGCGACGACGGGCCTCACCCATAGACGGGGCCGCGGATCGCCAGTCGGCGGCGCAGGCCCGGCACCGCGCGGTGGGCCAGCGCCCGGGCGTCGGCGAGCGCCTTGCCCGGCCGGTAGGCCGGAACCCCGACCAGCCGGCCCACCCGCTCCAGCCACTCCTCGCGGGAGGACGTCCAGAACCAGCTGTCGGCCGTCAGGTACGCCCGGTGGACGCGGGGCAGGCCGGTGCGCTTCTCCGCCGGGACGTGCCAGACCGCGAGGTCCAGGTCGGCCGGGACGGCGTTGCGCAGCTGCCAGGGCTGGGTCCAGATCCTGCGGATGGTCTTCTCGACGAACTCCTCGCCGCTGAGGCCGGGCGCGACCACAACCGTGATCAGCTGCGCCTCCTCGTTGGGGCGGGAGAGCCCGGCCTGCGCCCGGTCGAGGGTCCAGGCGAACGCCTTGTCGATGCGGTCGAGGTCCTCGGTGAGCAGGTCGGCGCGGAAGGCGAAGAACTCTCCCCCGAGGTAGGGCAGCTCGGACTCCTCGCATCCCCCGTGCAGCTCCGCGGCGAGCGTGGCCAGGTCGACGCGGGACAGGCCGTTGACCACGGCCTCCGCGGGGAAGGCGACGGGGTAGAACGCCCGGCCGTGCCGCTGGACCACGTCGTCCAGCTCGTCGAGCGGACGGGTGACGAGGCAGTCGCTGTCGAGCAGGACGACCGACTCGCGGGGTTCCGCGACGCCCGCCAGGGCCCGGAGACAGTCGAGCACGAAGAACTGGTTCTGCCACTGGCCGTGGAAGCCCGGGGGCACCCGGTGCGTGTTCTCGGCGACGAGCACCGTGGCACCGGAAGCCGTCCACCGTGCCCGGCGCTCCTCGGTGAGTACCTCGGCGGCCGCGGGGTTGAGGACCACCGCGAGCCGCACGTCGGCGTTCCAGCGCCGCGCGCTGGCCAGCAGCAGGTCGACGCAGTTCTGGTACGTCTCCCAGTGCTTCGGCGACGTGGAGTCGCCGATCATCTGCGCGTACTCGCCGCGCAGCTCGGCGGTGTCGCCGTGGAACCAGGTGGCCAGGAGCATCAGGAGGCTGCCTTCACGTCGACCGGGATCATCGGGTTCAGCCGGGCGGCCGCGGCCAGGACGGCGGGATCGCCGGCCGGACCGGCCAGCCGGGTGCCGCGGAGGCGGCGGGCCCGGAGCTCCCGCAGATAGCCGCCGTTGACGGTCTTCAGGCCGATGCGGCGGGCACGGGCGAGGTACCGGCGCCAGGTCGGGTTGACCACGCCGAAGTCGACGCGCAGCGCGTCGGCCTCCACCTCGTGGAGCTCGGCCTGCACGGTGGTGACCTGGCCGTCATGCCGCGCGAAGCCGGCGGCGACGAACGGCTCGTAGTGGAACCGGGCACCGGCGACGTCCAGGCGCAGGAACAGGTCCCAGTCCATGATCGTGCGGCGGTCCTCCCGCCAGGCGCCGACCTGCTCCACCAGTTCCCGGCGCATGAAGACCGCGCAGGAGGGCACGTAGCAGCCGACTCGACGGAGCAGCGACGGCATGTACCGGTGGTTGGTGACCAGCCGGAGCAGCCTGCCCTCGGTGTCGACCTCGGCGAAGTCACCGAAGAGGACGTCGATGTCGCCGGCCGAGAGCTTCTGCTGGACCCACTCCAGGACGCCGGGGAGGTAGAACTCGTCGGCGTTGAGCCACCCGATGTACTCGCCCTTCGCCTCGGCGAGGGCCTTGTTCAGGGCGTCGGACTGGCCCCGGTCGGGCTCCGAACGCCAGACCACCGAGGGGGCGGCCCGGAGGAGCTCGACCGTGCCGTCGGAGGAGCCGCCGTCCATGACGACGTGCTGCACGCCCGACGGGGCCACGCTGGCCAGCGCGGTCGGCAGGAAGCCGCCGCTCTGGTACGTCGGTGTGAGCACCGAGATGGACACAGCATTGTCCGCAGACACCGAGGGACCCCCAATTCGCCGGCTGATCGCATGCCTTCCGGCCGGCCGAGTATGCCAGCGGGACACGCCGCCCCATCCGGTCTCCGGGACCCTCCTCCCCCCTCCGAGTCAGGAAAGCCCCTGGACAGGGCCGTGTCACCGGGGACCGCCCCTACATTCGGCCGGTGCTCCCACCCCTGGAAGAGGTCGTCATGGCGGTACCGACCACGCGGCTGGCCGGGATGGACTTCCCGCACCTCGACCTCGACGCCGCGGCACAGGCTCTCCTGTCGCCCGCCGGGCGTGCGGCAGCGCTGCCCTGGCGCCTGGTCAACACCTTCAACATCTCGCTGATCCGCTCGGATGCGGACTACGCCGCCACCCTGCGCCGCGAGGGCGTCAATCTGCCCGACGGCAAGCCCGTCGCCTGGGCACTGGGCTGGCTGGGCCGTCGGTCCGGCTCGGCGACCGTTCCGGCGCAGGTCCGTGGTCCCGCCCTGTTCTGCAAGGTCCTCGACGAAGGACGCCGCACCGACGTCGGGCACTTCCTGCTCGGCGGGACGCCGGAGACGCTGGCGGCGCTGGTGGAGGCGATCGAGCGCCGGTTCCCGGGGGCCCGCATCGTCGGCACGGAGTCACCGCCGTTCCGCGACCTCACCCCCGAGGAGCTCGCCGCCCAGGACGAACGCATCCGGGCCAGCGGGGCGGACCTGGTGTGGGTGGGGCTCGGCACTCCGCGCCAGGACGGCGAGGCGGCCCGGCTGGCCCGCAGCGTCGATCGGCCCGCGATCGGCGTGGGTGCGGCGTTCGACTTCGTGGCCGGCTCGCGACGGGAGGC
>DATHAK010000273.1:0-29588 GCA_035296685.1 Blastococcus sp.
CGGCGGCACCGGCACCGGTGGCGCGCCCGTCGTGGCGTCCATCGCGCGCAAGCTCGGCGCCCTGACCATCGGCGTGGTCACCCGCCCGTTCGCCTTCGAGGGCAAGCGGCGCGCGGTGCAGGCCGAGTCGGGCATCGAGGAACTGCGCAACGAGTGCGACACCCTGATCGTGATCCCGAACGACCGGCTGCTGCAGCTGGGCGATCGCAACGTCAGCGTCATGGACGCCTTCCGCACCGCCGACCAGGTGCTGCTGTCGGGTGTCCAGGGCATCACCGACCTGATCACCACGCCCGGCCTGATCAACCTCGACTTCGCCGACGTCAAGTCGGTCATGTCGGGGGCGGGGTCGGCGCTGATGGGCATCGGCAGCGCGCGCGGGGACAACCGGGCGCTGCTGGCCGCGGAGCAGGCGATCGCCAGCCCGCTGCTGGAGGCCTCGATGGAGGGCGCCCACGGCGTGCTCCTGTCGATCTCCGGCGGATCGGACCTGGGGCTCTTCGAGATCAACGAGGCCGCCTCGCTCGTCTCGGACGCCGCCCACGCGGACGCCAACATCATCTTCGGCGCCGTCATCGACGACGCCCTGGGTGACGAGGTGCGCGTGACGGTGATCGCCGCCGGCTTCGACAGCGGCCGGCCCAGCACCCGCAAGGACGCCGGGCCCGCGGTGATCACCGGAGCGTCGTCGTCGGCGCCGGCGGGGCTGCCGCCCTACCGTCGCCCGGCGACCAGCCCGGCGATCCACCAGGCGGCCGGCGAGCGGCGCGTCGTCCCGCAGGCCGCACCCGCTCCGCAGGCTGCTCCGGCCGAGTCGGCGAACGGTGCGCCCTCGCCGGCTCCCGCGCCGGCCCGTCCGGCACCGGTGGTCAACGGCGGCGGCATCACCGTTCCGCCGCTGCCGCCGATCCCGGGCCCCGTGGCCGGACGCCGCCCGCTCTCGAACGAGGACTTCGAGGAGGAGCTGGACATCCCGGAGTTCCTGAAGAGCTAGCTGGCACGATCGCTGCATGACGTCCCCGGCCGCTCCGCCGTCGGCCCGCCCCCGCAGGGTGGTCACCGACCGGCGGGGCGGCCGGTCCCGTTCCCCCTACGACACGTTCAACCTCGGGGACCACGTCGGGGACGACCCGGAGGCCGTCGCGGCGAACCGGGCGCGGGTGGCCCACGAGCTCCGGGTGGGGGAGGACCGGCTCGTCTGGATGAAACAGGTCCACGGGACGCGGGTCGCCGTCGTCGATGCGCCCCAGGACGGCCCGGTGCCCGAGACCGACGCGCTGGTCACGTCGACCCCTGGACTGGTCCTGTGCGTGCTGGTGGCCGACTGCGTGCCGGTGCTGCTCGCCGACTCCGAGACCGGTGTGGTGGCGGCCGTGCACGCGGGGCGCGAGGGGGTGCGGCGCGGCGTCGTCCCCGCGACGCTGTCGGCGATGGCCAGCCTGGGCGCCCGCGCGCGGCACGTCTCCGCGCTGCTGGGGCCCGCCGTCTGCGGGGCCTGCTACGAGGTGCCCGAGCCCATGCAGGCAGAGGTCGCCGCCGTCGCCCCGGCCGCCGCGGTGCGCACCCGGACCGGCACCGCCGGGCTGGACCTGCGCGAAGGGATCGAGGAGATCCTCCGCCGGGCCGGCATCCCGGAGGTGGTCCGGGACGCCCGCTGCACCGTCGAGGACCGGCTCCTCTTCTCCCACCGGCGCGACGGGGTGACCGGCCGCCAGGCGGGCCTGGTCTGGCTGGGCTGAGCGTGACCGACCTCGATAAAAACCTGCGGTCGGTGCGGGCGCGCATCGACGCCGCGGCCCGCGCCGCCGGGCGGGACCCGTCGACGGTCGCGCTCATGGCGGTCAGCAAGACCTGGCCCGCCGCGGACGTCCGCGCCCTGGCCGCTCTCGGCCAGCGCGACTTCGGCGAGAACCGTGCCCAGGAGCTGCTGGGCAAGGTCGCCGAGCTGGACGACGTCCCACTGCGCTGGCACTTCGTCGGCCAGCTGCAGCGCAACAAGGCGGCCGCGGTGGCACGGGCCGGGGCGGTCGTCCACTCCGTCGATCGCGCCCGGCTGGCCGAGGTGCTCGACCGTGCCGGGCAGGAGCTGGGCCGGCCCGTGGACGTGCTGGTGCAGGTCGATCTCGGCGGGGCCGCCGCCGGTCCGGCCGCCCGCGGGGGCGCCGACCCCGCCGACGTGCCCGCCCTCGCCGACGCCGTCGCCGGGTGCGCCGGTCTGCGGCTGCGCGGCCTCATGGCGGTCGCCCCGCGGGGGGAGGAGCCCGGCCCCGCCTTCGAGCGGCTGGCCGCCCTCGCCGCGCGGGTGCGCGCCGACCACCCGGACGCCGTCGAGCTCTCGGCGGGCATGAGCGGCGACTTGGAGGCGGCGATCGCGGCCGGTGCGACGGTCGTGCGTGTCGGAACCGCGTTGTTCGGGGAACGCCCCCTAACCTCCGGGGAGACATCACCAGTCACACGAGTCTCACCGGTCGCGCAGGCCCCGGGCACACCTCCCGGCGCTTGACGGCCGACGTTCAGGCGGCACGCTGAGGACGCCAGCAGAGGGGGAGGTCCGATGGCTGGAGCCATGCGGAGGATGGGTATCTACCTGGGGCTCGTCGAGGACGACGACCCCCGTGGCTACGGCCGGTACGACTCCCGCCAGTCCGAGCACCTGGACCACGACCGTCGCTACGGCCGTTACGCCGACGACTACGACGGCCACTACGACACCGACTACGCGGGCGCGTACGCCGAGGATCTCGAGGCCGAGGCGCTGCCCTCAGTCCGGGAGCCCGAGCCGCTGTCCGTGCGGCGCGACCGCACGGTGCGACCGATGGGCCTGGCTCCGGCCGGCTCCGGCGGTGGCGCGCGGATCAGTGCCATGGGCAACCCCTCGGGAAGCTCCGGTGGGGCCGTCGGCAGTGGTCCCGTCGGTGCCACGGCGGAGAAGCTCGCGGTGCGCGAGCCGGTCGTGGCCGTCCCCGAGCCGGCGCCGGCCCCCGCGCAGCCCTACCGCATCACGACGCTGCACCCGCGCACCTACAACGAGGCGCGGACCATCGGTGAGCGCTTCCGTGACGGCATGCCGGTGATCATGAACCTCACCGAGATGGACGACGCCGACGCCAAGCGGCTGGTCGACTTCGCCGCCGGCCTGTCCTTCGGGCTGCGCGGTAGCATCGAGCGCGTCACGGCCAAGGTGTTTCTGCTGAGTCCGCAGAACGTGGACGTGACGGCTGAGGACAAGGCGAGGATCCGCGAGGGCGGTTTCTTCAACCAGTCCTGAGTCCCTGCGCCACAATGGGCGCGATGGCGACCAAGGCACGCGCGGTGCCCCGAACGAACGAGGACTGTGGCTCTCTTCTTGCAGATCGTCTCGTCGGTGCTGCTCGTCTTCCTCATCCTGCTGTTCGCGCGCTTCGTCGTGGACTGGGTGATGGTCCTCGCCCGCAGCTGGCGTCCCTCCGGGCTCGTCGCCGCCGGGCTGGAGATCGTCTACAGCACGACCGACCCGCCGCTGAAGGCCGTCCGGAGGGTCATCCCACCCTTGAACCTGGGGTCCGTCCGACTGGACCTCGGGTTTATGGTCTTGCTGATCGCCGTGTTGATCCTGCGTGGCATCACGACCCAGTTGGCCGCCGAGTATCGCTGAACCATCCGGGAGCAGAGTCGCAGAACGGGCCACCTCCGCCCTGTCCGCGATCGTCGCTGTTCCCGCCGTCCGCACACCCGAGGTGACCCCGATGCCACTCACGCCTGCCGACGTGCACAACGTCGTCTTCAAGAAGCCACCCATCGGCAAGCGGGGCTACGACGAGGACGAGGTCGACGCCTTCCTCGACGTCGTGGAGGCCGAGCTCGCCCGGCTGATCGAGGAGAACAACGAGCTGCGCTCGAGCGCCGGCAGCGCACCGGTCCGCATGCAGGAGCCCCCGGCTCCCGCGCCGGCTCCGGTCGCGGTGGCCGCTGCCCCTCCGCCGCCGGCGTCGGTCCAGCAGCCCCGTGAGGACGACAGCGCCCGTGCCTCGCGCATGCTGGCGCTGGCCACCGAGACCGCCGACCGCTACGTCAACGAGGCGAAGTCGCAGGCCGAGCAGATGCTCGGCAGCGCCAAGTCCAACAGCGACCGGATGATGTCCGAGGCCCGCGCCAAGAGCGAGCAGATGGTCGCCGAGGCCAAGCACCGGGCCGAGTCGATGGTGGGCGACGCCCGGACCCGGGCCGAGACCATGGAGCGCGAGGCCCGCGCCAAGGCCGCCGCGCTCGACCAGGACGCCGAGCGCCGGCACACCGAGGTCATAAGCAGCCTGGAGGAGAAGCGCACCAGCCTCGAGCGCAAGATCGAGGAGCTGCGCACCTTCGAGCGCGAGTACCGCACGCGGCTGCGGTCCTACCTCGAGTCGCACCTGCGCGACCTCGACAGCCGCGGGTCGGCCGAGCCGGCCGCCAACAGCCGGGCGACGCAGCACGCGCCTGCCTGAACGCATCCCACGACAGGGCCTCCGGACATGTCCGGGGGCCCTGTCGCACGTCCGGGCGTCGAACGGGCGGTTCGCTCGCGATCGGCCCTATGGTCGCAGCGTGATCTTGGCTGCCGCCCTCCTCGTCCTCCTGGGCCTCGGGCTGTTCGTGGCGGGAGTCCTCACCGGGACGACGGCCCTCTACTGGGGGTGCGTGGCCGCGTGCGTGGTCGCCGCCGTGCTCCTCGTCGCGGCCCGGCGGCAGCTGACCGCCGTCGCCCGCACCGCCGAGGCAGCCGACGCCGATCCCACCGGGGCGACGGCCACGACCGCGGCCGGCCGGCGGACGTCCGTGCCCTCTGCAACGACGGACCGGCCCGCGCGCGGCATCGGAGCCCCGGCGAACGCGGACGCGACGGAGCCCCCGGAGCCGGCGGAGGGGACGGGGCCGGCGGCCGGTGCGAGTGCCGCGGGGGTCGCCGCGACGGCGCGACCGGGTGAGCACACAGCACCCGAGGGGCTGGCCGCCCCGGGCGAGGAGGCGGACCCCGGGGTCGAGGACGTCGAGGTCACCGACCTGCTGCTCGTCCTCGATCTGAAGGACGAGGTGCTGGTCGTCGACGAGCACCCGCGGTACCACGTCGCCGGCTGCTCCTGGCTCCGCGGCCGCACGACGATCCCGCTCCCGCTGGACGAGGCCCGCACCGACGGCTTCACCCCGTGCGCGGTGTGCACCCCCGACCGCACCCTCGCCGAGCAGGTGCGGGCACGCAGAGCCGCCGGCAGCAGCTGAACGCCGGACGTCCGATCAGCTCTCCGCGCGGGCCAGCCAGAAGCGCGAGCCCGACGGCCCCTCGAAGCCCGGGCCCTCTCCGGCGGTTCCGGCGTGCAGCCGCACCGCGAGCACCTCGGCGGCGAGCTGCTCGCCCTTCTCCCTCAGCGCCGTCTCCATCTGGCCCGAGCCGTCGGCGGTCCACCACAGCTCGATCCGGTCGCTGACCTCCAGGCCGCTGGTCTTACGGGCCTCCTGCACCAGGCGCACGACCTCGCGCACCAGCCCGGCCCGCTCCAGCTCCGGCGTGAGCGTGAGGTCGAGCGCCACGGTAAGCCCGCCGCCGCTGGCGACCGTCCAGCCCTTCCGCGGGGTCTCCGTGACGATCAGGTCGCCGTCCTCGAGCGGCACGGGCGCCCCGTCCACCTCGACGGTGGCCGTCCCGGCCCGGTAGGCCGCGGTGAGCTGGGCGGGATCGGCGGCCGCGACGGCGGCGGCCACGGCCTGCACTTGCTTGCCCAGCCGGCGGCCCACCGCGCGGAAGTCGACCTTCACGCTGACGTCGACCAGCTCACCGCCGACCGCGCCGGCGAGCTCCACCATCTCGACGACGTTGAGCTCGTCGGCCACCTCGGCGACCAGGTCGCGGGGGAGCGCCGCCCACCCCGGCGCGGCGACGACGGCGCGGGCCAGCGGCTGGCGGGTGCGCACCTTGGCCGACGTCCGCGCCGAGCGGCCCAGCTCCACCAGCCGCCGGACCAGGTCGACCTGTGCCACGAGCGCGTCGTCGCGGGCCGACTCGTCGACGGCTGGCCACGCGGCAAGATGCACCGAGTCCACCGCGTCGGTCAGCGCGGGCGCGACGGCCCGGCCCCACACCTCCTCGGTGACGAACGGCGTGAACGGCGCCATCAGCCGGGTGAGGCCGTCGAGCACCTCGTGCAGCGTGGCCAGGGCCGCGGGGTCGCCGTCCCAGAAGCGGCGGCGGGACCGGCGGACGTACCAGTTGGAGAGGTCGTCGACGAACCCGGCGAGCAGCCGGCCGGCGCCCTGGGTGTCGAAGTCCTCCAGGGCGGCGGTGACACCCTCGGTGACCGAAGCCAGCCGGGCCAGCGCCCAGCGGTCCAGAAGCGGCCGCTCGCTGCGAACCGGGGCGGGTGATGCCGCTGGATCCCAGCCATTGGCCTCGGCGTAGAGGGTGAAGAAGCTGGCGGTGTTCCAGTAGGTGAGCAGCACCTTCCGGACCACCTCGGACAGGGTCTCGTGGCCCACCCGCCGGGCCGACCACGGCGAGCCGCCGGCCAGCATGAACCAGCGGACGGCGTCCGCGCCGTGCCGGTCCATCAGCGGGATCGGCTCGAGGATGTTGCCGAGGTGCTTGCTCATCTTGCGGCCGTCCTCGGCCAGGATGTGGCCGAGGACCAGCACGTTCTCGTAGGAGTTCTTCCCGAACACCAGCGTGCCGACCGCCATCAGCGAGTAGAACCAGCCGCGGGTCTGGTCGATCGCCTCGCAGATGAACTGGGCCGGGTAGGCGGCCTCGAACTCCGCCTGGTTGCGGTACGGCGCGCCCCACTGGGCGAAGGGCATCGAGCCGGAGTCGTACCAGGCGTCGATGACCTGCGGCACGCGCCGGTAGGTGCCCTCCTCGCCGGGCAGGGTGAAGGTGACCTCGTCGATGAACGGGCGGTGCGGATCGAGGTCGGCGAGGTCGCGGCCGGCGAGCTCGGACAGCTCGGCCAGCGATCCGACGACCACCATGCGCGCCGGGTCGGCGTCGTTGCGCCAGATGGGCAGCGGTGTGCCCCAGTACCGGTCGCGGGACAGCGCCCAGTCGACGTTGTTGTGCAACCAGTCGCCGTAGCGGCCCCACTTGATGTTCCCGGGGTACCAGTTCGTCGTCTCGTTCTCGGCGAGCAGCTGGTCCTTGATCGCGCTGGTGCGGATGTACCAGGACGGCTGGGCGTAGTACATGAGCGGCGTGTGGCAGCGCCAGCAGTGCGGATAGCTGTGCTCGTAGCGCTGCTCGTGCCAGAGCACGCCGCGCTTCTTCAGGTCCTCCACCAGCGCGGCGTCGGCCGCCTTGAAGAAGTGGCCGCCGACGAGCGGGATCTCCGGCAGGAAGTGCCCCGTCCCGTCGATCGGGACGACGACCGGCAGGCCGTAGCCCCGGCAGACGGCGAGGTCGTCGGCTCCGAACGCGGGGGACTGGTGGACCAGGCCCGTGCCGTCCTCGGTGGTGACGTAGTCGGCGAGCACCACGTAGTGCGCGTCCCCCTCCGGGAACTCGACCAGCTCGAACGGCCGCTGGTAGTGCACCCGCTCCCAGTCGCGGCCGGCGTTGCGGGTCAGCACCTCGGCGTCGTTCCCCAGCACGGCGGTCAGTAGCGGCTCGGCGACGACCACCGGCACGCCGTCGCTGTCGGCCCGCCGGGCGACGACGTAGGTCACGTCGGGGTGGACGGCGACCGCGGTGTTCGACGGCAGGGTCCACGGCGTCGTCGTCCAGACCAGCAGGTCGGCCTTGCCGGCCCACTCGCGGCTGGTGACCGGCAGGCGGACGTACACCGAGGGGTCGGTCAGGGTCTCGTAGCCCTGGGCCACCTCGTGGTCGGACAGGCCGGTGCCGCAGCGCGGGCAGTAGGGCGCGACGCGGTGGTCCTCGACGAGCAGCCCCTTGTCGAAGACCTGCTTGAGCGACCACCAGACGCTCTCGACGTAGTCGGGGTTCATCGTCCAGTAGGCCGTCGACATGTCGACCCAGTAGCCCATCCGGCGGGTGAGCTCGGAGAAGTCGTTGACGTGCCGTTCCACCGACTCGCGGCAGCGGGCGTTGAACTCCGCGATGCCGTAGCGCTCGATGTCCGGCTTGCCGGCGAAGCCCAGCTCCTGCTCGACGGCGATCTCGACCGGCAGGCCGTGGCAGTCCCAGCCGGCGCGGCGCGGCACGTGCCAGCCCTGCATCGTCTTGAACCGGGGGAAGACGTCCTTGAACGCGCGCGCCTCGATGTGGTGGGAGCCCGGCCGGCCGTTGGCGGTGGGCGGGCCCTCGTAGAAGACCCACTGCGGCCGTCCGGCCGTGGCGTCCATCGACCGCGCGAACACCTTGCCGTCCTCCCAGCGCTGCAGGATCTCCCGCTCGAGGGCGGGCAGATCGACCTGGGGAGGCAGCGCGGTGAACGGAGCGGCGGGGTCGGGAGAACTCACGGCTGCCATTCTCCCCGAAGCGCCAAACGGGTAAGGGGGCGCATCCGACGCGGCGGCACCCGGGACGACCCGTAGGGAAGACTGCAGCCCATGGGGGGCGGCCGGTGAACACCTCGGTCACCGTCGGGCTCGCCGTCGGTGCCGTGGTCGTCCTCGTGGCGGCGGTCGCGCTCCGACTGGCCGACCGGGTCGGCCTGCCCAGCCTCCTGCTCTACCTCGCCCTCGGCGTGGCGCTGGGGGAGGGCGGGGTCGGCGTCGAGTTCGAGGACTTCTCGCTCACCCGGACCCTCGGGGTCGCCGCCCTCGTGGTGATCCTGGCGGAGGGTGGTCTCACCACCCGCTGGCAGGACGTCCGCCGCGCCATCGGCCCCGGCCTGTCGCTGGCCACGGTCGGGGTGACGGTCAGCGTCGCCGTCACGGCGGCGCTCACCGTGTGGCTGCTCGGTTTCGGCTGGGGCTACGCGTTCCTCCTCGGCGCGGTGATCAGCTCGACCGACGCGGCTGCCGTCTTCGCCACGCTCCGCCGGTTGCCGCTCCCTCGGCGCATGGCCGCCGCGCTCGAGGTGGAGAGCGGCCTCAACGACGCACCGGTCATCCTGCTGGTCGCCGTCCTGTCCGACACGCTGACGGGGGCGCACGCCGAGCCGTGGTGGATCACGGGGCTGGTCATCGTGGCCGAGCTGCTCGGCGGGTCGGCCGTCGGGCTGGCGATCGGGTTCGGCGGCGTCCAGCTGCTGCGCCGGTCGGCGCTGCCGCTGGCCGGCTTCTACCCGCTGGCCACGCTGGCCCTCTGCGTGCTCGCCTTCGCGTCGGCGGACCTGCTGCACACCTCGGGCTTCGTCGCGGTGTACCTGTGCGGCCTGGTGCTCGGCAACGCGACGCTGCCGCACCGGTCGGCGAGCATCGGCTTCGCGGAAGGCATGGCCTCCCTCGCGCAGATCGGGCTGTTCGTCATGCTCGGCCTGCTGGTCTCCCCGGACCGGCTGGCCGGCGCCATTGGCCCGGCGCTGCTCGTGGGCGCCGTCCTCCTGCTGGTCGGGCGCCCTCTGTCGGTGCTGGCCAGCCTGGCGTGGTTCCGCATCCCGTGGCCGCAGCAGGCGTTCATCTCGTGGGCGGGCCTGCGCGGCGCCGTCCCGATCGTCGTGGCCACGTTCCCGCTCACCGCGGACGTGCCCGGGGCGACCTTCATCTTCGACACCGTCTTCGTGCTGGTCGTGGTGTTCACCCTGGTCCAGGGCTGGTCACTGCCGTGGGTCGCACGGCGGCTGGGCATCGCGTCCCCCCTGACGCCGCGGGAGGTCGTCGTCGAGTCCGCGCCGCTGGACGAGCTGGACGCCGACCTGGTGCAGATGACCGTCCCGCCCCGGTCCCGGCTCCACGGCGTCTACCTCCCGGAGCTGCGCCTGCCCGAGGACGCCGCAGTGGTCCTCATCGTGCGCGACGGTCGGTCCTTCGTGCCCGACCGGACGACCCGGCTGATGCGCGGGGACCAGGCGCTGATCGTGTCGGCGCGACGGTCGCGGCCCGAGGCCGAGCGGCGGCTGCGGGCGGTCAGCCGTGCGGGCCGGCTGGCCTCCTGGCGGGGCGAGACCGGCGCCGCCTCCGGGGCCGACTGAAAAAGGACCCTCCTGGCCCCCACCGCTCGCAGGCTCGCGGCGGGCCCCTACAGGAGGGCCGCACCGGTGAGGTGGCATCGTGAGCGGGACGACGCCGTTGTCGGGGGGAGCACGGGATGCGGTTCCTCTTCCGGCCACCCGCCACCGATGCGACGGGGCTGCTGAGCCTGCCGTGGGACCGTCCGCTGGCCGACTGGGACCCCGCCCTCCTGCTCGAGGTTCCGCAGCGGGGCATCTCGCGGCACGTGGTCCGATTCGTGGCCAGCGGCGGCCATGTCTTCGCGCTCAAGGAGATCCACGAGCGCCTCGCGCGGAAGGAGTACCGGCTACTCGGGGAGTTCGAGGAGGAGGGGCTGCCGACGGTCTCGGTGCTGGGCATCTGCGTGGACCGGCCGGACGACCAGGAGGCGATCCTGGTGACCCGCTACCTCGAGTACTCCATGTCCTATCGGTGGCTGTTCTCCAGCCCGCGTGGGGACCACTCGGCCGAGAAGCTGCTCGACACGATGGTCGAGCTCCTGGTGCGGCTGCACCTGGCGGGCATCTTCTGGGGCGACTGCTCGCTGTCGAACACGCTCTTCCGTCCCGACGCCGGAGCGCTGGCCGCCTACCTGGTCGACGCCGAGACCGTCGAGCGTCATGCGTCGCTCACGGCGGGGCAGCGCAACTACGACGTGGACCTCGCCCGCGAACGGGTCGGCGCCGAGCTGATGGACCTCCAGTTCGGGGGACTGCTCCCGTCGGACATCGACCCCATCGTCGTGGCCGAGGGGCTGCCCCGCCGGTACGCGGCGCTCTGGGACGAGGTGACCCGCGAGGAGCTGTTCCGGGCCGACGAGCAGCAGTACCGGATGGCTGAGCGGCTCCGGCGACTCAACGACCTGGGCTTCGACGTCGGCGAGGTCGAGCTGATCACCTCGGACGAGGGCGCGAAGCTGCGCGTGCATACCCGCGTCGCGGAGCCCGGTCAGCACCGTCGCGAGCTGTTCCGGCTCACCGGCCTCGAGGTGCAGGAGCGCCAGGCCCGCCGGCTGCTCAACGACCTGCGCGCCTACAGGGCCTGGCTCGAACAGCGCTCCGGGGGGCCCGTGGCGGAGAGCTACGCGGGCCACCGGTGGCTGGCCGAGGTCTACCAGCCGGTCGTCGACGCCATCCCGGCCGACCTGGCCGGCCGGCTGGCGCCGGCCGAGGTGTTCCACGAGGTGCTGGAGCACCGCTGGTTCCTGTCGGAGCAGGCCAACCGGGACGTCGGGACGGCGGAGGCGGCCCGCGCCTACTTCGCGACGGTGCTACCGCGAACCCCCAAGGAGGTCACCACGCCGTCGGTGATCGCGGGCCTCCTGCCCGACGACTGACGAGGCACGGATCTCGGTCGGGACACATTCCGGGCCCCGTGCTCCTACGAATTGACACCCCTGTGTGACCTGCACCACGCTCCGGTGACAGCGGTGATCCACCGGTCGCCGCGGCGCCGAACAGGGGGCGATGCACGATGCCGAACGTCACGGACAACGAGGTACCGGGACGGGCGGTGACACGGAGCCGGTCCGGACGGCGCGCGCCGACCCGGCGCCGGACCGCCGGAGCTGCGGCACTCCTGATCGCCGCCGGGACGCTCGCCGGGTGCGGGGGCGGCGACTCCGGGGGGACGCCCACCCTCACCTGGTACATCAACCCCGACAGCGGGGGCCAGGCGGAGATCGCCAGCCGCTGCAGCGACGAGTCGAACGGGGCCTACCTGATCGACGTCTCGGTCCTGCCGCGCAACTCCGACGCGCAGCGCGAGCAGCTGGTGCGCCGGCTCGCGGCCGGGGACACCTCGATCGACCTGATGAGCCTCGACGTCCCGTTCGCGCCGGAGCTGGCCCAGGCCGGGTTCCTCGCGCCGATCCCCGAGGACGTCGCCTCCGAGGTGAGCGAGGACGTCGTCCAGGGCTCCCTGGAGTCCGCGACCTGGGACGACGAGCTGGTCGCCGTCCCGTTCTGGGCGAACACGCAACTGCTCTGGTACCGGAAGTCGGTCGCCGAGGCCGCGGGGCTGGACATGACCCAGCCGGTGACGTGGGACCAGCTGGTCGATGCGGCGCAGGACCAGGACAAGATCCTCAGCGCGCAGGGCCGGCGGGCCGAGTCGCTGACGGTGTGGTTCAACGCCCTCATCGAGAGTGCCGGCGGCCACATCATCGACAAGAACAACACCGACCCCGACAAGATCGAACTGGGCTTCGACACCGCCGCCGGGAAGCGGGCGGCGGAGGTCATGCACGACGTGGCCACCTCGGGTGTCGTCGGCCCGGCCTTCTCGACGTCCAGCGAGGACACCAGCGCCACCCAGTTCGAGAGTGACGACGCCGGGTTCATGGTGAACTGGCCCTTCGTCTGGGCGCAGGCGCAGACGAAGGTCGAGGCGGGCACGCTGGAGCAGGACGTGCCGGACGACTACGGCTGGGCGCTCTACCCGCAGGTCGACGAGGACACGCCGTCCGCGCCGCCGCTGGGCGGGATCAACCTGGGCGTCTCCAAGTACAGCAGCTACGTGGACGAGGCCTACGACGCCACGGAGTGCATCACGAGCGACGAGAACCAGGCCTACTACATGAACACCAACGGCAACCCGGCCTCCTCGGCGGCGGTCTACGACGACCCCGAGGTGCAGGAGGCCTACCCGATGGCCGACACCATCCGGGAGTCCCTGGAGGCGGCCGCACCCCGCCCGCTGAGCCCGTACTACAGCGAGATCACCGGCGGCCTGCAGCGCGAGTACCACCCGGCCTCGGGCGTCTCGGACACGACCGGCAAGAACGCCGACGACCTCATCAGCGCCGTACTCCGAGGGGACCAGCTGCTGTGAGCACGACGACACTCCCGCCCACCAGGAAGACCGAACCCGTCTCGGCACCGCCGGGCGGCATCAGCGACCGATCGCGCGCCGAGCGGCGGCTGGGATGGATGCTGGCCGGACCGGCCTTCGTGATCATGCTGCTGGTCACCGCCTACCCGATCCTGCAGGCGGTCTACTACTCGCTGTTCAACTACCGGCTGACCGACCCGGAGAACCGCTCGTTCGTCGGCCTGGGCAACTACGGCGTCATCCTCAGTGACGGGCTGTGGTGGCAGGCGGTGCTCGTCACGGTGTTCATCACCGTGGTCACCGTCGTGGTCGAGCTGATCCTGGGCTTCGCCCTCGCCCTGGTGATGTCCAAGGCGCTGCAGTCGCTCCGCCCGGTCCTCCGAGCGGCGATCCTGATCCCGTACGCGGTGATCACGGTGGTCTCGGCGTTCTCGTGGCAGTTCGCCTTCAACATCACCACCGGGTTCGTGAACAAGTGGTTCGCCTGGCTGCCGGGCATCGGCGCGGACACCGACTGGTTCGGCGACAAGTGGACGTCGCTGCTGGTCATCTGCCTGGCCGAGATCTGGAAGACGACGCCGTTCATCTCCCTGCTGCTGCTCGCCGGCCTGGCTCAGGTGCCCGACGTGCTCCAGGAGGCCGCCATGGTCGACGGGGCGACGTGGTGGCAGCGGATGTGGCGGGTGACCATCCCGAACATGAAGGCCGCCATCATGGTGGCCCTGCTGTTCCGCAGCCTGGACGCCTTCCGCATCTTCGACAGCATCTTCGTGATGACGGCGGGGTCGAACGGCACCGAGTCCGTGTCGTTCCTCGCGTATCGACAAACGATCTCGCGCGTGGAGATCGGTCTCGGGTCGGCGGTGTCGGTCCTGCTCTTCCTCGCCGTGGTGCTCATCGCCTTCGCATTCATCAAGGGCTTCCGGATCGACCTGGCCCAGGCGAGAGGGGAACGCTGATGTCCACGCGGGAGAAGACCTGGTGGTGGATCGCCGGGGTCGTGATCCTCCTCTACTGCCTGTTCCCGATCGCCTGGATCATCTCGCTGTCGTTCAAGGGCGCGGCCGACATCGCCAACGGCCAGTTCCTCCCGACGACGCCGACAGGGGAGAACTACTCGCTCATCCTCACCGGCGATGCCAGCGACCTGTTCCTGCCGGCGCTGCGCAACTCGTTCGGCATCTGCCTGATCGCGACGTTCATCTCCTGCATCCTGTCGATGTTCGCCGCCTACGCGATCGCCCGGCTCGACTTCCCCGGCAAGCGCCTGATCCTGTCCGCAGCGCTCGGTGTGGCCATCTTCCCGGTCATCTCGATCGTCACGCCGCTGTTCAACCTGTGGCGGCAGATCGGGCTCTACGACACCTGGCTCGGCCTGATCATCCCGTACCTGTCGCTGACCCTCCCGATCTCCATCTGGACCATGTCGGCGTTCTTCCGCGAGATCCCCTGGGAGATGGAGCAGGCGGCGCAGGTGGACGGCGCGACGACCTGGCAGGCGTTCCGCAAGGTGATCGTCCCGCTGGCCGCCCCCGGCGTCTTCACCACGGCGATCATCGCCTTCTTCATCGCGTGGAACGATTTCGCGTACGGCATCTCGCTGACGTCGACCAGCGACGCCCGGCCCGTACCCGCTGCGCTCGGCCTCTTCTCCGGCGCCTCGCAGTTCGTCGACCCGACCGGCTCCATCGCCGCTGCCGCGGTGATCGTGACGATCCCCGTCGTCGTGCTCGTGCTCATCTTCCAGCGGCGCATCGTCGCCGGTCTCACCAACGGCGCCGTCAAGGGCTGACCTTCCCCCCACCCGACCTGAGCGCTCCCGACTCCATCCGACCGACCCACCCGAGGGGACGAGGACCCAATGGCTTCCATCGAGATGAAGAACATCGTCAAGCAGTACGGCGACGGCTACCCGGCCGTGAACGACGTCAGCCTGGACATCGCCGACGGCGAGCTGATGATCCTGGTCGGCCCCTCGGGCTGCGGGAAGTCGACGCTGCTCCGGATGATCGTGGGCCTGGAGGACATCACCAGCGGCGACATGATCATCGGCGGGAAGCGGGTCAACGACCTGGCCCCACGGGACCGCAACCTGTCGATGGTCTTCCAGAACTACGCGCTCTACCCGCACATGACCGTCTTCGAGAACATCGCCTTCCCGCTCCGGCTGTCCAAGACCCCGGACGACGAGGTGAGGCGCCGCGTCAACGAGGCCGCCGACGTGCTCGAGCTCCAGGAGCACCTCGAGCGCAAGCCGGCCAACCTCTCCGGCGGCCAGCGCCAGCGCGTGGCCATGGGCCGTGCCATCGTCCGGCAGGCCGAGGCGTTCCTCTTCGACGAGCCGCTGTCCAACCTCGACGCCAAGCTCCGCGGTCAGATGCGCACGGAGATCTCCCGCCTGCAGCGGCGGCTGGCCATCACCACCGTCTACGTCACCCACGACCAGACCGAGGCCATGACCCTCGGCGACCGGGTCTGCGTGCTGCGGAAGGGCAAGATCCAGCAGGTGGCCTCGCCGCGCGAGCTCTACGAGCAGCCGGTCAACCTGTTCGTCGCGGGGTTCATCGGCTCACCGCCGATGAACTTCCTGCCCGGGACGCTGGAGGGCAACAAGCTGAAGATGCCGTTCGGTGAGATCCAGCTCGACGAGACGCGGGCCAAGGCCGTGAGCGGCCGGGACCTGCTGCTCGTCGGCATCCGACCGGAGTACTTCGACGACGCCTCCCTGGTCGAGGAGCACAAGAAGCCGCTGGGCTCGACCTTCCGCGCCCGTGTCGACGTCACGGAGTGGCTGGGCGACTCGCAGTACGCCTACATCCCCTACGAAGCGCCGGAGGCCGTCACCACGCAGTTGCGCGAGCTGGCCCGCGAGCTGGACTCGGAAGAGCTGCGCACGCAGGCCGTCGTCTCGATCGACGCGACCAGCCGGATCCGGGAGGGCCAGGAGGCCGAGTTCTGGCTCGACGCCCGCAAGATCCACATCTTCGACCCGCAGACCGGTGACAACCTGACCCGGGACGCCGAGGCGGGCGCCGAGCTGACCCGCCTGGCGAACCAGGACCGGGTCGACGCACTGGAGGAGACACGCGGCCGGGCCAGCTCGGTCGGTGCGGGCGGAGCCACCTCGGTCGGCGCCGCCTGAACCCGGCACCGTGGTGGCGTAGCGCCGTCGTCTACGAGGTCTACCTGCGCAGCTTCGCCGACTCGGACGGCGACGGGCTGGGGGACATCGGCGGCCTGCGGCGGCGGCTGCCGCACCTGACCGACCTCGGCGTCGACGCGCTGTGGATCACGCCCTGGTACCCGTCGCCGATGGCCGACGGCGGCTACGACGTCAGCGACTACTGCGCCATCGATCCGCGGTTCGGAACCCTGGACGACGCCGACGCCCTGCTCGCCGAGGCACACGCGGCGGGACTGCGGGTGATCGTCGACCTGGTCGCCAACCACACCTCCCGGGAGCATCCGTGGTTCGCCGCGGCGCTGGCGGCCGGGCCGGGCTCCCCGGAGCGGAACAGGTACTTCTTCCGCGATGGGCGCGGCGGTGGGTCGCTGCCGCCCAACGACTGGATTAGCGCGTTCGGCGGCCCGGCGTGGACCCGCATTCCCGAGCCCGACGGGCGCCCGGGCCAGTGGTACCTGCACCTGTTCGCCCCCGCGCAGCCGGACCTGGACTGGGACGAGCCCGCCGTGCAGGAGGCCTTCGACGGCATCCTGCGGTTCTGGCTGGACCGCGGCGTCGACGGGCTGCGGGTCGACGCGGCGCCGGCCATGGCCAAGGAGTCGGGGCTGCCCGACGCCGGCCACCTGCCCGGCGCGCTGTTCGAGTCGCGGAGCTGGGTCGGCAATCCGCACTGGGACGTCGAGGGCGTGCACGACATCCTCCGGCGCTGGCGCGCGATCGGGGACGCCTACGACGGTGAGCGCGTGTTCGTCACCGAGGCCGTCGTCCGCGGACCGGAACGGCTCAGCCGGTACGTGCGGCCCGACGAGATGCACACCAGCTTCAACTTCGACTACCTCACCGCGCCGTGGGAGCCGCGGCACCTGCGGCGGGTGATCGACGAGAGCATCGCCGCCCTCGAGCCCGTCGGAGCACCACCGACCTGGGTGCTGTCCAGCCACGACGAGACCCGGCACGCGACCCGTTTCGGGCGCGCGCACACCGCGGGGGCGTTCGGGGGAGCCGCCGTCCCGCCGTCGCCCACCGACCGGGGGCTCGGCCTGCGCCGGGCCCGGGCGGCCGCCCTGCTGACCCTGGCGCTGCCCGGTTCGGCCTACCTCTACCAGGGGGAGGAGCTCGGCCTGCCGGAGGTCGAGGACCTGCCCGACGAGGCCCTGCAGGACCCGACCTGGGAGCGCTCCGGCCACAGGGTCCGCGGTCGCGACGGCTGCCGGGTGCCCCTGCCGTGGGAGGGCGCGGAACCGCCCTTCGGGTTCACCGCGGACGGCGTCCGGCCGTGGCTGCCCCAGCCGCCGGAGTGGGCCGGGCTGACGGCCGCCGCCCAGCGAACCGACCCCGGGTCGACCCTGAACCTGTACCGGGACGCCCTGCGCATCCGGCGCGGCACCGCCGCCCTGCACGCCGAGCCGCTGACCTGGGTAGACACTGCCGAGGACGTCCTCGCCTTCGACCGCGGGCCGGGGTTCCGGTGCGTGGTCAACCTGTCGACCGAGACGGTCGACCTCGATGGTCAGGGGCGGATGGTCCTGGCCAGCGGCTCCTGCGACGGCGCCCTGCCGCCGGACACCGCCGTGTGGCTGGCTACCGGCTGACCCCCGCGGCCGCGGCTATCGTTCGGGGACACCCGCGATCCGAGGAGCCCGCCCTGTCCGAGCAGCCCGAGCCGGCGGCCGCGGCCGTCCCCGTCCGGGGCCGGCGACCGCGCACCCGGCTGCTGCTGGCGCTGGCCGCGGTCGTCCTGGTGGTCGACCTGGTCAGCAAGCTTGTCGTCGTCGCCACGATCGACCCCGGCGAGGACATCCGGCTGCTCGGTGGCGCCCTCTACCTCACGCAGCTGCGGAACATGGGCGCGGCGTTCTCCTTCGCCGAGGGGGCGACGGTGCTGTTCAGCCTGGTGGCCGTGGCGGTCGCGGTGGTGATCGTCCGGACGGCCCGGCGGCTGTTCTCCACCGGCTGGGCGGTGACGCTGGGCCTCGTCCTCGGCGGTGCGCTCGGCAACCTGATCGACCGGATCTTCCGCGACCCCGGGTTCCTGCAGGGGGGAGTGGTGGACTTCCTGTCGGTCTTCAGCCCCGACGGCAGCGTTTGGCCGGTGTTCAACGTCGCCGACTCCGCGATCGTCTGCGGCGGCATCCTCGGGGTGCTGCTGGCGCTGCGCGGGATCGAGTTCGACGGCTCGCGGGGCAGGGATCAGGTCCGCACCGACGCCGCTTGAGCCGGTCCCCGGCGCGGGCCGGTCACAATGGGGAGCGTGACCAGCTCTCCGGGCCTGCACCGTGCCCTCCCGGTGCCCGACGGGCTGGAGGGGCAGCGGGTCGACCAGGCACTGTCCCGTCTCTTCGGGCTCTCGCGCACCGCGGCCGCCGACGTGGCCGACGCCGGGGGCGTGGTGGTCGACGGCCGCGTGCGCGGCAAGGGCGACCGGCTCACGGGGGGCAGCTGGCTGGAGGTGGAGCTGCCGCCACCGCCCGGCGAGCCGGTAACGCCGCAGCCGGTCGAGGGCCTGACGGTCCTCCACGACGACGACGACCTCGTGGTGGTGGACAAGCCCGTGGGCGTCGCCGCCCACCCGAGCCCCGGCTGGGACGGTCCGACCGTCATCGGCGGCCTGGTCGCGGCCGGCTACCGCGTCTCCACCTCCGGTGCCGCCGAGCGGCAGGGCGTCGTCCACCGCCTGGACGCCGCGACGACCGGCGTCATGGTCGTGGCCAAGAGCGAGCGCGCCTACACCGCTCTCAAGGCGGCGTTCAAGGAGCGCACGGTCGAGAAGGGCTACCACGCGCTGGTGCAGGGCCACCCCGATCCCTCGCGCGGCACCATCGACGCCCCGATCGACCGTCACCCCCGGCACGACTGGCGGTTCGCGGTGGTCAGCGGTGGCCGCCCCTCGGTCACCCACTACGAGGTGATCGAGGCGTTCCCGGCCGCCAGCCTGGTCGACATCCGGCTGGAGACCGGCCGCACCCACCAGATCCGGGTGCACTTCTCCGCGCTGCGTCACCCGTGCGTCGGCGACACCACCTATGGCGCCGACCCGACCCTGGCCGCCCGGCTGGGCGTGCAGCGGCAGTGGCTGCACGCCGTCCGGCTCGGGTTCCCGCACCCGGCGGACGGGCGCTGGGTCGAGTTCACCAGCGAGTACCCGGCCGACCTCGCGGGCGCGCTGGCCGTGCTGCGCGCCGAGACCTGACCCGCCGGTGAACGGCCTGCCCGGAACCCTGGCCGACTTCGGCCCCGCGACCCTGGCGGCGGTCGTGGTCGCCGTGTACCTCGTGCTGGGTGAGCCGGTCGTCGGCCACGTCCTGCACCGGCGCTTCGAGGGTCGGCTGCGCACCGATCCGGGCGCCCGGCGCTCCTTCTACGGGCGGCTGCTGATCCTGGAGTGGGGGCTGGCGGTGCTGGCGTTCCTCGTCTGGCTCGACGCCCCCGGGGTGGACGCCGGCCAGGTGGGGCTGCGCTGGCCGCGGGAGTGGCCCGGTCCGGTCACCGCGCTGGTCGTCCTGCTCGTGCTCCTCTTCGTCGTCGTGTCGACGCGGGCGCTGCGCGGCGGGGCGCTGCTCGAGGCCGCCGAGCCGGTCCGCCGGCCGAGTCATCTCCCGCCCGCCCAGGGCCGGCACTCGGAGCCCCCCGGGCACGCCACGCTGGCGCTGCTGCCCCGGACCGCCGGCGAGCGCCGGCTGTTCACCGCGGTCGGCGTGACCGCCGGGGTCTGCGAGGAGTGGCTGTACCGCGGGTTCTTCCTCGCGGTGGTCGCCGCGATGGCCGGCGGCCTGACGACCGGGGTGCTCGTCGGCGTGGCCGCCGTGGCCTTCGGCCTGGCGCACGCCTACCAGGGGCCGGTCGGCATCGTCACCACGGGTGTGCTGGGTGGGGTCATGGCCGCCGTCTACCTGCAGACCGGCTCGCTGCTGCTGCCCGTGCTCCTGCACGCGGTCATCGACCTGCGCTTCCTCCTCGTGCCCACGCGCGTCCTCCCCGCCGGCCGGGCCCCGGCATGAGCCGGCCGACCGCCCAGCTCGCCACGGCGGCCGACCGCCCCGAGATCGCCGCCCTGCGGACGCGGGTCTTCGTCGAGGAGCAGGGGGTGCCGCCGGAGATCGAGCAGGACGCGGCCGACGGGACCGCCGTGCACGTGCTCAGCCGCGATCCGGCCGGCCGCGTCGTCGCGACCGGGCGGCTGCTCGTGCGCGGCAGCACCGCGACCATCGGCCGGATGGCCGCTGACCCCTCGGTGCGGGGTCGCGGCCACGGCGCGGCGGTGCTGGCCGAGCTGCACCGGCAGGCCGTCCTGCGCGGGGTGACCGAGGTGGAATTGCACGCCCAGGTGACGGCGCGGGGCTTCTACGAGCGGGCCGGTTACGTCGCCGTCGGCGACGAGTACGAGGAGGCGGGCATCGTCCACGTGACGATGGTCCGGCGGCTGTGAAGCGCCCCCCTGCAGGGCCCCGCCGCGAGCCTGCGAGAGGTGGGGGCAGGGGTCCTGCTGCGGTCCGCCTGTGACGAGACACGTTCTGTCAGACCCTCGGAGTAGACCTCGACGGGTGCGAGGATCGGGGCACCGGACTCCGGCCACCCGTGACACGCACCCGCCAGACCTCCCACCGGTCTTCCCCACCGGTCGCCTGCCGGAGCAACCCGGCCTGGGCACGCACGACCACTGAGGAGCACCGCCGCCCGTGAGTAGCACCGACTCGTTCGCGCATCTGCACGTACACACCGAGTACTCGATGCTCGACGGCGCGGCCAAGCTGCCGGAGGTGACGGCCGCGGCGGCGGAGCAGGGCATGCCGGCGCTCGCGATGACCGACCACGGCAACGTGTTCGGCGCCTACGACTTCTACAAGCAGGCGGGCAAGGCCGGCGTCAAGCCGATCATCGGCATGGAGGGGTACTACACGCCCGGCTCGCGGTTCGACCGCGCGCCGTTCGACTTCGGCGACAACCTCATCGACGAGGAGGGCGACGGCGGGTCGAACCGCGGCAAGGCCGCGTACACCCACATGACGCTGCTCGCCCGCACCACCGAGGGCATGCACAACCTCTTCCGCATCTCCTCGCTGGCCAGCCTCGAGGGGCAGTACCGCAAGCCCCGGTTCGACCGCGACCTGCTGGAGCGCTACGGGACGGGCCTGATCGCCACGACCGGGTGCCCGTCGGGCGAGGTCAACATGTGGCTGCGCGCCGGCAAGGAGGACCGCGCCCGCCAGGCCGCGGCCGACTTCCAGGACATCTTCGGCAAGGAGAACTTCTACGCCGAGCTGATGGACCACGGGCTGTCGATCGAGAAGAAGACCCGGCCGGCGCTGCTCGCGATCGCCAAGGACCTCGGCATCCCGCTGCTGGCCACCAACGACCTGCACTACACGCACAAGGAGGACGCGCAGGCGCACGACGCGCTGCTGTGCATCCAGACCGGGTCGCGGCTCAACGAGACCAACCGCTTCCGCTTCAACGGCGACGGCTACTACCTGAAGAGCGCCGCCGAGATGCGCGCGCTGTTCACCGACCTGCCCGAGGCCTGCGACAACACGCTGCTCGTCGCCGAGCAGTGCGAGGTGTCGTTCACCGAGGGCGCCGACCTCATGCCCCGGTTCCCGCTGCCACCGGGGGAGGACGAGACCTCCTGGTTCGTCAAGGAGGTGGAGCGGGGCCTGCACAAGCGCTGGCCCAACGGCATCCCCGACCACGTGCGCAAGCAGGCCGACTACGAGGTCGGGATCATCACGCAGATGGGCTTCCCGGGGTACTTCCTCGTGGTCGCCGACTTCATCAACTGGGCCAAGGACCAGGGCATCCGCGTCGGTCCGGGCCGCGGTTCGGCCGCTGGCTCGCTGGCCGCCTACGCGATGGGCATCACCGACCTCGACCCCCTGGCGCACGGGCTGATCTTCGAGCGGTTCCTCAACCCCGAGCGCGTCTCCATGCCCGACGTCGACATCGACTTCGACGACCGCCGCCGGGGCGAGGTGATCCGCTACGTCTCGGACAAGTACGGCGAGGAGCGGGTCAGCCAGATCGTCACCTACGGCACGATCAAGGCGAAGGCCGCGATCAAGGACGCCGCCCGCGTGCTCGACCGCCCCTACTCGGTGGGCGACGAGCTCACCAAGCTCATGCCTCCGGGCGTCATGGGCAAGGACATCCCCCTGTCGGGGATCTTCGACCCGTCCCACGAGCGGTACAAGGAGGCGTCGGAGTTCCGGGCCCGTTACGAGTCCGACCCGGGTGCGGCCGAGGTGGTCGACCAGGCGCGCAAGCTCGAGGGCCTGAAGCGGCAGTGGGGCGTGCACGCGGCGGGCGTGATCATCGGCCGCTACCCGCTGATCGACAGCGTGCCGATCATGCGGCGCGAGTCCGACGGGGCGGTGATCACGCAGTTCGACTACCCGACCTGCGAGACGCTCGGCCTGCTCAAGATGGACTTCCTGGGCCTGCGCAACCTGACCGTCATCGACGACGCGCTGCGCAACATCGTGGCCAACGGCAAGGACCCGATCGACCTCGACGAGATCAGCAAGGACCTCACCGACAAGAACACCTACGACCTGCTGGCCCGGGGCGACACCCTCGGCGTCTTCCAGTTCGACGGCGGCCCCATGCGGTCGCTGCTGCGGCTCATGCGGCCCGACAACTTCGAGGACATCTCCGCCGTCGGCGCCCTGTACCGGCCCGGGCCGATGGGTGCGAACTCGCACACCAACTACGCCCTGCGCAAGAACGGCCAGCAGGAGATCACGCCGATCCACCCCGAGCTCGCCGAGCCGCTCGAGGAGATCCTCGGCCAGACCTACGGCCTGATCGTCTACCAGGAGCAGGTCATGGCGATCGCGCAGAAGGTCGCCGGCTACTCGCTCGGCAAGGCCGACCTGCTGCGCCGCGCCATGGGCAAGAAGAAGAAGTCGGTCCTGGACGCGGAGTACGTCGGTTTCGAGGCCGGCATGAAGGCCAACGGCTTCTCGGCGGCCGCGGTGAAGACGCTGTGGGACATCCTCGTCCCGTTCGCCGACTACGCCTTCAACAAGGCGCACTCGGCGGCCTACGGCCTCATCTCCTACTGGACGGCCTACCTCAAGGCCAACTACCCGGCCGAGTACATGGCCGCCCTGCTCACCAGCGTCGGCGACGACAAGGACAAGCGGCCGATCTACCTGGCCGAGTGCCGCCGCATGGGCATCAAGGTGCTGCCGCCGGACGTCAACGAGTCGGCCGCCGACTTCACCCCGGTCGGCACCGACATCCGCTTCGGCCTGGCCTCGGTGCGCAACGTCGGGCACAACGTCGTCGACGCCATCGTGCGGGCCCGCGAGGAGCAGGGCGCGTTCAAGGACTTCCCCGACTTCCTGCGCAAGATCGACGCGGTGGCCTGCAACAAGAAGGTCATCGAGTCGCTGTGCAAGGCCGGCGCCTTCGACTCCCTCGGCCACTCGCGGCAGGGGCTGGTCTCGGTCCACGCCGATGCGGTCGACAACGCTATGGCGCTTAAGCGCAAGGAGGCCGAGGGGCAGTTCGACCTCTTCGGCGGCTTCGGCGCGGACGGCGGAGCGGACGATCCTTTCGGCGGCGCACTCGACCTGGCCATCCCGACCGCCGACTGGTCGAAGGCCGAGCGGCTGGTCTTCGAGCGCGACATGCTGGGCCTCTACGTCTCCGACCACCCGCTGCACGGGGTCGAGCACGTGCTCACCGCGCACGCCGACACCCCCATCGCCGAGATCAACGCGGGCGGGGTCGAGGACGGCGCGAACGTGACGATCGCCGGGATCCTCACCGCCGTCGGCCCGCGCACCAACAAGCAGGGCGCGCCGTGGGCCATCGCCACGCTCGAGGACCTCGAGTCCGGCATCGAGGTGCTCTTCTTCCCGAAGACCTGGGCGCAGGTGTCGGACAAGGTCATCCGCGACCAGATCGTCGTGGTCAAGGGCCGGATCAGCCGGCGCGACGACCAGCCGTCGCTGTTCGCCTCCGAGGTGAGTATCCCCGAGCTGACCGAGGGGCCCCGCGGCCCGGTGCTGGTCTCGATGCCCGCGGCCCGCTGCACACCGCCGGTCGTGGAGCGGCTGCGCGAGGTGCTCGGCAGCCACCCCGGCACGACCGAGGTGCAGCTGAAGCTGGTCAACGGCAGCCGGGAGACGGTGCTGCGCCTCGACCAGGGCCTCCGGGTCCGGCCGAGCACCGCGCTGATGGGCGACATCAAGGCGCTCCTCGGGCCGACCAGCGTGGCCCTGCTCTGAACACCGGTTCCGGCTCGGCAGGGGAGCGGCCTGGGCTCCCGGAGGACGTTGCCAGGCCGGCGAGGTTCACTGGGGGCGTGAGCGGCAGCCCCGAGAGCCACCCGGACCCGGTGTCCCCGGACCCCGCGGGCGGTTCGCGCGCCCGGTCAGCCGGGGCCTTCACGGTCGCCGGGCGGAGGGGTCGCCGCTCCGGCTTCGTGCCCGCGGCGGCGTACTGGCGCGGCTGGCCGGAGGTGCGCGCCGACCTGCGGAGTTCGGCCGGGATCGTGCTCGGTTTCGCGCTCGCCGGGGCCGTCGCCGGCCTCGTCTGGTGGTGGCTCGCGCCGCGCGTCGACTTCCGGATCGGCGACACCGGCCCCGTCCCGATCGGCAACCCGTCGGAGGAGGTGCTGGTCGCCGACGACGTCGTCCTGCTGGTCGTGCTCGCCCTCGTCGGGCTGGTGGGCGGCACGGCCGCCTGGTTCCTGCGCCGCCGCCGCGGCGTGGCCACCGTGCTCGCGCTGGCCGTCGGCGGGTCGGCCGCCGGCCTCGTCGCCTGGCAGGTCGGGGAGCTCCTCGGCGCCGGGCCCACGAAGGCCCAGCTGGGCCAGGTCGGGGGAGTGGTCACGTCGTCGCTGACCCTGGGGTCGCTCGCCGTCCTCGCGGCCACGCCCTTCACCGCGGTGCTGGCCTACCTCGTCGGCGTCCTCTACGCACCGGCCGACGACCTCGGGCGCACGGGCGACGCCCGTGCCGACGACGTGCCGGGGCCCGCCGAGGACCTCCTGCCCGTCGACGACGAGCACCAGCTGGTCGAGGTGCCACCGCCGGGACGACCGATCGCCTGACGAGCCGCCGCGGACGAGGAGCCGGGTCAGTTCACCGTCATCGGTGTCGCGAACTGGCCCAGGGGCATCGGCACCGCGCCGAGCGTCTGCAGCAGGGTGAGCTCGCGCCGCAGCAGGCGGGACTCCGCGGCCAGCCGGCGGCGGGTGGCCGACTCGGCCAGCAGCGCCTGCCGGTCCTCGGTGGTCAGCAGCGCCGCAGACGCCACCAGGTAGGACAGCGCCCGCGGGTCGTCGGCCACCGCGCGCAGCAGCACCGCCGTCTCCGCGTCGACGGCCGGCTCGACGTCGGCCGCGTCCTCGCCGCCGCCACCAGCACCCAGCACGGCCACCTCGGACACGTAGCGGGTGAACAGGTCTCGGACCCCGCGGGCGAGCAGCCCCATCGACCCGCGTGCGACCGACGCCACGACGTCGTCGAGGGTCACGTTGTCGCCGACGGCGGGAACCTCGATCCCGCCGTGGCCGGCCATCCCCTCGTGGTCACCGGCGGCCTCCTCGGCCGCCTCCTCGTCGGCGAGCCACTCGACCTCGCCCTGCAGATAGGGCGGCTCCTCGCCCACGACGACCTCGAGCAGCCGGAAGCGCTCGCCCCCCACGGTCACGATCCGGAAACCGCCGTCGGGCTGGGAGCGCACGGCGCGGACCCGCGCGGTGCAGCCGACGTCGTAGAGGGCCTCCGCGGGGGCGACGTCCTCCACCTCCCAGCCCTGCCGGATGGCGACCACCCCGAAGCACCGCCGGTCATCGCCCTCCGGGAGGGCGATGAGGTCGTGCACGAGCCGGCGGTACCGCGGCTCGAAGATCTGCAGCGGCAGCACCACACCGGGGAAGAGGGGCGTCCCCAGAGGGAACAGCGGGATGAGGTCGCCCATCGCCCGAGCGTACGGGTGGCGGGGGAGCGCGCTCGCCCGCTGGCTACCCTGGAATCCCGACGCTCCACTCTGCTCTGTCCCCCAACCCGGAGGCATCCGTGCTCGCCCGCATCGACCTGCGTGGTTCCGCGCTGCCGGGGCCCCGGGAACTCGCCGGCCTGCTGCCGCGCGCCGGTACCGACATCGACTCGGTGATGGCCACGGTCCGCCCGCTGTGCGAGGACGTCCGCCTCCGCGGTGCCCAGGCGGTCCGTGAGATCACCGCCCGGCTCGACGGCGTCGACTCTCCCGACTTCGCGGTGCCCCGGGAGGCGCTCGACCGCGCTCTCGCCGAGTGCGACCCGGCGCTGCGGGCCGCGCTGGAGGAGACGATCACCCGCGTCCGGAAAGTGCACGCCGACCAGCGCCGCACCGACGTCACGACCGACGTGGTGCCGGGCGGCACGGTCACCGAGCGCTGGGTGCCCGTCCGCCGGGTCGGCCTGTACGTGCCGGGTGGGCTGGCGCCCCTGCTGTCCAGCGTCGTCATGAACGTCGTGCCCGCGCAGATCGCCGGGGTCGAGTCGATCGCCGTGGCGTCGCCGCCGCAGCGCGATCACGGCGGGTTGCCCGATCCGGGAGTGCTCGCCGCCTGCGCGCTGCTCGGTGTCACCGAGGTCTACGCGGTCGGCGGTGCCCAGGCGATCGCCGTGTTCGGCTACGGCGCCGGCTTCTGCGAGCCGGTCGACATGGTGACCGGCCCGGGCAACGTCTACGTGACCGCGGCCAAGCGGCTGCTGCGCGGGCTGATCGGCATCGACTCGGAGGCCGGCCCCACCGAGGTCGCGATCCTCGCCGACGACACCGCCGAGCCAGCGCACGTCGCCGCCGACCTGATCAGCCAGGCCGAGCACGACCCGCTGGCCGGGGCGGTCCTCGTCACCACCAGCGAGGCGCTGGCCGACGCCGTCCTCGAGCTCGTGCCCGGGCAGGTGGCCGCCACCAAGCACTCCGACCGGATCACCGTCGCCCTCGACGGCACGCAGTCGGGCATCGTGCTGGTCGACGACCTCGACGCGGGGATCCGCGTCGTCGACGCCTATGCCGCCGAGCACCTGGAGATCCAGACGCGGGACGCCTGGGAGGTCGCGGCGCGCGTGCGCAACGCGGGGGCGATCTTCGTGGGCGCCTGGTCACCGGTGTCCCTCGGCGACTACTGCGCCGGTTCCAACCACGTGCTGCCCACCGGCGGCTGCGCGCGGCACTCCAGCGGACTCTCGGTGCAGTCGTTCCTGCGCGGCATCCACGTCGTGGAGTACGACCGGCAGGCGCTGGCGGACGTCGCGGTGCACATCGACGCCCTCGCCGGCGCCGAGGACCTGCCGGCGCACGCGGCAGCGGTCCGGATCCGGCAGTCGGGCTGATGGCCTCGCTCGACCAGCTCCCGCTGCGGCCGGAGCTGCGTGGCCGCACGCCCTACGGCGCCCCGCAGGTGCCGGCCCGGTACCGCCTCAACACCAACGAGAACCCGCACCCGCTGCCGGCCGGGCTGCTGGCCGACCTGGGGGCGGCGCTCGCCGCCGCGGCCCCGGAGCTCAACCGCTATCCCGACCGGGACGCCGTCGCGCTGCGCGCGGACCTGGCGGCCTACCTGAGCAGGACGAGCGGCGAGGCCGTCGACCCGGCGCAGGTGTGGGCGGCCAACGGGTCGAACGAGATCCTCCAGCAGGTGCTGCAGGCCTTCGGCGGGGCCGGGCGGACGGCGCTGGGCTTCACGCCGTCCTACTCGATGCACCCGATCATCTCGGCCGGCACCGGCACGGGCTGGGCCGACGGCCACCGGCGGGCCGACTTCACGATCGACGCCGGGGCCGCCGCGACCCAGGTGCGCGAGCTGCGGCCGGACGTCGTCTTCGTGACCAGCCCGAACAACCCCACCGGCACCGCCGTGGCGCTGGAGACGGTCGACGAGATCTACGCGGCGACCGAGGGGGTGGTCGTCGTGGACGAGGCCTACGCCGAGTTCGCCCGCGCCGGCACCCCGTCGGCCCTGACGCTGCTGCCGGACCGCCCGCGGCTGATCGTGAGCCGCACCATGAGCAAGGCCTTCGGCATGGCCGGGCTCCGGCTGGGCTACCTGGCCGCCGACCCGGCCGTCGTCGACGCCCTCCAGCTGGTGCGGCTGCCGTACCACCTGAGCTCGCTGACCCAGGCCGCCGCGCGCGCCGCCCTGGCCCACACCGACGAGCTGCTGGCCACCGTCGACGCGGTGAAGGCGCAGCGCGACCGGATCGTGGCGTCACTGCCGGGCATGGGCCTGACCAGCGTGCCGAGCGACGCGAACTTCGTGCTGTTCGGGCGGTTCGCCGACGCGTCCGCCGCGTGGCAGGCGCTGCTCGACCGCGGCGTCCTGGTGCGCGACGTCGGCCTGCCGGGCTGGCTGCGGGTGACCGCCGGGACGGCGGAGGAGACCGGCGCCTTCCTCACCGCGCTGGGTGAGATCGCGCGGGATCCCCGCACGACTCTGGGAGGATCGGGGGCATGAGCCGCACTGCACGGGTGGAACGGGCGACCAGCGAGACCAAGCTGGTCGTCGAGCTGGACCTGGACGGCACCGGGACCAGCTCGATCAGCACCGGCGTCGGCTTCTACGACCACATGCTCACCGCGCTGTCCAAGCACAGCGGCATCGACCTCACCGTGCAGGCCGACGGCGACCTGCACATCGACGCGCACCACACCGTGGAGGACGTCGCGATCGCGCTCGGCCAGGCGTTCGCCGAGGCCCTGGGCGACAAGCGCGGCATCACTCGCTACGGCGACGCGACGATCCCGATGGACGAGGTGCTGGCGCAGGCCGCCGTCGACCTGTCCGGCCGGCCGTACTTCGTGCACTCCGAGCCCGAGAACATGACCCCGATGATCGGGCCGGACTACCCGACCAGCCTGACCAAGCACGTGCTGGAGTCGTTCGCGTTCAACGCGCGGATCAGCCTGCACGTGCGGGTGCTCTACGCCGGCCGCGACGCCCATCACATCGTCGAGGGCCAGTTCAAGGCGCTCGCCCGCGCGCTGCGCCAGGCGGTCGCGATCGACCCGCGGGTTACCGACGTCCCCTCGACCAAGGGCGCGCTGTAGCCGCGTGAACTTCGGCCTGATCCTGCTGCTGCTCGGCGGCTTCCTGCTCGGCGGTGCCTGGAGCGTGTGGCGCACCGACGAGGACTCGCCCGAGCGCGGCGGCCCCCAGGTCGCCCTCGCCGTCGTCCTGCTGCTCGCGGCGATCCTGGCCAGCGCATCCGGTGTCCTCCGCCTGATCTGAAGTCAGACGGCGAGGAGTGGGGAACCGACCAGGATCTCGGTTCCGTCGGGGCGCCAGGTGCGCCATCGGCCGTCGGGTTGTCGTTCGACCCGGAATCCGTGGTGGACCTTGGTGTGGTGGCGTTCGCACAGCAGTGCGGAGTTCTCGAGGCTGGTGTCGCCGCCGTCGATCCAGTGGATCAGGTGGTGGACGTCGCACCACCAGCTGGGGGCGTCGCACCCGGTGAACACGCAGTCGTGGTCGCGGTGCTCGACGGCCCGGCGCAGGTGCGGCGGGGAGACCCGGTGG
>DATHAK010000274.1:0-4005 GCA_035296685.1 Blastococcus sp.
GGACCTGCTCGCCGCCGAGGAACACGAACGCGGGCGCACCACAATCCTCGTGTTGGACGAGGCGCACCTTCTAGATGCCGACCAGCTCGAAGAGCTGCGGCTGCTGACGAACAGCGAAATGGACAGCCACTCACCATTCGCATGATATGAGGGTGATCTTCACAAGCGAGTCCGATGATCGTCGCCGCATCCCTGGGCGATGCGGGGAGTGGCGATGAGCACGATCCTGCCCTGTCTGATCCGGTCCGTCGTGGGCACCGAGCTGCGGTCGATCCGGCTCGGCCATCCGTTGCTCGACGACTACCTGGAGTTCGTCGGCGCCCGAGCCCGGGAGAACACGCTGCTGGCCGCGGCCTATGACCTGAAGGTGTTCTTCACTGTCATCCCCAAGGAGCCCGCCGCGGTGACCACGGCCGACGTGTTCTCCTTCATCAAGGCCCAACGGTCACCGCGACGGGGGCCACGGGTGGTGCGCCTGGAGGACGGCGAGGCCGGGTTGTCGGTGCGCACCATCAAGCGTCGCCTGGCCACGGTGTCGGGCCTGTTCGACTACCTCGTCAGGCGCGGCGACGCCGGGGTCCGGGCCAACCCGGTGCCCCGCGGGATGGCCGCGCGCCGGGCCGGCACCGGCTCGGCCCGACGAGGCACTCCACTGCTACGGGCACCCCGGACGCTGCCGCGCGTCCTGCTCCCGGCCGAGGTCGACGCCCTGATGTCGGTGCTGCGCACCCACCGCGACCGGGCGATGGTCGAGGCGATGCTGCTCGGCGGGCTGCGCCGCTGCGAGGTCCTCGGGCTGCGGCTCGGGGATGTCAAGGTCGGCGAGCGCCGGTTGTTCATCGCCGAGGGCAAGGGCGGGCATCAGCGGATCGTGCCGATCTCGCCGCGGTTCTTCGCCACGCTGGCCCGCTACCTGGACTCCGAGCGGCCCGCGGATCCGGGCACCGACCGGGTCTTCCTGGTCCTCAAGGGCGCGAACCGGGGCGACCCGCTGTCGAGCCACGGGATCGACGAGATCATCCGCGGGGCCCGCCGGCGCGCCGGGATCGATCACCTGACCTGTCACCAGCTGCGCCATACCTGTCTGACACGGTTGCGGGAGGCCGGGATGGCGCTCGAGGCGGTGCAGGCCCAGGCCGGGCACCGCTCGATCGAGTCCACCCGTGTCTACCTGCATCTGTCTGCGGGCTGGCTGGTCAGCGAGTACGCCAACGCGCTGGCCGCGATCGATGCCCAGACCGCTGCAGTCCAGACCGCTGCAGTCCAGACCGCCGCAGCCCCGGCCGCCGCGCCATCTGCCGGGGCGCAGTGATGCCCCGCCCGCATCGGCTTCCGGCGGCCGCGCTCGACTTGGTCGAGGTCTACCTCAGCGAGTTCACCCAGGCCGGGTTCCTGGCGGTGAGCAGCGCCCAGGACGGCGCCCGCGCCTTCTGCGCCCGGTTTGGCTCGCCCGAGGGCTGGACGGCCGCGCCGCTTCAGGCGCAGGTCGACGCCGACGAACGAGTACGCCGGGTCGTGGCGTGGCTCGCGCTCACCGCGCGGATGCCGGTCTCGGCCGACTACCTGATCACCCGCCGTCCCCGGCTTGGCCCGATCATGGCCGCCTACCACCCGACGACGTCAGCCGTCTTCGCCGAGTCCGCCACCGCGCTGGGTTTCGTGGCCAAGAGCAGCGAGCGGCAGTGGGCGGCTCTCGCGCAGGTCTGCGCGCTGCACGCCGTCGTGCCGGACGCGGTCACCCACACGCTGCTCGACGCGACCCACGCCGCGCTCGACACCGTCGCCGACCGGCTCGGTGGCGCCCCGCACCCCAACCGGCACGCGATCTTGTTCGGGCTGCAGGCCACCCTGTTCCACGCCGGGCTCAGCGACGAACCACCCCGCCCGCGCACCCGCCGCAGCCGTCCCCCCACCGACACCTGGGATCAGGTGCCCGCGGTCCTCGCCGAGACGTTGACCGGCTACCTCGAGCAGCTGCGGCTGACCCGGCGCCCCGGTACCGTCGCCAACGAGGACGAGGCGCTGCGCGAGTTCGCCTGCTTCCTCGCCCGCCGCTATCCCGACATCGGCTCGGCGGCCGAGGTGGATCGCGGCCACGTCGAGGACTACAAGCGTTGGCTCGTCGAGCGGCCTGCCCACCACGGAGGTCGACTGCACCGCCACACCGTGCGGCGCCGGTTGAACTCGGTGCAGCTGTGCTTCCAACGGCTCATCGAGTGGGGCGGCACGGACGCCCCAGCCCGGGCGCCGATCTTCCCCCATGACCTGCCGATCAAGGACGATCCGCTGCCCCGGTTCCTCGACGACGCCGCCGCGACGAAGCTGCTCGTCGCCGCTCGCGCCGATCCCGACCCCCTGGTCCGCCTCATCGTCGAGTTCCTCGCCCGCACCGGCATGCGCAAGGGAGAACTGGTCAACCTCACCGTCGACGCCGTCGTGCAGATCGGCTCGGCCTACTGGCTGCGGGTTCCGGTCGGCAAGCTGCACAACGACCGCTACATCCCGCTGCACCCCCAACTCAAGGAACTCCTCGACCGCTGGCTGGCCACCCGACCCGAGGACCTGCGCTCGAAGCTGATGTTCACCGAGCGGGGACGACCACTGAGCACCGCGCGCGTCGACGCCGCGGTCGACAAGGTCGCCCAGGCCGCGGGCCTCGAAGGCGTCTCCCCGCACCGGCTCCGTCACACCCTGGCCACCCAGGCCATCAACCGAGGGATGTCGCTCGAGGCGATCGCCGCCCTGCTCGGGCACCGCTCCCTGAGCATGACCCTCGTCTATGCCCGGATCGCCGATCGCACCGTGGCCGACGAGTACTTCGCGGTCTCGGAGAAGGTCGAGGCCCTCTACGACCAACCTCGCGCGCTGGCCGCTGACGCCGAGGGCGCCGAGATGGCCAAGCTCCGCACGCAGATGCACCAGCGCATGCTCGGCAACGGCTACTGCGCCCGCCCGGTCGAGCTCGACTGCCACTTCGAGTCGATCTGTGAATCCTGCACGCACTTCGTCACCACCATCGAGTTCCGGCCCACCCTGCAGCGCCAACGCGACGACGCCGCGACGAAGGGCCAACTCGGCCGCCAGAAGATCTTCGACGGTCTACTCACCCGGCTCGGCGACGAGGCCTCCTGACCGTCGCTCACATCACCAGATCCGATCCGTTTCACGATTCTTTTGCCGAACCCCTTGACACGATCACCTGCATAACTCCTGCTTACTGGTCGGCCAGCCGACCTTGCGACGGCGGATGAAACTCGGCGCCCTCGCCGCACTGGATCAACGCATCGCGCTGCGCTACACGATGCCGCCGATGACTCCCGAGGAGACCGGCAGCTACCTGCGCCACCACCTCGGGCTGGCCGGGCGCAGCGACACCTTGTTCTCCGACGACGCCACCGCGCTGATCCACCAGACCAGCCGAGGTTACCCCCGCGCGGTCAACAACCTCGCCCTCCAAGCACTGGTCGCCGCGTTCGCCGCGGACAAGAACATCGTCGACGAGTCCAGCGCCCGCACCGCCGTGACGGAGGTGACGACAGAATGACCACCAAGCCGACAACATGAACACCAAACCCCGCCCGGCACCCAGCCCGGCGGGGTCCTTCACGCACCTACGTGCTCACCAGGAACGTCGCCTACATGTGCACGCGGAGCGTCGGACAACACACGTCCTGGCGCCGATTCCTGCGCGCGCAGGCCTCGACCATGCTGGCCGTGGACTTCTTCCACGTCGACTGCGCGGTTACCCTGAAGCGGATCTACGTCTTCTTCGCCCTCGAAGTCCGCAACCGCTACGTCCACATCCTCGATACGACCAGCCACCCGACCGGGCCCTGGACCACCCAGCAAGCTCGCAACCTGCTGATGGACCTCGACGACCGCGCCGCCACCTTCCGATTCCTCGTCCGTGACCGCGCCGGCCAGTTCACCGCGTCGTTCGATGCCGTCCTGGCCGGCGCCGGGATCGACACTGTGAGATTCCACCGCGGTGTCCGCGGGCGAACT
>DATHAK010000275.1:0-18703 GCA_035296685.1 Blastococcus sp.
GCCGGCACCTGGACCCTCGCGGTGAGCGTGCGGGTCGACGAGTTCACCGCCACCACCGCCACCGTCGACTTCACGGTCCGCTGACCGCCGATGAACAGGAGTTCCGTGAACCTGCCCGCCCGCGTCCTGGTCGTCCTGGCCGCCGCGATGGCCGCCCTGGTCGCCTCGGTGTCCACGGCATCCGCCCACGTGGGCGTCTCCTCCGGGGACGCCTCCGCGGGCGGCTTCGGGAAGGTCACCTTCCGCGTGCCCGACGAGAGCGACACGGCCAGCACCGTGTCCGTCCGGATCCAGATCCCGGAGGAGGCCGCGCTGGGCTCGCTCAGCGTCCAGCCGGTGCCCGGCTGGACGGTCACGATGACCTCCGCCCAGCTCGCGGAGCCGATCGAGAGCGAGGGTGGGGAGATCAGCTCCTACGTGTCGGTGGTGGAGTTCCGGGCCGAGGACGGCGGGGGCATCGGCCCCGGCGAGTTCCAGGAGTTCGCCCTGTACGGCGGGCCGTTCCCGGATGCAGCTTCGCTGACCTTCCCCACCGTGCAGCTCTACAGCGACGGCACCGAGTCGGCCTGGATCGAGCCGACGATCGACGGGCAGGCCGAGCCGGAGCGCCCCGCACCGGTGCTCTCCCTGTCCGCCGAGGCCGCCGCCCCCACCACCGCCGTCCCGGCGGGCACCGCGTCCGCGCACAGCCGCCACGAGACGGCCTCGTCGCCGGCGGGGCTCGCGCTCTTCGTGGCGATCGTGGCCCTGCTCGCCGGGATCACCGGCGTCGTCCTGGGGTGGCGGGCCACGCGACGTACCGTGTCCTCGTGAGTCCCGCCGTCCTGCGCCGCTCCCTGGCGGGTCTGCTCCTCGCGTCGGTCCTGGCCGGGTGCGGGACCGCGGCGGACGCCGATGGCGACGGCGGGCACGACCACGCGGCCGCGGCACCGGCCGAGGTGGACGGCGCCGACGACACCTACGCGGGCCTCGACCTGGCCGAGCCCTACCGCCGGCCCTCGTTCACCCTCACCGACACCACCGGCGCCGAGTACGACTTCTCGGATGCGACCGGCGGCAAGCCGACCCTGTTGTTCTTCGGCTACACCAACTGCCCCGACGTCTGCCCGACCACGATGGCCGACGTCGCCGTGGCGCTCCGCGGGCTGGAGCCGGAGATCGTCGACCAGCTCACGGTCGTGTTCGTGACCACCGACCCGGCCACCGACACCCCCGCGGTGCTCGGCGAGTACCTGAGCCGGTTCGACGCCGACCTGCCCACCCGGTTCGTCGGCCTGACCGGCGACCAGGAGTCGATCGACCAGGCGCAGCTCTCCGCCGGGGTGCCGCTGGCCGAGGAGGACGGGCGGCTGCACTCGTCGCTGCTGCTGCTGTACGGGACCGACGACGAGGCGCACGTGGCGTTCGACGCCGGCAACACCGCGCGTGACATCGCCGACGACCTCCGGCTGGTCGCGGGGGCGTCGTGACGCGGGCCGGCGCCCGGCTGCTCGTCGTCCTGCTCGCGACGGTGGCGGCACTGGCACTGGCGGGGCCGGCCGCCGCGCACGTCGGCGGCGACGCGGCGGGCAGCGACTTCGACGCCCGGATCATCTCGGTCTCGCCCGAGGTGCGGGGCGTGCAAGTGCGGATCCTGCAGTTCGGCGACGAGTTCGAGCTGGTCAACCGCAGCGCCACCGACGTCGTCGTCCCCGGGTACGACGACGAGCCGTACCTGCGGATCGGCCCGGACGGCGTCTGGCGCAACCAGCGCAGCCCGGCGACCTGGATCAACCTCGACCGCTTCGGCCGCGTCCCCCTGCCCGAGGAGGCCGACAGCGCGGCCGAGCCGGAGTGGGTGCAGGTCGCCACCGAGCCGCAGTACGTGTGGCACGACCACCGCACGCACTGGATGAGTCCCGACCTGCTGCCTCCCATGGTGTCGGCCGACCCGGAAGTCCGGCACACCGTCGCCGAGTGGACCGTGCCGCTCCGCCACGGGGACACCGAGGTGATCGTCGCCGGGAAGCTCACGTGGAGCCCGCCGCCCTCGCCGTGGCTGGTCTGGCCGGGCGTGGTCGCCCTGGCGCTGCTCGCCGTCGCCGCCGGCCTGCTCGCCCGCGGCCCGCGACCGCTGGGGGCCCTGCTCGTGGTCGGCGGGGCCGCCGCGGTCTGGCACGCGGCCGCCACACCCGAGCCGTCGGCGACCGTCTCCTCCCATGCGGCGGCCATCGTGTCCGCGCTGCTGCCCGCGCTCACGGCGGCGGCGGTGGCGGGGATCGGGTTCGTCGCCGCGTGGCGGGGACGGGGGGCGATGGCCGGGCTCATGGCCGTCGTCCTCGGCTGGCTGCTGCTGGTGCAGGGCCTGCCCGACGTCGACGTCCTCTGGTCGGCGCACGTGCTCTCCGGCGGACCGCAGGTGCTGGCCCGGGCCGCGGTCGTGCTGCTGCTCGCCCTGGGGGCGGGGTTCGTGCTGGGCGGGATCGCCGCGGGCCGCCGCTTCCGGGACCCCCACACCAGCCCCGCCGCGGTGGCCGACGAGGAACTCACCGACCCTCGTTGATCATCGACCGCGTACGCGTCCGAGCGGCGCGTCGAGCGCGGGCGCGCGCTGCCGCGTGCACGCAGCCGAAGATCGACTGCTGACGGCCGGGTGCCGACGGCGCGCCCGCTGGAGGCGCGCCGCCGGAAAGGTCAGCCGGCCTCGGCCGCCAGGGCGGGCAGCACGGTGGCGGTGGTGCTCCAGAACATCGCGTTGGCCCGCTCCAGGTCGCGCTCGAAGTCGACCTCCACCGCGGCGAACGCCGAGATGTCCAGCGGCCGGAACCGCAGCCCCTCCAGCTCGATGGCCGTCTCGATCGCGCGCTCGAAGTAGTCCTGGTCGGCGCAGGCGGCCAGGTGCTCGATCAGCGCCGGCCGGTCAGCACTGGAGACGTAGTTGATGCCGACCGCCTCACCGAGGCCGCCGATCACCGTCTTGGACAGCTCCCGGATGTAGCCGTCGCCGTCGAGGGTGTACTTGATCTCCTCCTCGCCGACCGCCGCGGTGTCGACGCAGATGAAGCTCTCGTCGTCCCGCACGTAGCTGAGGACGTGCTCGAGCACCGCCGGGTCGAAGACGACGTCGCCGTTGAGCCACAGCACCCCGCCGTCGCGGCAGTTCGACAGGCCCCGCCAGAGGCTCTTGGAGGTGTTCGTCGTGGCGTAGTGCGGGTTGTAGGCGAAGCGCACGTCCGGCGAGGCCTGCATCAGCTGGTCGCTGCTGAAGCCGACGACGACGGTGATGTCGACGTCGTCACCGAACGCGGAGCGCAGCGCGTCCAGCTGCCGCCGCTGGATGGTCCGCCCGTCGCGCAGGGGCGTGAGCGGCTTGGGGGTCGACCGCCCGAGGCGGGTGCCCATGCCGGCGGCCAGGATCACCGCCTGGATCGGGGGATGCAGGTGGCGTGGCGCCGCGGTGCGGGCCAGATCTCGCGGAGAGCTCGTCAGGGCTCGGTCGGTGGTCCGCACGTTCATCCCCTTTCCTGGGTGGGTCGCCCGGCGGGGTCGCCGGGCGAGAACAGCAGGTCGAGCGCGCGCTCGGTGGCGTGCCCGTCCTCCAACGTGCAGAAGGTGTCCCGGAAACGGGCGTACCTCTCTGCGTGTTCCGAGGCGGCGACGTCGACGTCTGCGATCGCCTCGATGAGCTCGGCGCTGGTGCGCACGAGCGGTCCTGGCGCGACATCGGCGAGATCGAAGTAGAAGCCGCGGAGGTCATCACGATAGTGCTCGAGGTCGTACGTATAGAGGAGGACGGGCTTTCCGGTCACGGCGAAGTCGAACATCGCCGACGAGTAGTCGGTGACCAGCAGGTCGGCGGCCAGGTACAGCGGCGCCGATTCCGCGTAGTCCGACACGTCGATCACCGGGGCACCGGGGGGCACCTCCAGGCGGTCACTGACCATGCTGTGCAGCCGCACGAGGAGGACGTGGTCGTCGCCGAGCCGCTTGGTGAATGCGGTGAGGTCGACCGGGAACTCGAAATCCTTCGGGCCGGTGTGGTCGAACACGAGGTCGTCCCGCCAGGTGGGGGCGTAGAGCACGGCCGTCGTCCCGTCGGGGATGCCGAGTTCCTTGCGCACGCTCGCCCGCACCTCGTCGCGGGAGGGGCTGCTCATCACGTCGTTGCGGGGGTAGCCGGTCTCGTGGACCGGCCCGCGGAAGCGGAAGGCGCCGCTCAGCAGCGGGGTGCTCGGCGGGTTGGGCGAGAGCAGCAGGTCCCAGCGCGCGATGTCCCTGTCGGGCGCGTCCAGCCAGCCGGGGCGGACCGGGCGGACGTCGTGGTGGATCCGCTTGAGCGGTGTTCCGTGCCAGGTCTGCAGGTAGGTGGTGCCGGGCGTCTTCGTCCACGACATGGAGATGCAGTCGTTGGCGATCACGTAGTCCGCGGCGCCGAGCGCGGCCTGGGCCTCGGGCGTGCCGTACAGCACCGTCTCGACCTCGGGCGGGAACGTGCCCTGGGTCTTCGGCGTGCACAGCCAGGTGTGGGTCACACCGTCGGCCACCCGCTCGCGCAGACCCTCGTAGAGAGCGCGAGGGTTGTCGGCGAACAGGCCGCGGAAGGTGGAGTAGACGACCCTCACCGAGGTCGCCCGGGATCGAGGGGAACGGCGGCGCGGGCGTGCGTCATCGCTGTCCTCCTCGTCGCTCGGCCCTGCGGCCGATCCGGTTCCGGGGCGGTCGTCGACCCGAAGTACACGGGGTGCGATGCGGCCTGCGCAATGGGGTGCCGCGCCGTCCCGAGGCCCCGGCGCACCCATCTGCGGTTCCGCTCCTGTCGGACGCACCGTAAGCCGCCGGGGCGCGCTCCTCCAAACGGTCGCGAATGACACCGATGTCAGTAACGCCCGTGATCGGCGGGGTCTGTGAGGCAGATCCCACGGCGTGTCGCGAACGACGCGCCGTACTACTGGTTACGAACGAGTCACGCAGTGTTGGATAGTGAGCGGCCGAATCCGGTGAGTGACGGCTCTCTTCCCCAGCTTTCAGACGGGCAGGTGCATGGACGCACGTTTCGGTCAGGAGCCCCCCACCGAGCTCCTGACGACGGTCCGTCCCGCACGCCGCTACGGCCGGCCCGCCCGCCGCCGCCCCCTCGCCCCGCGGACCCACCGCCGGCCCGCCATGCTGCTCGGCGCGCTGCTGGCCGGGGGAGTGGCCGCCGCCGTCCTGGGCCTCAACGGCACCCCGGTCGCCTCGGCCGAAGCCACCTCCGTGCTGGAGGCGCAGCAGGAGCTGATGACCGGGGACGACGGCCTGGAGCTCATGCCGCAGGCGTCGATCACCGTGGCGGAGGCGCAGGCCCGCCTGCAGGAGGTGGCCGCCTCACGCGCGGCCCGCGCCGAGGCGGAGGCCGCGGCACGCGAGGCCGCCCGGCCCAAGTTCGTGATGCCGATCGACGGCGCCCGCTTCACCAGCTGCTTCTGCGGGCGCTGGGGCACGTTCCACTGGGGCATCGACCTCGCCGCCCCGATGCGCACTCCGGAGTACTCGGCGGGGGACGGCGTCGTGCTGCGCGCCGGCGCGGCCAGCGGGTTCGGCCTGGCCGTCTACATCCTCCATGAGAACGGCGACGTCACCGTCTACGGCCACATGGAGGAGATCCTCGTCGAGCCCGGCCAGTACGTGGAGGCCGGCGAGACGATCGCGCTGCTGGGCAACCGCGGCCAGTCCACCGGTCCGCACCTGCACTTCGAGGTGCACCAGGGCGGCGAGGACGGCAAGCGGATCGACCCGGTGGCCTGGCTGAACGAGCGCGGGGTCGACGTCCCCGGGGCATGATTCGATCGGCCCCGTGAGCCGCGCCGTCGAGGAGTCGAACCGGCGGTTGCTGCGCGCCCGCGACGCGATGGACCGGCGCTACGCCGAGCCGCTCGACGTTCCCACGCTCGCCCGGATCGCGCACGTGTCCGAGGCGCACTTCATCCGCACCTTCCGGGCCACGTTCGGGGAGACCCCCAACCGGTACCTGCAGCGGCGCCGGGTCGAGCGCGCGATGTTCTTGCTGCGCACCGGGGACCGAAGCGTCACCGACATCTGCATGGACGTCGGGTTCTCGTCGCTGGGCACGTTCAGCCGGGTGTTCCGCGACATCGTGGGCGAGCCGCCGAGCGCCTACCGGCAGCGCGGGCCCTTGCCGGCGGTGCCGTCCTGCTTCGCCATGGCCTGGTTGAGACCGAGCAGCTTGCGACCGAGCAGTTTCGGAGAAGCAGCGGCCGACTGACCGGTCCTAGCGTCTGCTGCATGTTGAACGCCATCACCATCACCCAGATCTACGTGCCCGACCAGGACCAGGCGCTGGACTTCTACGTCGGCAAGCTCGGTTTCGAGGTCACCAACGACATGCAGTTCGGCCCGATGCGCTGGCTGACGGTCGCGCTGCCGGACCAGCCCGAGCGGGCGGTCCTGCTGGAGAAGCCGGGGCCGCCGTCCATGAGCGAGGAGACCGCCGCCCAGGTGCGCGACCTGATCTCCAAGGGCGCCGCCGGAGGCCACCTGTTCTTCCGGTGCGACGACGCCTACAAGACCCACGCCGAGCTCAAGGCCCGGGGTGTGGAGATCACCGAGGAGCCGGTCGAGCAGCCGTACGGCATCGACTTCGGCCTGCGCGACCCGTTCGGCAACCACCTGCGCATCGCGCAGATGAAGCCGATGAACCAGCCCTGAGCCCCTCCGCCCGGGTGGCGGCGCCCCGCTCGGGGCGTCGTCACCCGGGCGCGGGACCGGACGACCCGGCCTGTACAGTTGCCCCCGGCTCGGATCCACCAGACCGGGCCGGCAAGGGGCTGTGGCGCAGCTGGTAGCGCACCACACTGGCAGTGTGGGGGTCAGGGGTTCGAGTCCCCTCAGCTCCACCGTTCTGACTAGGCCGTTCTCCGATCCGGAGAGCGGCTTTCGTCGTCTCCGGGTGGTGGCTACTGAGCCATCACAGCGCGGCGTCGGGAACAGCAGGGACGCGGCTGGGTACCCGGACGACGGCCGTCGGTCGACCTCCGGAACCCCGGCGCCGGGAGCTTCGACGGCGTCGGCGTGGACCTCGGGAGCCCCGAGCCGATCCAAGCGCCCGGCGCCCAAGCATCAGGCCGGCCGCTCCGGGGCAAGGTCGTCGATCGTCGCAACCGGGTTGCGTCGCCCTTTGGCCACTTCGGGGAGGCGGTGGCGCAGGCGCCAGCAGACATAGGCGATCGCGGTTCCGCTCAACACGAAGGCGATGCCGAACTCGTCGACGATGTACTCGGTAATTCCTGTGTCGCGGGTGAGCGGATTGAAGCCGCTCTGGATGTACAAGTTGAAGGAGGCATGAGCCAGAACGACCGGCCACACACTGCCCGACCGTAGCCGAAGCCAGGCGGCAAAGAAGCCCGCCAGTGTCACGGTGATGGTCAAAACGGGGAGGGCGAACCACCACGGGGCTGGGCTGCTGAAGCCGGCAAACAGCACGAACGGCCAGTGCCACACCGCCTGGATCACACCGCTGATGAGCGCGGTCCGGGTGAACGTCGTGACCCTCGCGAGCTGCGGTACGAGGAGGCCACGCCAACCGATCTCCTCGCCCAACGCGAGGAACATACCGCTGAGGAGGCCGGGCGTGATCGCGAGGAGCGTCTCCACCACGCCGAAGAGGTCACCTCGAAGCGCTCCTAGACCGCTGGACCAGACAAGCCCATAGACGAGCGAGCACTCGACCAGCGGGAGCGCGAAACCAACGAGGAGATAGCGAGGCCGGCCCAACTGCCAGCCGATGCCTCGGAGGTTCCGCTGGAAGGCGAAGATCGTGACGAGGGCGGCCAGGCCAGGGGACCACATGACAGCGAGCGCGATCAGCTGGCCAGCGTCGCCCCCTGTGCCGATGCCGATGGCGAGCGACGCCGAGACGGCGGTGAAGATCAGCGTCAGACCCAGAAAGGCGATGATGCGCTTTCCGGCGTCACGGGCCGGGTGAGGGCTTCCGTTCAGAGGGGCCCGAAGCACCGCCCCCCTTACGGCGCTGGCGGTCGGCGCGGGCGTGAGGTCCGGGATGGCACGGGGTGCTCTGAACATGGCCATCTCCTCTGCTGCTGTTCCGACGAAGATCAGCCAACAACCCCGGAGGCCGAAGCGGAGGTGTCGCCGTTCCTGGCCGGCCCGGGAGCTTTGTCCGCCCCGGCCGGGAATCGCGGACCACGGTGGACGGGACGGCAGGGGCGCCAAGGCAGACCCAGGCGGACGTGGCGAATCCCCACTGACTTCTTCGGCTCGGCGCGACTAGGCACTCGGTTCTCCCCACCGGTGGTTCCGGGCGTGGACCGGCCTGCCGACGGCCGGCAGATCTCGTGATGTCATGCATCTCTTATGCATTCCATGCGCCGCGCGTGGCCCACGGCAGTCGTCCTCGGTCGCCGGGTCCTGCTGCTGACGTGCCGACGGTCGGGCTTGCCGTCGAGCGTGAACCCGCCGTCGACTTATCCGTGCCAGCGGTCACGCAGCTAATGCTCGGGATTCGCAACGCCTCCTCCGTTTGGGAGGTCCTGTCCGGGGGAAGCGCCGTTCCGTTATGGCAAAGCCCCAGGTGGGCCCCGGACCGCCCCCGCTGCCGACGCACCTGCAGCTGGAGGTCACGTCCGCGTGCAACCTGGCGTGCGCCATGTGCCTGGTCAGCTACCGGCCGGCGATCAACCGGGCCGAGGGCGCCATGTCGATGGAACTCTTCCGTCGCCTGGTCGATGACACGCCAGGGCTGGCGCGGCTGACGCTGCAGGGTCTGGGTGAGCCGCTGCTCCAGCCGCATCTGTTCGAGATGGTGGCGTACGCGAAGGCGCGCGGCATCGCGGTCGGGTTCAACAGCAACGCCATGCTGCTGACCCGCGAGCGCGCCGATCGCCTGGTCGCCGTGGGCCTGGACTGGCTGCACGTGTCGCTGGACGGTGCGACGGCGGCAACCTACGAGGGCATCCGGTCGCGGGCCGACTTCGACCGGGTCGCACACAACCTGCGCGGCCTCCAGGAAGCGAAGCGGGCAGTGGGCGCGGCAAAGCCCTCCATCCAGGTGGTGTTCGTCGCGATGCGACGCAACCTGCACGAGCTGCCCGACCTCGTACAGCTGGTGTCCGGCTGGAGCGTCGACGAGGTGCACGTGCAGGGGCTCTCACACGACTTCGCCGACACCGACCCGGCCGGTGCCTACGCGGGGATCCGCCGGTTCGCCCGCGCCGAGTCCCTGGAACGGGTCGATCCCGACCTCGTCGCCGACGTGTTCGCGCGGGCCCGTGACGAGGCCCACCGCGTCGGTATCCGTCTGCGGCTGCCCTCTCCCCAGCCCACACCGGTCCGCCGCGAGCCCGGCAGACCGGGATGTTCCTGGCCCTGGGACGCCGCCTACATCACCAGCTCGGGTGTCGTGCAGCCGTGCTGCATGGTGATGGGCGACGACCGGGTGGCCATGGGCGATCTCCGCGAGGCAAACCTCGCCGAGATCTGGCGGGGCAAGGCGTACGCCGACTTCCGCGCCGCGCTGAGCAGTGACACCCCGCCAGCGGTCTGCGCCGGCTGCTCGCTCTACCGCCGGACTTTCTGAGGTCGCGTCGCACTGATAGCAGTTGGCCACTCAACGCCAGGGCCTCGCACTGACGCTGGCGGAGAGTCAGCGATCAAGGGGTGGACAGCAGTACCGGTGCATTGCCGATGGTCACGCTGCCCCCGCTGACAGCCCTGGTGCTGCCCGACAGGTCGGTGACTTGCGCGTGATCCGTTGCAAACGTCGAGTTCCCAGACGCGTTCCACACGGCCAGACTCGTCTGGCCATTTCTTGTCAAGGGGACGCTATATACGGACCCGTTGACCGCGACCGGCCCGGGAGTGGCTCCGAGCATCCATTCGTGCACTTGCACATAGGCTGTTCCAGCCGCATTGATACCGGTATTGGAATCCCACAACTTCCCATGGTCACCGTCCCAGGTGTACCAGTAGAAGCGCTCGACACCTTCTGAAAAATGCACCAGATAGTAGATGGCCAACAAATTGGCATGTTGCGAGGTCGGAACTGGAGTTCCCCCCGATCCCAATCCCATGGCCTCGGTGTCCCAGATCGGCTTGCCGCCTTGACCGTGCTTCGAGAGCACCGCTTTGTACTGATCGATCAGAGGGATAATTGCTTCAGGGGCCGAACTGGTATAGCCATGAAAGGCAATCGTATCGGCGTAGGCTCCGCCGCCGGCGGCGAGGTAGCCGTCCATCCACTGGGCGGAATTGCCTTGCGGGGCCGGTGTCAGGACTCGGTACGTGGGATCAACGGCCTTGATCGCGGTATGGACCGTCCTGGCCATAGTGATCATCTGCGGGACGGTGCCCAGCCAGTAGCCCTTCTCGGAGTTCGGCTCGTTCCAGGCTTCCCAGTTCCTGATGGGCAAGCCGTTTGCCTGGGCTCGCTCGGCGACAGCTGTCGCGAAGTCGGCCAGATATCGGTGGTCGGTCGGCGGCCGGTCTCCATCAGGGCAATTGCAGGCCCATGAGGGTACGGACTGGAAGGAGTACACCACGTCGGTCACGCCCTGGGCCCTCAGCTTGGCCCATACCTGGTCGAAGAGGGACCAGTCATACACGCCTGGGGCCGTATTGATGCCACTCCACCAGAGACCTGAATATCTTCCTTGGGACGGGCTGTAACCCCACGTGTTCAGTATGCGGACGCTCGTCGGCCCCGGGGTGGGCCATAGGGTTGATCTGCCGGTGCCGGATATGTTGGTTTCTACCGGGCCGACCACGTGCATACCGAAGTATTCGCTCGTTATGTCACCCGTAGATGCCACCGGCGCCGCCTCTGCAGAAGGGGACGTCGACGACGACGTGTCAGGCGCCCGGGATGCGCCCGCGGGCGTATCGCCATTCTCGGGGGCGGCCGGCGGGACTGAGGGGTCGGCGGTGGCATGGGACCGGCGGTCCCGGGCGCGAGCCGCAACAGGGGATCCGTGGGTGACGCCGGCGACCGTGGACGACGAGGAGTCCAGCGTCATCGCCGGCGTGGATCCCAAGGACACCACCGGCACTGCGAGCAACAGGCTGGCCACCGTCGTGACCACCGCTAGACGGCCGCGCGAACGGCGCACGGTGGGGCGCACGGCGGGGCGCACGGTGGGGCGCGCGGAGGTGCGGACGGAGGGGTGTGCGGAGTGGCGCGCGGGATGGCGCGCCGAGTGGCCGAGGCGGGAGCGCGTGTGCGCCGGCGTGCGGCTCGGTGCGCCGGTTACCCGGGGGGAGACCGGTGGAGGGGTGGAGCGATGGCGCACCGGAGGACCCCGTTCGTTGCCGGTTCGTTACCAACGTCGAACCCAGAGTGCGTGTTCGGTCACGATCCGTCAATGGGCTGAGAGTCACATAGCTGGGGCGTTCCGTCGCTGAGCCGGCACAGGGGCGCCGGCTCCCATCGACGCCGGGCGCCGGGCGCCATGCACCCGAGTTCGCCCCAGCCGACCAGCACGAGGAGCAGGCCAACCGCTGCACTGCCGACGCGTGGCGTGCCGGACGCCCATGGGTGCTTGCAGTTGACGGCGTTCGAGACCGTGCGCGGATGTTCGCCGGTGTTCGAAACAGCAGATCAGAGGGCTCGTCCGACCACAGTGAACCGCCACGAACGCGGCCATGACGGCCAGGCAATGTGGGCGGTCAGGGGCCAGTCCCCTCAGCTCCACCCACCCGCTCGCCGCCTTGCGGTGCGGAGACGAGCAGGGTCCATGGCTCGACGCTCGTGGTCACGATTCGCTGTGCGCACGCCCAGGGGTCGTCGGCGAGACGGCGGTGAACGTCGGTCTCGCTGGCCGCCTCCGCGATCAGGAGCACGCGGATGCGGTCGTGTTCGCTGCCGGCGAGGGGACCGGCGAACAGCACGAAACCGTCGTGCGCGAGACCGTTCATGAACGCGGCGTGGTCGTCGACCGCGGGTTGCTCGAAGGCGCCTTTTCCGTCGGTCCAGCTCGGACCGGCCTCACGGGTGACGGCGAACAGGCTCATCGGTTGCTCCCTTTCCGTGCTGGTGTGGTCGGCCAGCCGCGGGCGACCAGGGACGGCGTGTGTCGACGTGGGCTGGGGCCGGAGGTGAGTCGGGTGCGTGGCGATCGGCCGGAAGGCTGCCGAGCAGGCGGCCGCTCCGTCGACGTTCCGCGCCGATCACGATCGGACCTCGGGCACTCCGTTCGCGGTCAGGCGACCACGAGACCTGAAGGCCTGGAGCGTGCTCGATCAGACGGCCGATGCCGCGCTCATGATGTGGCCGATGTTCTCCGGCGAGAAGAACTCCATCGGTGAGACGGTCCCGGCGACGACCCCGGCGAAGCCGTCCATCGCGGCACGGTTGCCGTGCGCGGCGAAGAGCAGCTGTTGCACCTCCGGGGGTGGGGGCGTGAGCGTCGCGAGCTGGGTGGTGAAGTCGTAGATCGGGAGCGCGGAGGCGTCGCGGCCCAGTTGGTAGGCCGACATCGCGGCGTCGAAGGTCGACTCACCGCGGAAAACCTCCTCCAGCGCGGTCGCGCATTGTTCGGCGTCCCGGAAGGCGTCGGACATGCCCTGGGCGGTGATCGGGTCCTTGGTGTAGCCGGCATCGCCGACCAGCGCCCAGCCGGGGCCGTACGGCTTGCGCAGGAAGTTCGGCACGGCCCCACCGACGAACGGTGCGACCCGGGTGGCACCCCGCACGCGCTGGGCGAACTCCGGCGCGAGCTCCAGAGTGCGGAGGTAGTTGGCTTCGACGTCGGCCTTGTAGGCGGCCGCCTCGGCATACGGCCAGCCGACGACGACGAGGGTGAGGCCGTCGTTGGTCGGAAAGGCGCCCCAGCCGCGCCCTGGCCTGATGTAGGTGGTGAAGCCGTCGACGGGCAGATCCGCCCAGTACGTGTAGTAGGCCCACTGCAGGCGTGGCTTCACCAGGTACTCCTCGGCGGCCACGGCCTTCGCCACGTGCGAGTTCCGCCCGTCCGCGCCGATCACGACGCGGGCGCGCTCGATTAGCTGCCGGCCGTCCCTCCCGTGCCCGCTGATCCCGACCACCGTGCCGTCCTCGACCAGCAGTTCCTGCACGGAGAAGTGTTCGCGCACCTCGGCGCCGGCAGCCGCCGCGGCCTTCACGAGGATCTCGTCCAGGAGATACCGCCGCGGCGCGTAGCAGGTCGAGCTGCCCTCGTAGGGCCGCGGGGTACCGGTCAGGGTGAACGGCCCGAAGTCGAATGAATAGGTGTCGATCGGTGGGCAACCGGTCGCAGTCACGGCGTCCAGCAGGCCCCACCGGCGCAGTCCCGCGACACCTGGCGCGTGGATGGCATGGGTCGACAGAGTGTCGCTGGGGAAGGTCGCCCGGTCGACGAGCAGGACACGGTGGCCGGAGCGGGCCAGCAGCATGGCGGTGGGCGAGCCGGCGCACCGGGCGCCGATGACGATCGCGTCGTACTCGGGGTTCACGGGCCCTCCTCGGTGGGGGTTGACGGCCCCACGGTGCCGCGCCTCGAGCGGGGACGGATCGGTGAACTCCCCTATCTCGTTCCTGGGAGTGCCCGGGTGGCATAGCCCGCAGCCTCCGCACGGCTGCGCAGGCCGAGCTTGGCGAGGACGTTGCCGACGTGGTGCTCGACTGTCTTGCGGCTGATGTACAGCCGGTCGGCGATCTCGGGGTTGGACAACCCGTGCGCCAGCAGGCCGAGCACTTCCGTCTCGCGTGCCGTCAGCAGCCCATCCGCTCTCCTCGTCACCGGCGTCCGCAGACCGAGCGACCGGAGAAGGGCTGCCGCCCCGTCGGCGTCCCGGGCGGCCGGCAACCGCTGGAAGGTCTCCAGCGCGGCCCGGGCCTCGGCCATGGCTACTTCCGGTCGCTCCGTCAGCAGGGCGCGGGCGAGCGTCATCCGGCAGCGCGCGAGCTCCATCGGCATCTGCGCCGCAGTGAACCCCGCCAGAGCCTCGCGCAGGCATGCCGAGGGATCGGTGCCCACGGCCAGGCACACCTGGCCGCGAGCCAGCGCGGCAGCGGCCGCCAGGTGCGGCGCTGCCGTCCGCTCGGCGCACCTGCTGGCCTGTTCGGCTGCGGCCTGCGCCGCGTCGACGTCGTCGGTGCCCAGGTGCACGTCGACGAGCAGCGCCCACAGCGGTGCGGCGTCCGCGCTGAGCGGGTCCAGCTGGGCCAGCGCACGCTCGAGCACGTCGCCCGCCAGCGCGAACTCGCCCCGGGCCAGGTGGATGCCGGCGACGGGACGCGCCGCCTCCGCCGCCAGGTTTCCGTCCAGGCCGTCGAGCAGCTGTTCCGCCTCCTCGTAGCGGCCCTGCCGAACCCGCAGCTCCGCCAGCCGGACCAGAGCCCCCGCCCGCAACGCGGAACGCCGACCGAGTCCCCACAGCCGGATCGCGTCGGTCAGCGCCGCCTCGGCCTCCGGCCAGCGGCCCGCCGCCGTCAGGACGCCGCCGTAGTGCGTCCGGCAGAACGCCGAGACGGCGGGCAGCTTCCGCCGTGCTGCGATCGCTTCGCCCACCCGGATCCACTCGTCCGCCCGCTCGATGTCGCAGGCGTGCTCACAGGCCGCGAAGAGCTGGCAGAAGATGTCCTCCAGGATGAAGAAGTCCTCGACCTCGTTGCCGGCGACCGCCGCGAGCGCCTCGTCCAGCAGCGCCATGCCCTCCACGGTGTGGTCCGAGTGCACCAGGGAGGCGCCGAGGTAGGCCAGCGCCACGAACTCGAGGTCGCTGTCGCCGGCGAGCCGGGCCACCTGGAGAGCCTCCTCGAAGCGCTCGTGCTTGCGCAGTCGGTCCGGCTCGAACATGCCGATGTCCAGTGCCACCCAGCCCGCCTCCGGCGATCCGGTGGTGTTGCCGAGCAGGGTCTGCGCACGGGACAACCAGCCCCGGCCGACCGCGCCGTTGCCCAGGATCATCAGGTGGACGCACGCGACCGTCCGCGCCACACGGACGGCCCCCACGTAGTCGCCCGAGCGCCGGTGGGCCGCGTACGCGCGTTCCCAGTGGTCGACCGACCGGGGGAAGTCGAGCTCGAGATAGGAGGCCTGGGCCAGCCCCTCGAGAACCGGCCCGGACGTCGCATCCGCGTCCGCGCTCTCGAGCAGGCGACGAGCGCCGGCCGCATCGCCCACCCTCAGGGCAGCGCGGGACTCGGCGAGCAGGTCGTGGACCGGGACGGTCACGGCGGCATCGTTCCACCATTGGTCCTGTCCAGATCGAGACCGGACCTTTCCGCGTGGACCGTCAGGCCACGGAGGTGAACTGCTCGCCTTCGTCGGTGCGAGTCAGACGGTGAGGGTCACGACCTTGCGTCCGGCGTTCTCGGCGCCCGTCGGGGCGGTCCACACCCCGGCCCCGTGGTCCCGGAAGCGCACCTCGAACGTGTGCTCGTCCAGGACCGACAGCAGCAGCCCGCAGAGCGGGTCGTGCGCCTCGATCGAGCGGCCCGTGTACCAGAGGCCCGAGGCGTTGACCGCCGCGATCAGGTGCGACCCGAGGTCCACCGTGGTGACCAGCCCCGGGGTGCTGATCGGGGAGTGGGTGTGCCCGGAGATCCAGGCGACCGCGTTCGGATGCGCGGCCAGGATCTGCCGCAGCACGCCGTCCCCGCCGGCCGGGTCGGAGTGGGCCTTCACCCAGTCCTCCTCGGAGGTGAACGACGTCGCCAGGTCGCCGACTCCGACGGTCTCCGCGAGAGGCGCGTGGAAGAGGACGAGGCAGGGCCGCGTGGTGGCGCCCAGCTGCGCGTCGAGGAACGCGAGCGCCTCGGGCGGCACGACCATGCGGGCGGAATTGCCAATTGGCAGGACGGTGAGGGCGAGGGCGATGAGGCGCACGTCGCCGACGTCCTGGATGTAGTTCGCCGCCGGTAGACCGAGAAGCGCCGCGGCCTGGTCGGGGGTCAGCTGGTTGAGGTCGTGGTTGCCGAGCACGGCGTGCACCGGCCGCTGTGCCCCGCCGGACGCGAGCCCGTCGCGCCACGCCGCCCAGAGCGACGCCTCCGCCGGCAGCGCGGTGTTCGTCAGATCGCCCATGACCAGGTGAGCGTCGATGGTGTGGCGGCCGACCATCCGGTCGGCGTCGTCGAGCACCTTCCCGATCCGAGCCCGCGCCCAGCTGTCCTCCTGGCAGTGCACGTCGGACACGAGGTGCAGGTTGACCGCCGACGCCAGATAGGCGGGGACCGGCTGCAGGCGGCTCACAGCGGCCGGTAGCGGATCTGCGCGTAGACCGGCTGACCGAACCCGGCCGGCGTGCCGTACGGGTAGAAGGCGAGGTCGAGCATGTCCCCCTGCTGGAGGATCCGCAGAGCGGGGTCCAGCGTCGTGGCGTTGAACGTCCACGGCACCCGGTAGGGGATGGCCTCACCCGCCGGCAAGCCCCCGCCCGAGGTCTGCCGCGAGGTCTTGCGCGCGATCACCTGCGCCGCCGTGGCCCCCGGCCGCCACTTCCGGAGCTGCACCTCCCAGAAGCTGGTGTTCGAGAGCGGCTGCAGGACGCCGCTGAGTCGGTGGACCGACAGGGCGGCCCAGACGACCTCGCACGGGAACGGGGCGGCGAACAGCGGAGCCGAGGTGGCGTAGGTGCGGCCCTGCGCGTCGGGCCCGGCGACGACGGTGCCCTGTGCGGTGACCAGCGCCGTGCCGTGGGTGAGTTCCTCGATGGAGGCGAGATCCCCGATCTTCTGGTCGATCAGCGCCTCGGTGTCGGTGTCCACGATGGCCCGGAAGGCGGTCGGCGTCGGGCCGGGGCCGCGGTCGAGCGCCGGACTGCTCCGGAACATCGTGCCCAGCGGAGCGGCGACGATCCCGCCGAGCAGCGTGCGTCGTGAGACCACGGGAACACCTCCGGCATGTCGACGGGAGCGAGACGGTATCCCCGGTTTCCGGGTGGTGGTCAGGTCGTCTACGTGCGGATTCGGCAAGATTCGCCCGTTAGTGGCGGAATCCCGTGCGTGGGTGGCCTTGTCAGTTGTTGACCAGGCGCGATCCCGGCGGGCTCCGGCTCTTTCCGGATGCGTCCGTGCGCTTCACTGACCAACGCCTGAACCCGGATCGAGGAGGCGGATGTGCCGAATGGACGAACCGGCGTCGGCGAACTGCGGCTGGTCGTGACGGCGACCGACTACGCGGCCGCGCTGCACTTCTACCGCGACGTCCTGGGCCTGCGGGAGCAGGAGTCCTACGAGGCGAACGGCGGGCACGTCGTCATCCTCGACGCGGGCCGCGCGACGCTGGAGATCAACGACCCGCCCTATGCCGCGTACATCGACGACGAGGAGGTGGGCAGCCGGGTGGCAGGGCGGATCCGGGTGGCGTTCGAGGTGCCCGACACCCGCGCCGCGACCGCCGACGCGGTGGCCGCCGGCGCCGAGCTCGTCGCCGAGCCGACGCTCACCCCGTGGGACACGCTCAACTCGCGCCTCGCCGGGCCGGCGGACCTGCAGCTCACCCTCTTCGGCCCGGTCCCCGAGGAGGAGTAGGCCAGATCACCGCCGGGAGCCGACGGCCTCCAGGCTGCGGACGGCGGCATCGGGATCCTCGGCGCCGGCGCGATGCTCGGCGAGGAAGCGGTCGGCCCCGAGCAGTTCCCGAGCCCGGTGCTCCGCGCGCCCGGCGTCGGCCAGCTCGAGCCGCGTCGCCGGCCGGTGGCGGACCTCGCGCCACCGTGCCGCCGCGCCCAGCAGGCGGGCCGCCGCTGACGCGTCGCCGCGGGCCGCGGCGACGCACGCCAGCCCCTCCAGGGCCCCGGCCCGGCCGCGCGCGGTCTCCCAGGCGCGACGGTGGAACGACTCGGCGCCGTCCAGGTCGCCGGAGGTCTCCGCCAGGTGGCCGAGGCCGATCAGCGCGGTGGCCGTCCACTCGGGTTCCCCGGCCAGCATCGTCAGCGCCCGGGTGAGGTGAGCCGCGGCGAGGCCGGGATCGCCGAGCTCGCGTGCCAGCAGACCCTCCCCGACGGCGGCCCGGGGATTGCCCTCGGCGCCCAGTTCCCGGCCCACGGCGTGCGACTCCGCGAAGAGCCGGCCGGCGGCGTCGAGGTCGCCGAGGAGCAGCCGGACGTGTCCCGCCCCCGCCAGCGCGTACTGGATGGTGTTGACGACGCCGGCCACCTCGCGCCCGCTGGCCAGCGCGCCCTCGTACATGTCCAGCGCCTCGGACAGCCGGCCCGCGCGGTGCAGGGCCATGCCGAGGTGGAACTGGATCGCCGAGACACCCCACTGGTCGCCCAGCGTCCGGAACACGGCGAGCGTGCGGTTGCCCGACGCCACCGCGTCGTCCATCGCGCCGGCGACGGCGTGCAGCTCCATCTCGACGAATTGGACGAGGGCCGAGCACCACGGGTCGACCGCCCGGATGAACTCGCGGTCGGCCTCGACGAGCAGGTCGAAGGCACCACGGGGGTCGTCGCTCCCGATGCCCTCCACGGCGAGCAGCGTCGTCGACAGGGCGGCCCGGAAGTCGTCGCCGAGCTTCGCGAACAGGGCGCGGCTCTCCGCGGCGGCGGCGGCGCACTCGGGGGAGGGATGCACGATGCACGCCCCCGGTCGCGCCGCGACGGCGAGCGCCTGGAGCGCGCGGGCGCGCGCCTCCGGTGAGCCGGCCCGGGCGGCGTCGAGCATCGCGGCGACCTTGCGGCCGCCGTCGGGGGAGCTCGCGAAGTACCAGTACCAGCCCAGGGCCCCGACCAGCCGCAGTCCGGCGTCCGGATCACTGTCGGCGTG
>DATHAK010000276.1:0-13363 GCA_035296685.1 Blastococcus sp.
CGGATCTGGTTCTGGATCAGCTCGCCGACCGTGCGCAGGCGACGGTTGCCGAAGTGGTCGATGTCGTCGACACCGTGCTCGGGCTCGCCGGCGTGGAGACGCACGACGTACTCGATGGTGGCGACGATGTCGTCCTCGGTCAGCGTGCTGGTGCTCTGCGGCACCGAGACGCCGAGCTTCTTGTTCACCTTGTAGCGGCCGACCTTGGCGAGGTCGTAGCGCTTCGGGTTGAAGAAGAGGTTCTCCAGCAGGGCCTGCGCCGACTCACGCGTCGGCGGCTCGCCCGGACGCAGCTTGCGGTAGATGTCGAGCAGGGCCTCGTCCTGCCCGGCGATGTGGTCCTTCTCGAGGGTGGCCAGCACCGTGGGCGACCACTGGAAGTGCTCGCGGATGCGGTCCTCGGTCCAGCCCAGCGCCTTGAGCAGCACGGTGACCGGCTGGCGGCGCTTGCGGTCGATGCGGACGCCGACGGTGTCGCGCTTGTCGACGTCGAACTCCAGCCACGCGCCGCGGCTCGGGATCACCTTGGCGCTGAAGACGTCCTTGTCCGACGTCTTGTCCAGCGTCTTGTCGAAGTAGACGCCGGGGCTGCGGACGAGCTGCGAGACGACCACGCGCTCGGTGCCGTTGATGACGAACGTGCCCTTGTTCGTCATGATCGGGAAGTCGCCCATGAACACCGTCTGGCTCTTGATCTCGCCGGTGGTGTTGTTCATGAACTCCGCGGTGACGAACAGCGGCGCCGCGTACGTCATGTCCTTGTCCTTGCACTCCTCGAGGGACGCCTTGACGTCCTCGAAGCGCGGGTTGGAGAAGGACAGCGACATCGAGCCGCTGAAGTCCTCGATCGGGGAGATCTCCTCGAGGATCTCGGCGAGCCCGCCGACGGCGTCGGCCTGCTCCTCGGGCGCGAGGGTCGCGCGCCACTCAGGGCTGCCGATGAGCCAGTCGAAGGACGCCGTCTGCAGGGCCAGCAGATCGGGGACCTCGAGGGGCTCCTGGATCTTCGCGAAGGAGACGCGGAGCGGAGCGCCGGGAATCTTCTGCTGATCGGCCTCACCGGTCCGGGTACCGGACTGGGGCTGCTGCGGGGTGGTTCGGGTGGTGCCGGATTCGGTGGTGCTGGGGTTGATGCTGGTGGGGCGAGAGCCTGCCAAGATGCGTCCTTCCAAGGACCTCACGACGTGCGGGCGGGACTGTGCGGGGTCGTCGTCGGTAATGGCGGGCTGTCCACGTGCCTGTTCCGCGTTCTACGAGGGCCGACCAGCAGAGCGACCGGAACGTGTTCCCGGGCACCCCTGGTGACCCGTCTCGGCGGGCAAGCAGTCAGAGGGCAGCGCAACAGGAGACCCTACCCCTGCTCGTACGCGATGTCCACGTCGGGGGCGCCGGTGCGACCGGCGCCACACCCGCGGGACGGCGACCTGCGAGCAGGGGTGCCGGGGGACGTGCCGCGACCATGATGCCAGCCTCGGGCCCGTTGCGTCACTGTCCACGCCGCGCCAACCTGCACGGGCCGCCGGGCCGGCCTCCTGGCGCTGGTCAGGACGTCGTCAGCAGCGTGAGCTCACTGATCTTCCAGTCCCCGTCGACGCCGACCACCGTGACGCGGACCGTCTGGGTGCACGACTGCGCGCCACTCGGCGTGACCTGGCACTCCGAGCCCTCGGGAGCCGGCTGGCTGCCGCTGTTCACCGACTCGACGACGTACTGGCCGAAGACGACGAGGGTCGCGGTGTCCTGCGCCTGGTTGACCTGCTGGAGGCCGACGTCGAGCACCTCGTACCGGGTGGTCGCCGACACCTGCTCGTAGGTGTCGATGATCCCGCCCTCGGCGAGGTCGCGCTCGTACTGGTCGCGCAGGTCACCGGTGAGGACGGCGAGCTTGCCCTCGACGCTGCCGTCGGAGTTCTTGTAGTCGTAGGCGTAGACCGCCTCGATGCCGCCGCGCGTCGCGGCGAAGATCTGCCCGTCGACGTAGGCCGGGTTCAGCCGCTGCCACAGCAGCCAGCCCGCGCCGGCGGCGGCGAGCACGCAGAGGAGGGCCAGGACCAGCACCAGCGCGGGCAGCCGCCGGCCATAGGAGCTGGCGGAGGCGGGCACAGCCGCGGCCGTAGGCCCCTCTCGGCGCGCGCGGGCCTTGGCTGGCTGGACGTCCGGGACTACAGCCCCGGGCATCAGGCCGGTTGGGTTGCGGCGGTGCCCCCTTCCCCAGGGCGCCGGGAACGCGTCGTCGGTGACTACGGGCTCGTCGGTGACATTCCCCCTGTCGCTGCGCGGACGGGGACTAGGGCGGCCCGCCGCGGACTCACTTCTCCGTGGGCGAGGAGTTGGCTTCGGACGCTGCTCTTCTGCCATAGCTACACGCCCTTGATGCCGGACAGCAGCCAGCGGTCGTCGTGCTTCTCGAGGGACACCTCGATGCGATACCGCACGATCTGCGCCTGCGGGTTGGCCGTGCTCTGCTGCGTGGACTGGATGACCAGGAGCACGGTGGCGTCGTCGGCGTCGGCGCGCGTGACGCCGGCCCCCACGACCTCGGTGTTCACGACGGCCTGCATGTCGGTGATCTCCTGCCGCCGCCCGTCGAGCTGGGCGACGGACTCGTCGCGCAGGTCGCCGGTGGCGACCCGGCGGATCTGCTCGATGTCGTCGTCGAGCGTCAGGTAGTCGAAGGAGGTCAGGTCGACGACGCCGGAGCGGGCGGCCTGCAGGGCCTCGGCGTAGTCGTCGGTGCGGACGGCGGACTCACCGGGCCGGGTGAACCAGAGGAAGGCGATCGCGCCCAGCAGCAGCAGGAGCAGGACGGTCAGCAGCGGGACCAGGGGGAAGGAGACCCGACCCCCGCGGGGGGCCGCGCCGCCGTCGTCGTCCCGGGAGCGCACGCGCCGCGTCCGGCGAGGCTCCGCCACCGCCTCGTCGACGGCCTCGTCGTCGGCCGCACCGGTGGGCTCCTCTCCCGGTCCGGAGGAGGTGACGGCCTCCTCCTCGTCCCGGGCACGCGCCCGCGCTTCGCTCGTCACCCGCGCGATTCTCCTTGTCCGTGGATGGTGCGGGGTCCCCGCCTCGTGGAGGGTCCTCCGATGGGGTGGCTCCGCGGCATGCCGCGGTCAGCCGGTGATGGTCGCGATCGGGTTGGCGTGGAGCAGTCCACCCATCAGCTCGGACAGCGCCGTGCTCGACAGCGGGCTGGCCCCGCCGATCTGCTCCTGGGGGGTGGTGCTCCCCCGTCCGCCGTCCCGGCCGATGTTCTGCGCGCCGCGGATGTTCGAGCCGTTCTCGTCGTAGCCGTCACCCGGATCCGGGTCGACCCCGTTGATCACCCCGCAGTGCACGGCGTCGATGTCCACGGCCTCGACGGCGCCCTGGGTGGGCGTGCTCTCGCTGGGCACGTAGCCGGTCGTGCAGGCGTGCGGGTCGCCGGCGTTGAGCACGAACCCGAAGTGCGAGCGCAGCTGGCCGTCCTCGTCGCGGCGCACCACGGTGAACCCGCCGGTGACGGCGTCGGGGTAGGTGACCAGCAACTGCTCGACGCCGTCCAGTCGGGGGATCTGGACCTGGTTGAGGATGTCGAGGTTGCGGATCAGCGAGCCGAGGCCCGGTCCGGCGTCCTCGACCAGCCCCTGCAGGGCCTCGCCCGCGTCCGGCGCGTTCACCACGATGCTGCGCAGGTCGGGGTCCATGTCCACGAGGGTGTCGGTGACCAGGCGCAGGTCCGCGGCCCACTGGCGGATCGCCGTCCGGCTGTCGTTCTGCGTCTCGAGCACCGTCTGGCCGTCGGTGATGAGCTTCAGCGTCTGCGGCAGGGACTGCTCGGCGCGGGCGAGGAGCAGGTCGCCGTTGTCGATGAGCCGGCCCAGGTCATCGCCGGCCCCCTCGAACGCGCGGCCCAGTTCCTCGACGACGATGCGCAGGTTCTCCTGGTCGATCGAGCCCACGAACTCGTCGAGGTCGAGCAGCATCTGCTCGACCGGGATCGGGATGCTGGTGCGGTCCTGCGGGATGACCGAGCCGTCCTCCAGGTAGGGCTCGCTGTCCGTCGCCGGCCGCAGCAGGACGTACTGCTCCCCCACCGCGCTGCGGGTCGCGACGATGGCGTCGGTGTCGGCCGGGATCGGGTCGGCCCCGGGGTCGATGCGCAGCGTGACCCGCACGCCGTCGTCCACCAGGTCCATGTCGGTGACCCGGCCCACCGCGATGCCGCGGTAGGTGACCTCCGCGTTGACGAAGATGCCACCCGAGTCGCGGAAGTCCGCGGCCACCTCGTACCCGCCGCCGAGCAGGGCGCGGTCGAAACCGACGTACCGGAACCCGAGGTAGGCCATGCCGAGCACGGCAAGGGTCGCGAACGCGAGCAGCTTGAGCTTCGTGCCTCGGGTGATCACGGCGCCACCTCCGTGACGGGCGGGGCGCCGACCGGGCCGGTCAGCTGATCGGCGCCGCCCTGTTCCAGGACGTGGCCGGTGATGCCGTCGAGGACCGACGGGCCGCTGTCCGTGGTCGTCGTGGACGTGGACGTCGATCCCGCGCCCGAGCCACCGGTGGTGCCGGCGTTCCCGCCCTCGGTGCCGCACTTGCCCTGCGCGACGGCCTCCTCCAGGGGCAGCTCCCGCAGGGCGCCGGTCTGGTCGATGACGTACCGGCACAGCAGGTTGGTGAGGTCGAGGTCGACCGTGGCCGTCATGTTGGTGAACAGGGCCATGCCCCCGGTCTGCGCCTCGCGGTAGTTCAGGGCCGTCAGCGAGCTGTCGGGGAACGGGTAGCTGAGCAGCAGCTCCAGCGACCGGCCCAGGTTGGGCCCGGCGGCCTCCAGCTGGGTCAGGATCGGCTGCAGGAGCTTGAGGTCCTCGATGGTGTTGGCCGAGGACTGCTCGATGATCCGGGTGCCGACGTCGCCGAGCCGGGCCAGCCCCTCGAGCATCGACACGAGCAGGTCGCGCTGCTCGTTGATGACCTGGAGGCCCGGGCCGATGGTGTCCAGGGCGTTCTCGATGGTGGCGGTGCGGGCGGACAGGGTGGCGGTCAGCTCCTCGGTGCGGTCCAGCGCCCGGTTGATCTCCGCCTTATGCTCGTCGAGCCCGCCGATGAAGGTGTCCAGCTGCCGCAGCGTCGCCTGGATCTCCTCCTCGCGGCCCTCCAGGGCGTCGCCGAGCTCGCGGTTGATCGTCTGCAGCTGGGCGAGCCCGCCGCCGTTGAGGACCAGCGACAGCGCCCCGAGCAGCTCCTCGACCTCGACGTTGCGGTTTGTGCGGTCGAGGGTGATGCGGTCGTCGTCGCCAAGGCGCCCCTGCGGCTCCTCGTTGCCGGGCGGGGCGAGCTCCACGTACTTCTCGCCGAGCAGCGACGACTGCTGGATGGCCGCGACCGCGTTCTCCGGCAGCTCGACGTCCCGGTTGACCGTGATGGTGACCACCGCGGTCCAGTCCTCCTCGTCGAGCTCGATGTCCTCGACCCGGCCCACGGGCACGTCGGCGACCCGGACGCCGGACTGCGGCACGAGGTCGAGGACGTCGAGGAACTCGATCTCGACCGTGTAGGGGTCGTCGCCGGTGTCGGCGCCGCCCGGGAGGCTCAGCGAGTAGGCCCCCCGGAAGCCGCAGCCCCCGAGCAGGACGACGCCCGCCGCCAGGGCCGTGACCCGCCTCAGCCGCCCGGTCACGGGGCACCCACCGGGGGAAGACCGGGCAGCGAGACGCCGCCGCCACCGCCGCCGGCCTGACCGAGGAGCGCCTGACGCAGCTCCTCGTAGTCGGGGATGCCGTTGCCGTTCAGGTCGTCGGGACCGTTCAGGTTGTCGGCGTCACCGGAGAGCAGCCGGGCGCAGACCTGCTCGACGGCGTCCCGCAGCGGCGCCGTCGGGTCGGCGAGGGGCAGGTCCGCCGTCAGGTCGACCCGGCCGGCCTGCGCGAGCGCCCCGCACACCACGACCTCGGCGTTCAGCGAGCCGAGCCCGTTGTCGCGGGTGTCGAGGGTGCCGTAGTCGGGGTTGTAGGCGCGGGCCAGGTTGCTCAGCGCGGCCGGGGCCACGTCGAGCACCTCGGCCAGCTTCGCCCGCTGCTGCACGAGGACGAGGGTGACGTCGGCCAGCCGGTCGACGTTGGTGGTCAGCAGCGTCCGGTTGTCCTGCACGAAGTCCGCCACGTCGGCCAGCGCATCGGTGAGCAGCGAGATGGCCTCCTGGAGGTCCTCCCGCTCGTTGGCCAGCAGCTCGCTGACCGCCGCCATGTTGTCGTTGAACTGACCCACCTGTGCGTCGATCGTGGCCAGCGCGCTGGTGAAGGTCTGCAGGTTGTCCATCGAGCCGAAGAGGTCGTCGCGGTTCTCCGCCAGGGTCTGGACCGCCTGCGAGAAGCCGGTGAGGGTCCGGTTCAGCGCCTCGCCGTTGCCGTCGAGGTTGGCCGCACCGACGTCGACCAGGTCGGAGAGGGCGCCGTTCTCGTTGGCGCCGGTGGGCCCGAGTGCGGCCGACAGCTCGTCGAGCGCGGCGTAGACCGCGTCCAGCTCGACGGGGATGGCCGTGCGGTCCAGGGGCACCTCGTCGCCGTCCTCCATGGTCGGGCCGCCGTCGTAGACCGGCGAGAACTGCACGTAGCGGTCCGAGACGAGGGACGGCGCCAGGACGATGGCGTCCGCGTCGGCGGGGATGTCGTAGTCGTCCTCGATGCTCATCTCCACGCGCACCTTGTCGCCCAGGGGGACGACGTCGTCGATGGTGCCGATCCGGATGCCGAGCACGCGCACGTCGGAGCCGGGGTACAGGCCGACCGTCTCGGTGAAGAAGGCGGTGACCCGGTACTGGCCGGCCGGCTTGAGGATGGTCCAGCCGAGTGCGGCCAGCAGGACCAGGGCAGCGGCGGCGGCGACGGCGCGCTGCAGTGTCCCGCTCATCACGCACCTCCCCCGTTGCAGCCCGTCGCCGGCGTCGAGGCCCCGCTGCACACGGCCGCTCCGACGACGGTCGGGATCAGGTCGTTGACGAAGCTGTCGAACCAGCGGCCGTTGCCGAGCGTGTTGGTGAAGACCCGGACGAAGGGCGCCAGCTCGTTCACGGTGGCGGCCAGGTTGGCCCGGTTGCGGGCCAGGATGTCGGTCACCCGGGACAGCTGCTGCAGCGCCGGCGTGAGGGTCTCCCGGTTGTCGGCCACCAGGCCGGAGAGCTGCCGGGCGAGCTCCTGGGTGTTGGTGAGGATCGAGTCGATGAGCTCGCGCCGCTCCTGCACCTCGGTCAGCAGCGTGTTCGAGTCGAGGATCAGCTGGGTGAACTCGCCGTTGCGGTCGGCGAGGACCTGCGTGACGTCCCGGGTCGCCGTCAGGAGGCTCCGGAGCTGCTCGTCCCGCGAGGCGATGGTGTCGGAGAGGCGGGCCAGCCCTTGCAGGGAGGTGCGCACCTCGTCGGGGGTGTCGGTGAAGGTCTCCGCCAGCACCTCGAAGCTGGACGCCAGCTGGGCGGTGTCGATGTCCTGCACCGTCGAGGAGAGATCGGCGAACGCCTCGACGACGTCGTAGGGCGAGGCGGTGCGATCCACCGGGATGCGGTCGTCGGGGTCGAGCGGCTCCGAGCCACGCGGGACCAGCGCCAGGTACTTGGCACCCAGCACGGTCTCGATCTTGATGGCCGCCTCGGACCGGTCGCCGACGAAGGCGTCCTGCACCCGGAACTCGACGGTCACCGCCCCGTCCTCGAGCGCGAGGCTCTCCACCTTGCCCACCTTCACGCCCGCGACCCGCACCGGGTCGTCGGGCTGCAGGCCCGCGGCCTCGGAGAACTGCGCCTTGTAGACGGTGCCGCCGCCGATCAGCGGCAGCGACTGCGCGTTGAAGGCGAGGAACACCAGGGCGGCGATCACGGCGAGGCTGACCCCGCCGACGACGACGGGGTTGCGGTCGCGGAAGTTCTTCGACTGGCCGGCCATCAGCCGCACCCCTCCGCGCCGCTCGCGAACTCGAACTCCTGCGCGACGGGCTGCTGGCCGCTGACGGTCGGGAGCGTCACGGTGCCGCCCGCGCTGCACAAGAAGAAGTTGAACCAGCTCGCGTTGATCGCCGTCCTCGTGGTCAGGTCGAGCTTCACCGGGGCGGTCTGCAGGAACTTCTCCACCAGGTCGCCGGTGTCGGCCAGGTTCTGCGACAGGCCGCCGACCGCCTGGATGTCGGCGGCCAGCGGGGCCCTGGCCTGCTCGAGGAAGCCGCTGGTGGACGCGGCGAGCTCGTCGATGGTCTGCAGCGAGTCGAAGATCGCCTCGCGGTCGCCGGCCAGGCCGGTGACGAACTCCTGGAGGTTGACCACGAGGTCCGACAGCTGCTGGTCCCGCGCGGCCAGCGTGCCCATGACCGTCGTCAGGTTGTCGATGACGCTGCCGATGACCTGGTCGCGGTCGGCCAGGGAGTTGGTCAGCGAGCCGACGTGCCCGAGCAGGCTCTCCATGGTGCCGCCCTCGCCCTGGAACACCTGGATGATCTCGAAGGACACCCGGTTCACGTCCGCCGGCGAGAGGGCCTGCAGGAGCGGCTGGAAGCCCCCGAACAGGACCGTGAGGTCGAGTGCGTTGGTCGTCTGCGACAGCGGGATGACCGCGCCTTCGTCCAGGGTCTCCCCACCCGAGCCCTCGCCCTCGGAGAGCGCGATGTAGCGCTGGCCGACCAGGTTGCGGTAGCGGATCTTCGCCTCGACCGCCGCGGGCAGCGGGATGTCGGCGCTGACCTCGAGCTCGACCTCGGCCACCGGCCGCTCGGTCTCCTCGGCCAGCCCGATGCCGACCACCTGGCCGACGCGGACGCCCGCGATGCGCACCTCGTCGCCCTCCACCAGCCCCGCCACGTCGGTGAACTGGGCCGTGTAGGTCAGCTGCTCGCCGTAGCCGGCGTTGGTGATCGTCGTGACGAGCACGTACGCCGACAGCGTGGTGACGACGGCGAAGATCACCAGCTTGACCAGCGGCGCGGCCAGGCCCCTCATCTGGCCCTTCATCCGAGCATCACGCTCTTGCCCCGCAGGATCGGCGCCAGCGTCGCGGCGCTCAGATCGGAGACGTCGTCGGGGTCGGCGCCGGTCTGGTAGGCCAGGATGCTGCGCACGAAGTCCAGCTCGGCGGTGGAGCCGGCCAGGTTCAGCGGCAGGGACCGCCCCGCTCCGGGCGACGACGCGGTGCTGCCGTCGTCCGGCCCGCTTTCGTAGCAGGCGGGCTCGGCGCGGAACTCGCTCTCGGTCGAGTCGACGCCGTCGTCGGGCGGAGGGGGGCAGTAGTACTCACCGGACTGCGCCTGCGCGATCTCGGCGTCGATGTTGTCCAGCCCCCGGCAGTCGGGCCCGGAGTTCGCGGTGTAGGTCGGCTGGTCACCGGGCTTGTACGGGTTCCGCGGCGGGAACGTGAACTGGATGTTCAGGTTCAGCGCCGGGTCACCGTCGGCCCCGAACGTCTCGCCGATGCGTGGGACGGACCGCGCGAGGCCCTCGAGCAGGCACGGGTACACCGGCGAGTACTCGGCGAAGAGGCCGAGCACGGGCCGGGACGTCTCGGCGAGGGAGATGATGGTGCTCTCGTTCCGCTCCAGGAAGCCGGCCGTCACGTTGGACGAGCTCGTGCCGACGGTGAACGTGCGGCGCAGCTGCTCCTCCTGGTCGACGACGGTGGCGTTCGTGATCGCCAGGTTGTCGAGGACGGCGAGCAGGTCGTCGGCCGCACCCTCGTAGGTCTCGGCGAAGTCGGCCAGCTCGGAGATGTCCGCCTGCAGCTGCGGCAGCACCGTGTTGATCTGGCCGAAGTACTCGCCGGTGGTGGCGAGGTTGGCGCCCAGCTCGTCGCCCTTGCCGCGCAGCGCGTCGGCCACCGCGCCGAGGGTGAAGGAGAGGTCCTCGGGGTGCACGGCCTGCAGCAGCGGGAGGGTGTCGTCGATGACCCGCTGCAGCTCGATGGCGTTCCGGGTGCGGTCCTGGGTGATGACGTCGCCGTCGGACAGCCGCTCCTCGGAGGGGTCCTTCGGCAGCTGGAGCGCGACGAAGCGCTCGCCGAACAGTGTCTTGGGCAGCAGGCGGACACTGACGTTCGCGGGGATCTGGTCGAGGTGGTCCGGCGCGATGGCCAGCTCGATCGTCGCGCCGTCCTGGCTGGCCTTCACCTCGCGGACCTCGCCGACGATCACGCCGCGGATCTTGACGTCGGAGGCCTCCTGCAGCTGGTTGCCGGCGGTGTCGGTCTCCAGGGTCACGTGCGCGACCTCGGTGAACACCTTCTGGTAGACCGCGACCGACAGCCCGAGCAGCAGCGCCAGCACGACGAGGAAGGCGACGCCCTGCAGGCGCCGGCGGATCACGTGTCCCGCTCCTGAACTCATGTCCGCATCACCCCGCGATCCGGACGGTCGTGGTCGAGCCCCAGATGGCCAGCGACAGGAACAGGTCGATGATGTTGATCGCGACGATCGAGAACCGGACCGCGCGGCCGACGGCGAGACCGACACCGGCGGGGCCACCGCTGGCCTTGTAGCCGTAGTAGCAGTGGGTCAGGATGATCACGACCGAGAACACCAGCACCTTGAGGAACGACCACAGCACGTCCTGCGGTGGCAGGAACAGGTTGAAGTAGTGGTCGTAGGTGCCCTCGGACTGCCCGTAGGCCTGGGTGGCGATGGTGCGCGTCGCGAAGTAGCTGGTGAGCAGCCCGAGCACGTAGAGCGGGATGACGGCGACGAAGCCGGCGATGATGCGCGTGGTGACCAGGAACGGCAGCGAGGGCACGCCCATGACCTCGAGGGCGTCGATCTCCTCGTTGATCCGCATGGCGCCGATCTGCGCGGTGAAGCCGCAGCCGACCGTCGCCGACAGCGCCAGGCCGGCGACCAGCGGCGCGATCTCGCGGGTGTTGAAGTAGGCGGAGAGGAAGCCGGTGAACGCCGAGGTGCCGAGCTGGTCCAGCGCCGCGTAGCCCTGGAGGCCGACCTCGGTGCCGGTGAAGAACGACAGGAAGGCGATGACGCCGACGGTGCCGCCGATGACGGCCAGGGCGCCGGTGCCGAAGGTGACCTCGGCCAGCAGCCGGAACGTCTCCTTCTTGTAGCGGCGCACCGTGCGCGGGGTCCACGCCAGCGCCCGCGCGTAGAAGCTGATCTGGTCGCCCAGGTCGTCGAGCGTGCCCAGCGGCTGCCGGTACACCTTCTTGAGGCGCCGCAGCCCGACCCGCAACCGGTCGGTCGGTGACAGAAGGGCCATCACTGCCCCTTCGGTGGCACGAGCTGGAAGTAGATGGCGGTGATCACGAAGTTCACCGCGAAGAGCAGCAGGAACGTGATGACGACGGACTGGTTCACCGCGTCACCCACGCCCTTGGGTCCACCGCCCGCGCGCAGCCCCTTGTAGGAGGCCACGATGCCGGCGATCAGGCCGAAGATCAGGGCCTTTACCTCGCCGGACCAGAAGTCCTCCACCTGGGCCAGCGCGTTGAAGGACGCCAGGTAGGCCCCCGGCGTCCCGCCCTGGAGGACGACGTTGAAGAAGTAGCCGCCCGCGACGCCGACCACGCTGACCAGCCCGTTGAGCAGGACGGCGACCAGCATGGAGGCCAGCACCCGGGGCACGACCAGGCGCTGGATGGGGCTGATCCCCAGCACCTCCATCGCGTCGATCTCGTCGCGGATCTTGCGGGCACCGAGGTCGGCGCAGATGGCCGTGCCGCCCGCCCCGGCGATGAGCAGGGCCGTCACGATGGGGCTGGCCTCGCGCAGGACCGCGAGGACGGACGCCGAGCCGGTGAACGACTGCGCGCCGAGCTGGCGGGTCAGCGAACCGAGCTGCAGCGCGATGATCGCGCCGAACGGGATCGCGACCAGCGCCGTCGGGACGATGGTCACGCTGGCGATGAACCAGGTCTGCTGGATGAACTCGCGGATCTGGAACGGGCGCTTGGGCAGCGCCTTCATCGTGTCGAGCGCGAAGGCGAACAGGTTGCCGCTGGCCGCGAGCGGCCTCGTCGGGGAGAACTTGCCGTCGAGCAGGCCCGGGGCCTTGGGCTTGTCGGTGGCCGTCACCCGTCACCGCCCTGCCGGGGCAGTGTGGCGGTCGCGGCACGGGCGCTCGCCCCCGCGTCCGGCTCGGGGGCCCAGTGCCGCCCGCCGGCGCCGGTGGTCGGCTCGAAGGCGCCCGAGTCGGCCTGGGCCAGCAGGTCCTCGGGCAGCGACTTGCGGATCGCCGCCTGGGTCTCCTCGTCGAAATCGTGCAGCATGCGCGCCACCCGCTCCTGGCGGCGGCGCTCGGCCTTGCGCTCGGGCAGGCCCTCCGTCGGCGTCAGCTGCGGCGGAACCGCCTCGCCACCGCTGGCGCCCTTGGGGCCCACGCCGTTGTGCGAGTCGCCGCCGCGCGCCTCCAGTGCCGCCATCTCGGCCTCGACCTGGGCGACGTCCTTCTCCTCGCTCATGCCGATCGGGCCCTCGCGGCGGCCGTTGAGGAACTGCCGGACGACGGGCTCCTGCGAGGTGAGCAGCTGCTCGCGGGGGCCGAACATGACCAGGTTGCGGCGGAACAGCAGGCCGAGGTTGTCGGGCACCGTGCGGGCGGTTCCGATGTCGTGCGTGACGATGAGGAACGTGGCGTCGATCTGGGCGTTGAGGTCGACGATGAGCTGGTTGAGGTAGGCGACGCGCACCGGGTCGAGCCCGGAGTCCGGCTCGTCGAACAGGATGATCTCGGGGTCGAGCACGAGAGCACGGGCCAGGCCGGCGCGCTTGCGCATGCCGCCGGAGATCTCGCCGGGCAGCTTCCCCTCGGCGCCCTGCAGGCCGACCATGTCCATCTTCTCGAGGACGATGGACCTGACCTCGGACTCGCTCTTCTTCGTGTGCTCGCGCAGTGGGAAGGCGATGTTGTCGAACAGGTTCATCGAGCCGAAGAGCGCGCCGTCCTGGAACAGGACGCCGAACAGCTTCCGGATCTCGTAGAGCTTGTGCTCGCTGGTCCGGACGATGTCGGTGTCCTTGATGAGGATCGACCCGCGCTCGGGCTTGAGCAGCCCCACCAGCGACTTGAGGAAGACCGACTTGCCGGTGCCGGAGGGCCCCAGCAACACCGAGATCTCGCCCGGCGGGAGCGTGAGGGTGACATCGCTCCAGATGTTCTGGCTGCCGAACGACTTGGTCAGCCCATCGACCTCGACCGCGACGCCCACCTGACTCCCGCCTCCCGCTCCGGCTGCACCGCCGGTCCCCGCCCCGCCGAATCGGCGAGCCCCGGCAGCGTGCGGTACCAACTCGTCGTCCGCATCCGGGACGAGGGTGGACCGCCACTACTGGTGGGTAACGAACACGGCGCGCACAGGTTACGTGTGTCACGAAGTGTGCGTGACTTGGAACCCCACTCGTGCGGGGCACGGATCAG